>CALVLF010000062.1 GCA_944336625.1 uncultured Clostridia bacterium
CTCCCTTGCTCCTCCTCTCCGCAAAAGGCCGTCGCTGCGCCTCCGCTGTGCGCTTGCAAGCGCGCGCACGACGCTCCGGTTTGCTTTGGGCCTTTTGCGGGGGCTGATCCCCGGGCCTTTGGAATCCAGCTGGGGGCGGAGCCGAGCGCCGCCCCCTTGTGAAGTCAGCTTATATTGGTTGGGTGATTTATGTTTTGGATTGGGGTTGCGATCCCCCCAAAAGGTGCCCCTGTGTAAAAAGGGCTGGCGGCAAGTCGCCTGAGGGGGTTGCAGACGAAACGGCTCTATAAAAACGCTGGCCAGAACTCTAGCCGCTACAACACCCCAGTCCGCAATAGTCGCCCTGCGTCGGGCCGGGAGGCCCTTCCTGGCGCTCCTTTGTTCACGGAGAGGCGGCTTCCATAATGCAAAAAACGTCAAAAGGCTCCCCTGTGGATGGGGAGCCTTTTCTTCTATGCAGGAAGAGGGATGGATATACGCGGCCGGAAAGGGAGGTTTGCAAAGATTCCAGCGGGGGGCGGCGACGTTTGGCGGGCCGAAGGCCCGCCAAACCAAAGCAAGGGCCGGGGCTTGGCCCCGGCCCTTGCTTTGTGTACGCTTTGCGTACCCGCCGCCCCATTTTCGGGCCTTTGCTAGCCTTCCTTAAAGCCGCCCCGTAAAAGCCGGGCAAGCCGAACCTGGCCCGGCGGCATATGCGGCCCCATCCAGCGGGCTAAGCCTTTGCTTTCGCGAGCCTGAAAAAAGCCCGGCCCCATAATCTACGGGGCCGGGCGGCTGTAAACGAAGGACGCGGGTAGGAACGAGAGTTTCCCGCCAACGTTTGCGCGCGCTATAGCCGTCCGCGCAGGACCGGGGCCGGGCGGCTGTAAAGGAAGGGCGCGGGCACTGCGGAAGGCTTCCCGCCAACCGTTGCGCGCGCTATAGCCGGGCGCGTAGCACCGGGGCGTTAGAGGAGTTTTTTGGTTTGCTTGTAAACGTCGCCGCTGCCCAGGGTCAGGACAATATCGCCGGGATTGGCATGGGCAGCCAGATAGGCCCGGATGGATTCAAAGGTGCCCAGGTATACCGCATTTCCGCCGGAGGCGTTGATGGCAGCGACCATATCCTTCGCATGGACGGAGCCGTCATCCACCTCCCGGCCCGGATAGATATCCGGCACCAGGACCTCGTCTGCATGGTTGAAGCAGGTGACCCGGCCGGTAAAGAGGGTCTTGGCCCGGGTATAGCTGTTGCACTGGAATACGCACCACAGCTTCCCGTGGGACATGCGGCAGGCGCCTTCCAGGGTGGCGGCGATCTCCGCAGGGTGGTGGGCATAATCGTGATATACCCGCACGCCGCCCCGCTCGCCGTAGTATTCAAAGCGGCGGCGGGTATTGCGGAATTTCCCCAGGGCAGCGGCTACATCCGCAAAGGAAGCCCCCAGGTGCAGGGCCACTGCTGAAGCGGCCATAGAATCGATGATCTGATGGGTACCCTGCACGTGGAGCTGAATGCGGCCCAGGGCTTTGCCCCGGTAGGTCAGGTCAAAGGATGGGCAACCATCGTTATCATACTGGATATTCGAAGGCATATAATCGGCGCTGGCCATGCCGTAGCTGATCTTATTGCCGGGGAAGGGATCGTAAATTTTCCGCACCCGGGGATCGTCCACACAGGCTACCAGCCAGCCCGAATCCGGCAGCAGGGCGACGAACTGGCGGAAAGCTGCCTCGATATTTTCAATAGTTTTATAATAATCCAGGTGATCGTTGTCGATATTGTTGATAACGGCAATGGTAGGGTGCAGGGTCAGGAAGCTGCCCACATATTCGCAGGCCTCGGTAATGAACAGATCGTGGGAGCCAATGCGGGTGCCCCCCTGGAGGAATTCCGTATAGCCGCCGATATGGACGGTGGCGTCCATGCCCCCCTGGTTGCTGATGAGGGCAAGCATGGAGGTGATGGTGGTTTTGCCGTGGCAGCCGGCGATGCCTACTACCTCTTTATAGCCTTCGGAAAGCTGGCCCAGGGCCTGGCTGCGCTCCAGCTCCGGGATGCCCAGCTCCCGGGCTCTTTTCCGCTCCGGGTTATCCGCCTTAATGGCGGCGCTGTAGATGACCAGGTCTGCCCCTTCTACGTTCTTTGCAGCCTGGCCGATGGTAACGGGGATGCCCAGCTGGGCCAGCCGCTCCGTAAAGGGCGAGGTGGTGCTGTCGCTCCCCCGGACGCAGTAGCCCCGGGCGGCCAGGATCTGGGCCAGACCATTCATGGAACAGCCTCCGATGCCGATGAGATGGATAACATGATGGTCGGTAATATGGGGAATGGATTGGGTCATGAGATCACCTCCGTAGAATAGGCTGGATTGCAAAAAGAGCGGGGCGGCGCCCCGCCTCAGACTTCCATAAAACAAAACCGCCGGGGCAGAATATGCCCCCATCCCTAGAGGGCTCCATATGGAGCCCTCTAGGGATGGACATATTATACAGCAAAATAGCCCGTTCGGCAAAGGGCCCGGAAGGGCACATCCTGGAATTTTTCCCAGGCGGCCCGGGCGGCGGCCCGGGAGGGAAAAATGCCGGCCACGGCAGCCCCGCTCCCCGTCATGCAGGCAGCCAGGGCGCCGGCTTCCAGGAGCCGGGCCTTCAAACGGGGAATCTCCGGCGCTAGGGCGGCAGCCGGGGGCTCCAGGGCGTTTTCCAAATGGGGCAGCAGCCCCTCTAAGGGGCCCTGGAGGGCGGCGCAGGCAGCGGGGACGTCCGGATGGCAGGAAAGGGAGCCCAGCCCCCGGAAAAGGGCGGCGGTGGAAACCCCGGCCCGCCCCTTCACCAGCAGAAGGTGAAGCCGGGGCGGGGGCAGGGGGGTGAGCTGCTCCCCGATGCCCTGGGCCAGGGCACAGCCTCCAAGCAGGCAGAAGGGCACGTCTGCCCCTACCTCCTGAGCCATGGAAAAAAGGCATACCTTATCCACGCCCCCATAGAGCCGCCAGAGCCCCCGGAGCACGGCGGCAGCATCGGCGCTGCCCCCTCCCAGCCCGGCCTCCATGGGAATGCGCTTAATAATATGTATGCGGGCGCCCCCCGGCCTTTGCTTAAAAAAAGCCAGGGCCGCCCGCCGGGCGGTATTATCCAGGGGAAGGGGCGCTTCCGCTCCTTCCCAGGAGACTTCCAGCACGCCTTCCTCTGCCCTTTCCAGCAGCACGGTATCAAAAAGGCTCACGCTGGCAATGATGCTCCGCAGCGCATGGTAGCCATCGGGCCGCCGGCCTACCACGTCCAGGGCCAGGTTTACCTTGGCCGGCGCCCATAGGCACAGGCGGCCGGGCTTCCCCGCCCGCATGCCGGTTCCGGATATATTCCTTTGCAGCGTAAAATATTCCATGGATTTATTGTATCATAACGGCGGCCACGGGCAAGAATGGTTTTATAAGCCCCCAAGGATTTTTACAGGCGGCGGGGCAGGTATGGGATGGAAAAGAGGTGCCTTTATGTTTACAAGATATATTTCCGCTTTTATTGCTGCCCTTACCCTCTTATGGGCAGGTACGGCTTTACAGGCTCCCGTGCCAAAGCAGAGGGTTTTACGCCTGCATGTGATCGCCAACAGCGATAGCCCGGCGGATCAGGCAGCAAAGCTGCAGGTACGGGATGCCGTACTGCGTTATGAGGCGGAGCGGCTGGATACCACCAGCGCCCAGACGGTACGGCAAGGCATACTGGAAGGGGGGGAAGGCCTGCTTTCGGCGGTAGAGGATAGCTTGCGGGAAAGCGGCATGGAATACGGCGCCCGCCTTTCCCTGGGCCGGTACTTTTTTCCGGAAAAGACCTACGGGGAAGCTACGTATCCTGCCGGGGAATATACTGCCCTGAGGATTGTCCTGGGGGAGGGGGCTGGGCAAAATTGGTGGTGCGTATTATTTCCGCCCTTATGTATATTGGATGTGCCCTATGGGGAGATTGAGGAAGAGGAAGTAAAAAGTCTGTTCCTCGAATTATGGAAGGAAGGAACGAATACCCATGATAAAGACGGATAAACGCCGGC
Source organism: uncultured Clostridia bacterium (assembly GCA_944336625.1). GTDB lineage: Bacteria > Bacillota > Clostridia > Christensenellales > CAG-138 > Pelethousia. Next base: position 4,024 of record CALVLF010000062.1, read on the forward strand.
TTCTCCTTCTGGCTGTAACAGCCATCTGCCTGCTGGCCATCCTCATCCCCATTACGGCCCAGGCAGCCACCCTGCGGGTGGGAAGCCGGGGAGACGATGTAAAAACCCTGCAAACCAAGCTCAAACGCTGGGGCTATTATTCCGGGGAGATCGACGGCATCTTCGGCAGCGGTACCCGGGAGGCGGTGGAATATTTCCAGCGCAGCAACGGACTGACGCCGGATGGCATCGTAGGCCCGGCTACGCTGCAAGCCCTGGGCATGTCCGGCGGCAGCAGCGGCGGAAGCAGCAGCGGCAGCAGCGGCGGTAGCGAGGGAAGCAGCAACGATAACGACTTATATCTGCTGGCCCGGCTGGTCTATGGCGAGGCCCGGGGAGAGCCTTATAAGGGCCAGGTGGCTGTAGCGGCCGTGGTGCTCAACCGGGTGAAGAGCAGCGCCTTCCCCAACAGCATCAGCGGCGTGATTTACCAGAGCGGCGCCTTTGACGTGGTAGCGGACGGGCAGATCAATCTTTCCCCGGATGAAACGGCCATCCGGGCTGCCCGGGACGCCATGAACGGCTGGGACCCAACAGGGGGCTGCCTGTTCTACTATAACCCGGCTACCAGCACCAATGAATGGATGCTGTCCAAGCCGGTGCTTTTAACCATTGGCAACCATTCCTTTTTTAAGTGAGGCAGGCTATGGAGGAAAAGACGAAAAACATCTTAAGGAATTATGTGCTGCCGGGCGTTCTGGTGCTGGCGCTCGTGCTGGTGGGCTGGTGGGGGCTGGAACAGCGGGCCCTGGCGGCGGATTACAAGAATATTACGGAATCCATGTACCGGCGGGCCTATGGAGATCTGAGCGACAGCCTGTATGATATGGAGAGCACCCTTGCAAAGCTCCTGGCCGTCAATTCCCCGGCCCAGCGGGTGTTGCTGCTGGATGAGCTGTGGCGGCTTTCCGGCGGGGCGGTAAGCAGCATGTCCCAGATCCCCTCCGCCTTCCCGGATACGGAGGAGGTGAACCGCTTTGTGGTGCGGCTGGGGGATTATGCCCATTCCCTCACCAAGCGGACCATCAGCGGCGATACCCTTTCCCAGGAGGATCTGGATACCCTGAAGGGCCTTCGGGAGAGCTGCCGCAGCCTGGCCCAGCGGACGGCCCAGCGCCTGGAGGAGGGGGATATTCCCCTGGAATCCCTGGAGGCGGATGCTTACTACAGCCAGACCCAGGACCCGGCCGGCACCGGGGACAACGCCCAGGGGGAAGAGGGAATTCTGGAATTCCCCACCCTGATCTATGACGGCCCCTTCTCGGAAAGCGCAGAAAAGCTGGAGCCTAAGGGCCTGACAGGCCAGGATATTACGGAGGAAGAGGCGCGGGCCATTGCAGAGGGGATCACCGGCTGCAGCCTGCAATCCAACGGCCTGGTGGAAGGGTCCATCCCCGCCTATGATTTCAGCTACGCCGGAGAGGACGGCAGCTGGGCGGAAATCGAGATTACACGCCAGGGCGGCGCCATCCTCTGGTATATGAAGCCGGCCAGCGGAAACGCGGAAGGAAAGCCCGAGGACAGCGAAGCCCGGCGCTACCGCAACGCGGCCCTGCAAAAGCTGCGGGAGCTGGGCTATGAAAATATGCAGGCCACCTATGCCCAGTATTATGGCGGGGCAGCCCTGATCAACTTCGCCGCTACACAGGGAGATGTAATCCTCTACAGCGACCTTGTGAAGGTCTGGGTAGACAGGGAGACCCTGGAGGTGATTGGCATAGACGCCCGGAATTACCTGTTCAGCCATGTGGAGCGGGCCCTGCCGGAAGCCACCCTGCCGCCGGAGGAGGCGGAGGCCAAGATCGCGCCCCAGCTGAACATTGAAAGCCGAGCCCTGGCCCTGATTCCCATTACCCCGGAGACGGAGCGGCTCTGCTATGAGTTTAAATGCACCCTGGAGGGGGACAGCTATATCATCTATATCAATGCGGAAACCGGCGCCGAGGAACAGGTGTTCCGCATCATCGACAGCGAGGATGGTACGCTGGTGATTTAAGCGCGGAGGGGGTCCTGCGCGGACGGGTCCTGCGCGGACGGCGATAGCGCGCACGCAGGTTGGCGGGAAGCGGTGGTTCCTGCCCGCGCCTTTCGTTAAGTGCCGCCCGGCCCCGTTGGTTATGGGGCCGGGCTTTCTCCTTTCTCGCGCAGGCGGAAGGGCACCCCCTTCCAACCGCCTTCCCAGCCGCCGGGGGCCGTAGGCCATGGCCCCCGGCTTTATCCATGGGCAAAAAGAAACGTTGGCGGAAATACGCGGGGGGAGGCGGCCTTCGCATACAGGGCTCCAGGATGCTAGCAGCCTGGAGCCCTTTTGCGAAGAGGAGGGGTCGGTTTCGCCGGCCCCTCCAGGAGCGCTTCGCGCTCCCGCCGCCTCGTCGTCGCAAAGTCCGCTTTACTCCGGCGGCTTTTCAGCCGTAGGCGAAAAAGCCGCCGTCGCGTCGCTCCCTTGCTCCTCCTTTCCGCAAAAGGCCGTCGCTGCATCTCCGCTGCTCGGTTGCAAGCGCCCTCGCCACGCTCCGGTTTGCTTTGGGCCTTTTGCGGGGGTGGAAGCCCAGTGAGCAAAGGAGTGCAAGGAAGGCCCTCCAGGCCAACGAAGCACGACTATTGCGAACTGCGCTGGCGAGGCCTTAAGCCGCGACTGAGGGGTTGTAAACGCAACAGCTCTATAAAAGCGCTGGTTAAAACCCTCTCGTCTACAATTCCCTAGTCCGCTTCGCGGACAGCGTAGGGCGCAATAGCTGCACAGCGTTGGCCCCGGGGGGCCTTTTGCGGCACCGGGGCGGCGGCGTTTGGCGGCCCCAAGGGCCGCCAAACCAAAGGCAGGGCCGGGCTGCGCCCCGGCCCTGCCTTTGTGTGCGCTCGCGCACCCGCCGCCCCTTTTGCTTATTTCCACGAACGTTCCTTTCAGCCGCCCCGCCAAAGCCGGGCAAGCTGAACCTTGCCCGGCGGCATATGCGGCTGCATCCAGCGGG
>CALVLF010000063.1 GCA_944336625.1 uncultured Clostridia bacterium
GCGCTTCGCGCTCCCGCCGCCGCCCCCCTGCTTATTTCCGCCAACGCCCCCTTTTGCCCATGGAAAAGCCGGGGGCCATGACCTACGGCCCCCGGCGGCTGTAAACCTTAATCAGGTGGGAAACAGGCCCCGCTCCCGCAAGGACGGAGAAAGCCCGGCCCCATAATCTACGGGGCCGGGCGGCTTTTAAGGAAGGGCGCGGGCACAAACCATCGTTTCCCATCAACGTCTGCGCGCGCTATCGCCGTGCGCGTAGCACTATTTTTTGATGCGTTTGCGGAGGTCGTCCATGGTGACTACCAGCTCGGGGTCCTTTTTCAGATCTGCCATGATCTTATTATAGGCGCTGATGACGGTGGAATAATCCCGGCCGCCGAAATGCTTGCCAATGGTCTTGAGGGAATCCCCGGTCATCTCCCGGCAGAGGAACATGGCGATCTGGCGGGGGTAGGTGATATCCGCCGTGCGGCGCTGGGAAAGCATGCCCTCCACATCGATGTCGAAATAGTCCGCTACGATCTGCTGAATCAGCTGGATGGAAACCTTCCGGTTATCATAGCCCCGTACAATGTCCTTCAAGGCCGTATCCGCCAGGTTGATATCCACGTCTTTGCGGATGAGCTTGGAATAGGCGATGACCCGGGTAAGGGCCCCTTCCAGCTGGCGGATATTGCTGTTGACCTTTTCCGCAACAAAGGCCAGTACATCCTCGTCGATGTCGATATGCTCCAGGGTTGCCTTTTTCCGCAGGATGGCGATGCGGGTTTCTAGGTCCGGGGGCTGGATATCCGTAATGAGCCCCCCCTCAAAGCGGGAGCGGAGCCGCTCTTCCAGGGTGAGCATGTCCATGGGGGGCTTATCGGAGCTGAGGACGATCTGCTTGCCGCTGGTCTGCAGGGCGTTGAAGGTATTGAAAAATTCCTCTTGGGTGGATACCTTGCCGGAGATGAACTGGATATCGTCCACCATCAATACATCCACATTCCGGTATTTATTGCGGAACTGGGCGTTGGTGTTTTCCTGAATGGACTGGATCAGCTCGTAGGTAAAGGTTTCGCTGGTCACATACATGATGCGGTAGGAAGGATAAAAGGCCTTGATCTGGTTGCCGATGGCGTGCATCAGATGGGTCTTTCCCAATCCCACGCCCCCGTACATGAACAGAGGGTTATAGGCCCGGGAAGGGTTGTCCGCTACAGCCCGGGCCGCCGCATAGGCGAAATTATTGGAAGAGCCAATGACGAAATTATCGAAGGTATAGCGGGGGTTGAGGATGGAGTCCGAATCCTCGCTGCTGGCCATGCGCTCATATTGCTCCCGCTCGTTGCGCACGATGAACAGGCTGGCTGTGGGCCGGCCTTCGTTGGCGTCGGTCAGGGCTTTATCGATGGTAGAGGAGTAAAGGTTGCGCAGGGTGTTGCGGGCTACGTCGTTCTGGGCCTGCAATACGATGGTGTCCCCTTGGCGGCAAACGGGATCGATGGTAAGGATCCAGGTGTTGTAGCTGGTGGGCGTCATCTCCCCCTGCAGGTCCACAAGGGCCTTTTCCCATAGTTCTTGTACGGATTGTTGCATCATGTTCCCCCAAATTATAAACAGATGTTGATAACCTTATCAACATTGTTGAAAATCTGCCCATATGCAGAAAAAGCCGCTTCATAAGCGGGCTGCCAAAAAAAGGCTAAAAATATATATATAAAACCAATACGAAAAATCTTTTACAAAACCGCTGCCCTTCTTCCCGGGGGAAGCGGGGAGGAAAGCCCGAACCTACGCCGCCCGGCCCTGCAAAAGCCCGGCAGCAGGAAAGGGGAAAAATCCTGTCTTTATCTATCTTAATGTCAAGGATATCAAATTCAGCGGAAGATAGCAAGTGCGGTTACGAGGCAATTTTTTGAAATTGTGCTGAGGAAAAATGAAAGATACCATATCTTGTAGAATCGTGAAAAAGGCGGGAAAACTGATTTTTTCCTGCCGGTTTGCCTTGACACTTGGGCTTTTTCTCTTATATAATTAACAAGCTAATGTAAAAGCAGGCGGCCTATCGCCGCTTATCATTACCAAAGGGAAAAGAGGTGCAAACCATGCTTCAGACTTACCAGCCCAAAAAGCGGCAGCGCAAAAAAGTCCATGGCTTCCGCAAACGGATGAAAACGGCCAACGGCCGCAACGTACTGGCCCGCCGCAGGCTCAAAGGCCGCAAGAGGCTTTCCGCATAAGCCGGCGGCCTGAAAGAGCAGTTCATGGGGCTGCAGGCCCAGTGGCTTTATGCCAGGGGCAGGGCAGCGCGCCGGCAAAGGCAGCCGGTGCATATCCGGGCGGCGCCGGGGAAGGGAGAGCTCCCCTTTTACCCAGGCAGGGCCATTGCTCCCGATTCAAGGCAATCATATGCTGGCAGGCGCCCGGGGCGGCAACTACGCAGGCCCAACGGGCGTTTCTTGTAAAAAGGCGGCTTTTCGCCCCCTTGCACAAAGTGCCGGCAGCATAAGCCGGGGCTAGGGCAGTGGGCCCCGTAACAGCCTTGCGTTTCCTGCAAGGCTTGCCTTCTTGGCGCCATTGTGCCGGCCGCATTTTTCAGGCCCGCCCTTTCCCTCTGGGCAGAAGGGACCCCCGAATTTTGAAACGACGTTTTTCCCTAAAGCGCAATAAGCAATTCCGCCAGGTATATAGAAAAGGCAAGTCTTTAGCTTGCCGGGAAATGGCCATGGTCTATTGCCGCAGCCGCTGCAGCCATATCCGCGTGGGCTTTTCCGTGGGGAAAAAGCTGGGCAACAGCGTTGTGCGCAACCGCATCAAGCGCCGGCTCCGGGAAGCTTTCCGCCCCAATATACCCCTGCTTTTACCCAATTACGATCTGATCTTCATCGCCCGGGAGGGGGTGAAGACGGCGGAAATGACAAAATTGCAGGATTCCATGCGCTACCTGCTTCGCAAAGCCGGGCTTTACCAGAACCAAAAGCCCCCGCGCTCATGAAAAAGCTCATCCAGCGGCTGATGCTCTTTTGCATCGATTATTACCGGCTCTATATTTCGCCCAGGCACCCCGGCTGCTGCCGCTACAGCCCCACCTGCAGCGCATATGCAAAGGAAGCCATCCTCCGCTTTGGCCCCCTGAAAGGGGGCGGGCTGGCCCTGTGGCGGATTTTGCGCTGCAATCCCTTTTCCCGGGGGGGTTACGACCCCGTTCCCCCCTTAAAGGGAAAAGCTACAGACCACCCTTCAGAAAGCGAGCATTTAGATTGCCATGCAAGGTGATTTCTTTTTAACCACATGGTTCCTGGAAGCCATGAAGTGGGTGTATTCCAACGTAAACAGCGTATTCCTCACCATTCTCATCTGCACGCTGGTGCTGAAGATCATCACCCTGTTTTCCGATGTAAAAACCCGCAAGTCCTCCGCCAAAATGGCCCTGATCCAGCCCGAACTACAGCGGCTGCAGAAAAAATACGCCAACAACCCCCAGAAGCTTCAGCAGGCCCAGACCAAGTTCATGAAGGAATCCGGGGTAAGCATGTGGGGCAGCTGCCTGCCCATGCTCATCACCATGCCCCTGTTCTTCTGCTTCCTGGCGGCCTTCCGCTTCTGGGGCTATGAGGAAACCATCCGCCTGCTGGTGGATGATAACCCCGTGCAGCTTCTGGAATCCTTCAAATTCCTCTGGATCAACAATATCTGGCAGCCGGATAGCGGCATAGCGCCCGTGGTTATGTCTGCGGAGCAGTTTTTCCAGATTCCCAACCTGGAGCGGCTGCTTTTCCTGCAGGATAACCCGGAAGTTTGGCAAAAGCTGGTGGATATGGGCATTGCTGCCGTAAGCGGGGTAAACGAGGCCGGGGAAACCATCTATACCTTCCTGAATACGGAGGCTTCTCATGCCGCCTATACGGCGGCGGTGCAGCCCTTGCTGGACGTGTATGCCGGCTATACCAACGGCTGGTTTATCATGCCCCTGCTGGCCGGCGCTACCAACTTCCTTTCCTCCTGGCTTCTCCAGCGGGGCCAAACCCAGAATGCGCAGACTGCCGGCGCCAATAAGCTCATGATGTGGCTCTTCCCTATTATGAGCGTATGGTTCTGTATTTCCTATAACGCGGCCTTCGCCATTTACTGGACCATCAGCAGCATTTGCATGATCATTACCAACCTCATCCTGAATAAGAAATATCCCCGGGCCGTAGCCCCGGAGGAGGCAGAAAATAAATGAGAAGTATCGAATCAACAGGCCGTTCCATCGACGAAGCCATCTTCAACGGCCTACAGCAGCTGGAAGTATCCATCGATGCCGTGGATATTGAAATCCTCCAGCAGGAAAGCAAGGGCATCCTGGGCTTTGGCGCCCGCCCGGCCAAGGTGCGGCTGACGGAGCGGGAGCCGGAAGAGATCGTTATACCGGATTATTTAAACGAACCCGCCCGCCCGCCCCGGGAACGCCGGGAGCGCCGGGATCGGGGCCGGGGCGGCCGGCAGCGCCAGCGGGAAGAGGGCGAAGCAGCCCAGGCAGCCACTAGCCCGGAGCGCAGCCAGCAGCCGGGCGAGCGCAGCGACCGGCGGGAGCGGGGGGAGAGGGGAGACCGTTCCGGCCGGAACCAGCGCCGGGAGCGCAAGCCCGCCATCCCCTATAGCCTGGAAGCTGCGGAAGGAAACCCTGCCGCCCAGTTCCTACTGGGCCTCATCCACCGCATGGGGGTAGAGGGGCAGGTGCTGGCCTATGAGGATGCAGAGGGGGTGCGCCTTTGCATAGATACCCCCACCATGGGGGTGCTCATCGGCCACCGGGGGGAAACCCTGGATGCCATGCAGTACCTTACCAGCCTGGCGGTAAACCGGAACCGGAAGGAAGAGGGATATACCCGGGTTACCCTGGATACGGAGGGCTACCGGGAAAAGCGGGAAGAGACCCTGGCCCGGCTGGCCCGCAAGCTGGCGGCCCAGGTAAAGGCCACGGGCCGGCCCAAGGAGCTGGAGCCCATGAACCCCTATGAGCGGCGGGTGCTCCATGCCAGCCTGCAAAATAACCCTTACGTTACCACCTACAGCGAGGGGGAGGAGCCCAACCGGTACGTAGTCATCGCCCCCAAGCCCCGGGAGAGCCGCAAGGAGCCCCGGAACCGGGGAAACTATCCCCAGCGGATCACCCAGGTGGAAGAGGTGGAAACCGTGGAAATCTACCACCCTCAGCCCCTGGATAGAGCGCCCGCGCCGGAAAGCGCCCCCGCCCCGGATTCCCCGGCTGCGGAGCAGGAATAATCCCTCCCTGGCAGGAAAAGCAAAAGGCAGCCTTAGGCTGCCTTTTTCCTATGCAGAACCCCAGCCTTTACAATCCCCCAGTCCGCTGCGCGGACAGGGCAGTTCGCAATAGTCGCCCAGCGTCGGCCTCGAGAGGCCATCCTAGGGCTCCTTTGCTCACTGGGCTTCCGCCTCGCTTCTTCCGCCACTGGCGGCGCTCGGCTCCGCCCCCTTGCCCACTTTGGCTCGGAGGGGCCCATTTTGGAAGGGCGAGGAAGAGGCACCCCCTGCCTATTTCCGGGCTTTTCCCTGAAAAGTGGGGCTGGAAATCCCCCTTCCCATGGGATACAATACCTATGCCGGGCTTTTCCCGGGCGGGAAAGCGCCCAAGGTTTCCCGGGAAATAATCCGGCGCCCTGGCTATGGAAAGGAGCCTTTTTATGGATACGGATACCATCTTTGCCCTGGCTACCCCGGTGGGGGGGCCCATTGCCATCTTGCGCATCAGCGGCCCCCGGGCCAAGGAGGCCCTGGCCCGGGTTTTCACCGGAAAAATCCGGCACAGGTATATGGCCTATGGCGCCCTTATGGAGGGGGAGCGGCAGATTGATTCCATCATGGCCGTATATTTTGCCGCCCCGGCTACCTATACCGGGGAGGATATGGCGGAGCTTTATCTCCACGGCGGGCAGGGGGTTGTGCGCCAGGCCCTTGCCCTGCTGCCGGGCCTGGGCCTGCGCCAGGCCCAGGCAGGGGAGTTTACCCGCCGGGCTTTTTTAAATGGAAAGATGGATCTTTCCGAGGCCGAGGCTGTGCAGGACCTGATCGCTGCCACAGCCCGCCGGGGGGCTGCTTCCGCTATGGAGCAGCTTTCTGGGGGCCTGCGCCGCCGCATAGAAGCGCTGGAAAGCGACCTGCTGGATGCCCTTTCCGGCATAGATGCTGCCATCGACTATCCGGAGGAGCTGGAGGAGGATGTTTACAGCCATCTCCCCGGCCTGCTGGAAGGGATAAAGGCCCAGCTTGCCGCCCTCATTCAGGAGGGGCGGGAAAACCGGGTTCTGCGGGAGGGAGCCCGGGTGGCCCTGGTGGGCCTGCCCAACGCGGGGAAAAGCTCCCTTCTCAACGCCCTTTTGGGGGAGGAAAAGGCCATTGTTACCCCCATTGCCGGCACCACCCGGGATGTGCTGGAGGGGAGCTGCGCTCTAGGGGGCATGGCCATCCGCCTGCTGGATACGGCGGGCATACGGGATACGGTGGATACGGTGGAAAAAATCGGCGTGGACCGGGCATTGGCGGCGGCGGCCCAGGCGGACCTGGTGCTCATCTGCCTGGATGGGGCGGAGGCGCCGGGGCCGGATGCGGCCCTTCTCTTTGAAAAAACGGAGGGCATGCCCCGGCTTTGCGCCCTGTGCAAGAGCGACCTGGAGCTGGATCCGGGGGCAAAGGCCCTGCCGGAGAAATACGGCGTAAACGCCCTTTCCCTTTCCGCCAAGACCGGGGCGGGCATGGAGGCGCTCCGGGCAGCCATACCCCGGGCCGTTGCCCCCGGCGCCGGGGAAAGCGCCCTTATCACCAACGCCCGCCACGTGGAAGCCCTGGAGGATGCCCTATCTGCCCTCCTGGCTGCCGACCCCCAAAGCTCGGACCCGGATTGTCTGGCTACGGACCTGCGCTGCGCCCTGGATGCCCTGGGGCGCATTACGGGCCGGGCTATTGAGGAATCCATTGTAGAGCGGATCTTCTCCCGCTTCTGCGTGGGAAAATAGGCTTTGGCCGGCCGGTGCCCGGGGCTGACGCAGGGCGGATATTGGAAACTGCGGGATTGCCTTCTTAATGGGAAAGACGTTTCCAAAAGGCTCCCTTGTGTAAAGCGCTGCGGACAAAGAATTCTTGCCAAAAGGCGCCCCTGTGTAAGGGGGGCGGAGCCGAGCGCCGCCAGTGGCGGAAAAAGCGAGGCGGAAGCCCAGTGAGCAAGGGAGCGCTAGGATGGCCCCTCGGGGCCGACGCAGGGCGACCATTGCGAACTGCGCTGGCGGCGAAGCCGCCTGAGGGGTTGTAAACGAGAGGGTTTTAACCAGCGCTTTTATAGAGCCGTTGCGTCTACAACCCATCAGTCATGGCCAAAAGCCATGACTGAGGGATTGTAAAGGCAGCAGCTCTATAAAAGCGCTGGCTAGAACTCCAGCCGCTACAATCCCCCAGTCCGCTTCGCGGCCAGCCCCCTTTACACAAAGGGGCCTTTTGGAAGCGTTTTTTCCATTACAAGCCCACCCCGCAGTTCGCAATAGTCGCCCTGCGTCGGGCCGGGCTCCTATGGGAATATGTGGATAACTTTGCTCCATATTTGGTTCTTCGCCGGGCTGTTTCAGTTCCTCAGGGAAGCTGTGTCCCTGCCGGTGGGATTTTTCCAGGGTTGGCAGTATGGCTATCCATTGGAATATGTGGATAACTCCGTCCCTTTACACGAGGCGGCCTTTTGACGGGTTAAGAACCCATGGCCGCTCTTACACCCTGGCTGGCCCCCCGCTTTTTCCGTTGTTTGCAGCCCCAAAGGCCGGTTTGCAAAAACTCCGGCGGAGGGGGCGGCGGCGGGAGCGCGAAGCGCTCCTGGAGGGGCCGGCAAAACCGGCCCCTCCCCTTCGCAACAGGGCTCCGGGATGCTGGCATCCCGGAGCCCTGTATGCGAAGCGCCGCCGCCCCCCTGCGTATTTCCGCCAAGGCTTCGTTTCACCTGCGGAGAAAGCCGGGGGCCATGGCCTACGGCCCCCGGCGGCGGTAACCCTTAATCAGACGGGAAATAGGCTCCGCTTCCGCGAGGAAGGCAAAAGCCGGGGCCCATAATCCAGGGCCCCGGCGGCTGTAAGCGAAAGACGCGGCCACTACGGCAGGCTTCCCGCCAACGTCCGCGCGCTATCGCCGTCCGCGTAGGACCCGGGCGAAGGATGGGTTTTTTCCCCTGATTTCAGGGAAATATAGAAAGTATTTCCCAGCTCGGCCCAAGTCTGCTATAATAGTTTTAGGCCTTTTCTTTTGCGCGGGAAAAGGCCCCCAGTTCGTTTTCTGATACCAAAGGAGCATGCATGGATACATTTGTAGCCGGGAATTATGATGCCATCGTCCTGGGGGCGGGGCATGGGGGCTGTGAAGCTGCCCTGGCCCTGGCCCGGATGGGCTTTCATACCCTCTGCCTTACCCTGAACCTGGATAGCGTGGCTCTCATGGCCTGCAACCCCGCCATCGGCGGCACCTCCAAGGGCCACTTGGTGCGGGAGCTGGATGCATTGGGGGGGGAGATGGGCCTGGCGGCGGATGATACCTTCATCCAGATGCGTATGCTCAATACGGGCAAGGGCCCTGCCGT
>CALVLF010000064.1 GCA_944336625.1 uncultured Clostridia bacterium
CTGGCCGCCGGAAAGATTGCGGCCCGGCTCATAGATATCCAGAATATCTACGCGAATCTCCGCAAGAAGCTGCCGCGCCTGCTTCTCCATGGCCTGGCGGTCTAAAAAAGGGCCCTTTGTAATTTCCGCCCCCAAGAAGATATTTTCTATGCTGTTTTTAAAGTTATCCAGGGACAGATCCTGGTAGACGGTCCTGAGGCCGCAGTCCATAGCCTGCCGGATCGTCAGGCTGCTATAAGCCCGGCCCTCTATACAGATCCGGCCAGCATCGGGCCGCAGGTTGCCGGATATGATTTTGATAAGGGTGGATTTCCCGGAACCATTATCCCCTACGATGGCCGTAATCTTCCCTTGCCGTGCCGCAAGGGAAACCCCCCGGAGCGCCTGCACATGGCGAAAGCTTTTCCGGATATCTTGGACGGATAGAATACTCTCTTCAGCCATGGCGCCCCCTTCTGATCCCGCAATGCATGCATTATTTTCATAAATTCCTATCTAATTTTATGATTCTACTATATACAAGTCAAATTTATAGCCATCGTATTTCCTTGCCGCTTTATAGTTAGTATCTATATAGATGCAATAAAGCTGCCCTTGCAAGAGCAGCTTTTGCGCGGTCTACGCCCTCTGCCGCTTCAGGCAAGGGCAAAACGCCTTAAACATTTGGTATTTCGTAAATATTGATATGGTTCCCCGCAGGATCCGCCAGGCGGAACATGCGCCAGCCATAGGGCCGGGTAAAGAGCTCCTGGGTAATATTTACATCGGTCATGTTTTCCAGCCGGGCATACATCCGGACCACATCCGGCACCTGAATCTGAAAATGCAGGGGCCCATATTCCGGGAAAGGGTTTTCCTGGGTCAGGATGACCAGCTTGGTGCCGGCAATATCATATTTCTTGCCTCGGTCTTCCTCTCCCTCGTCCCAGCCATAAAAAGCCGTTACGCCGAATACCGCCTCATAAAAGCGAGTGCAGGGCAAATACTGTTCTTTGGGAACATAGATGAGCAGCTGCAGATCCAGATAATCCGCCATGGTTTTTCCTCCTTATCGGTTGTTGCGGTAGGGGGCAAAGGCCGGGCAGGTATCCCGGAGCACCCGGGTGCATACCGTCTCTCCCTCCTCCAGGAGCCGTCTTTCATCCACCCCGGCCAGCCGGTCCTCATGGTAAACCACCCGGCCGTTGATCATGGTGAGCCATACGTTGCCGGTGATGCCCAGCTTGGGCAGGATGGACTGGGGATCGTGCAGGGCGCCCGCATATTCCAGCCGCTCCGCATCGATCATGAAAAGGTCCGCCGCCTTGCCCGGCGCCAGCATGCCCAGCTCGGGCCGGCCTACCATTTTCGCCCCGGCGGTGGTAGCCATCTTTAAAATATCATAGGGCGCGGGGCAGCCCCCCCGCTGCTTGCTCAAAAAGGCCTGCATCAAATAGGCCAGCCGAAGGGAATCCAGCATATTGGAGCCCTCGTTGGTAGAGCAGCCATCCACCCCCAGGCTGATGGGGATGCCCGCCCGGGTCATGCCGGGAATATCCAGTATTTCGCTGCCGCCGTAAATGGTAGGAGCCGGGCAGTGGGATATGCCTGTGCCGCTCGCAGCCAGGATGGAATACTCCTCGGGAAGGGTCTCCCGGCCATGGGCCACCCAGATATCCGGCCCCAGGAAGCCCACCTTTTCGCACCAGGCCAGGGAGCGCATGCCGTAGCGCCGGAGCATATCCCGGTTCTCCCCTTCGCACAGGTGGGTATGCATATATACCCCGGCGCTCCGGGCCAGGCGCAGCGTTTCTACGAAGGTCTCCTCCCGGCAGTTGACAGGCTGGCAGGGCGCCAGGACGATCTGATGCATGGCGAAGGGCCGCGGGTCATGATGCTTGGCGATAAGCCGCTCGCAGTCCTGCAAATAGGCCGCCGTGGTTTCACACATGGCATCGGGGATGGTGCTGCCCTCGGAACGGGGCAAGGTATTGGTGCCCCGGGCGGCGATGAGGCGGAAGCCCAACATATCCGCCGCTTCCATCTGCAGGTCGATGGGGTTCACCCCTGTATGTTGCGTATAGCAATACTGGTGATCTACCGAGCAGGTACAGCCATGCTTGATCAGGTCCGCCATGCAGGCCAGGGAAGCGTAAAATATAGCCTGAGAATCCAGCTGGATAAAGACCTTATAGATGGCATCCAGCCACTGCATGAGGGTCATGCCGGGCCGGTCGATGGTCATCAGGTTCCGGACAAAGGCCTGGAAAAAATGATGGTGGGTATTGACCAGGCCAGGATATACATACTTGCCCCCGGCCTGGATGCAATGGGCATCCGGCGCCTCTATATCCGCCCCGATCCGGGCGATCTTATTCTCTTCGATAAGCAGGTCCTGGTCGTAGTAAACCCGGTCAACTTCGTCACAGGTGACGATGGCCCGGGCGTTTTTTATGAGAATCTTCCCCATGGATAACCCCGTCCTTATGCCTTCCTATCCTTCATATTCCGGCGGTAGGCCAGCACCTCCACCACGTTCTTTTCCCCGTCGCAGATCTGGAAGATCCTGTCCCCATACCAGGTATCCGTCAAACCCAGCAAAACCTCCACATCCGGCCGGCTCTCCAGCCAGTGGAAGCAGGCGTTCACATCCTCTGCCTCGATGGTGGTCAGGGCAGGGCCCTGGGGGGTATCCTCGGTCATCTGGCGAATATCCGTATATCCCCCAGCGGAGCGCAGGCGGCACCCCCGGTCTCCAGGCCCTCTGTCCCAGGTAAGGACCACCGGCATCTGCATGGAATCCCGGTAAAAGGCCGTGATCTTTTCCAGATCCCTGGCATAAAGGATAGCGGTAAACTCGTCCGTAAAGTAGCCGCTGCCGTCATCCGGACCTTGGGGATGATAATCCTCCCAGGATTGATAAACCTCTAACCAGTTGCCCACCGGGTCTTTGATGCAAAAGCTGTATTCCCCCCAATCCCGCTTGGCCAGCGGCTGGATCACCGTAACCCGGGGTTCTTTTTTTAAGTTTTTATAGCAGAGCTCTATGTCCTTGGCCTCCAGCCGCATGCCCGCCGGGCCCTGGGGCAGGGTGGGGTGGCGGCAGATCAGCTCCAGCCGGTTTTCCCCAATGGGGAATTTGCAGCCCCGGTCTACCGGGCTTGTGTACCAGCCGTACATCTGGGGCATGCGCAAAATATCCCGGTAAAAGGACTGAAGGGTATCGAATTCCCAGGAATAATAGACGATTCTGTATTCTTTACGCCACATGAGAAGCCCTCCTAATGCATGAGTATCTCTTCCCGCACGTTCCGCAGGTATGCATAGATTTCCACTACATTGCCGCTGGGGTCATATACCTGGAACAGCCGCCGGGCATCGAAGTCCGTATCCCTTAGAACCCCCGCTTCCCGGTAGTCCGGCCGGGGAGAAAGCTTATCATATAGCTTGTTTACGCTCTGGGCCTCCAGGCCGATCATGGAAGGGCCCCGGCCCTGGCCGGGCCGCCCCTTTTGCAGGGAAAGCCGGGCGTCTCCCGCCTGGAGCAGGCAGCTTTCCGCCCCCGCTTCCAGCAGCGCCAGGCCCAATAGGCCGCAGTAGAATTCCTTGGCCGCTTCCAGGTCCTCCTCGTAGAGGATGCCCGTAAAGCCGCCGGTGAACATGTTGGTTTTATCGATGGGGCCGGTAGCCTGGGGGCCCCCCTGGCCCTGGGTCAGGTGGATGCGGTTGCCCGCCGGGTCCTCCAGGGTGACCCGTTCCTGCCCCCGTTCCAGAATGGAAACCTCTGGCATCTCCTCCAGCATCCGCTCCATGCACAGGGCCAGATCCGCGCAGTCTGCCTGGAATTCTCCCCGGCCCTGGCGGGGCTTAAAGGGGTACTGGACGATCTCCAGCCGGCCGCCGCCCATATAGAAGCGGTAGCCTTTCTGATCCGGTACGATGGACCAGTTGTAGTTGGGCTGCAGGCCCAAGACCTCCCGGTAAAAGAATACGCCCGGATCATAATCCTGCAAATGCAGGATGTATCGGAATTCACGAAAGAAAGGTTTCATCTTTGCTATTGCTCCTTTTCTTGCCGCAGGGGCTGATTGGGGCCCTGGGGCCGCTTATGGGCCCGGGGCAGGGTAAGCGGATGGGCATAGGGCTCCCCGTTGGCGGCAGGGGGCCGCATACGGGCGCCGGCGATGCTGATGCCGATGAGGGTGGCCACATAGGGCAGCATCTGGGTGAGCTGGGTGGCCACGCCAAGGCTTTGCAGCCGCATCCGGAAGGCGGACATGGCGCCGAAGAGCAGGGCTGCAAAGTAGCCCCCCACCGGAGACCAGTGGCCGAACTGGTTGGCAGCAAAGGCCATGAAGCCCGAGCCAGCGGACATATCGTTGACAAAAACGTTGGCAGAGCTCAGGCACATGACGGCTCCCGCCATGCCGGCGAAAAAGCCCCCCAGCACTACGGCGAACATGCGCAGCCTGTAAACGTTCACTCCCAAGGTAGCCACGGCATGGGGATTCTCCCCTACCGCCCGCACCCGAAGGCCCCAGGCGGTTTTTCGAAGGAGATAGGCCATCACCACCACCGCCAGGATTCCCAGGTAAATGCATACGGGGTAGCCGCTGACCATGGTATTTAGGATGGGAATATTGCGGATAATGGGGATCTCTAGGGCACCAAAGCCCTCCAGCCAGGGGGAAATGCCCGTGGTATCCCAAAGGGCCCGCATGAGCATATAAGCAAGGCCGGGGCCAAAGAGGTTGATGCCGATGCCGATGACGATCTGCTGGCCATTGCAGTAAATGGCTAGCACGCCCAGAATGGCGGCCATAAGGATGCCCCCGGCGCAGCCGCACAACAGCCCCACCCAAGGGCTACCCGTATACCAGGTACCTACGGCGGCGGTAAAGCCGCTGAAGAGCATGGTTCCCTCGATGCCGATATTGATCACCCCCGCCCGCTCGCTGATGGTGCAGGCCAGGGTGCCCAGGGCGATGGGAGCCGTTAGCCGGATAGCCGAGGCAAAAAAGTTGGCAAAGGCCGTCAGTTCTTCCATGGCGCTGCGCCCTCCTTTCCGCCCTTGATGAAGCGGGCTTTGATCCCTTCCTTCGCTCTATAGAACAGGTTATCCAAAACCGTCCAGGTTCCGGGGGAAGCCACCAGGATGACGATGAGCCCCTGAAGCACGGAGATCATTTCCGTGGTAACGGCATTGGATAGGCTCATGCTGATGGAAGCGGAGCGCAGCATGCCGAAGAGGAAGGCGGAAAGCAGAACCCCCACCGGGGAATTTGCCGCCAGGGTGGCTACGGTAATGCCGTCCCAGCCATAGCCGGGGGAGAAACCCATGACGAACCGCTTATAGACGGCCAAGCACTGGATGGAGCCCCCCAGGGCAAAGAGGCCGCCGCTGATGCACATGGCCAGGAGAGTGCGGCGGTAGATGGGCAGGCCCGCCTGCTCCATAGCCCGGGCATTGTTGCCCATGGCCCGGAGGGAAAAGCCGCAGGGCGTTTTATACAAAAACCAGGTCACCAGCACTACGCAGAAGATGGCGATGAAGATGCCGTAATTAAACTGGGTGCTGGGGAAAAACCGGGGCAGGATGCTGCCCTCGTTTACCACCACCGTCTCCGTATTGCTGGCTCCTTCCCGCTGGAAGAACTGCTTGACGATATATTCCGTAAACAGGGCCGCAATGGAATTCATCATGATGGTGGCCACGGAAAGGGAGGCCAGGTTCCGCCCCGCCAGGAGCGTAGGCAGAAGGGCCCAAAGGGCGCCGGCCAAAAAGCCCGCTGCCAGGGCTACAAGATAGCCCCAGGGGGCCGGAAGGGGGGAGAGCAGCCCCACAATCACCGAGGCAAGGCCGCCCACCAGTACCTGGCCCTCGCCGCCGATGTTGAATACGCCGCTCTGAAAGGCTACCGCCGCCCCCAAGCCCGTCATGATCAGGGGAAGCATATAAGCCAGCACGTTCAAAAAACCTTTCAGGCTGCCAAAAGAGCCCACAAGGATCGCCCAGTAAACGCTGAGAGGGTCCTTTCCGGTCAAGCATATGGTAAAGCCGAAAAGCACCAGCGCCAGGGCTAGGGAAAACAGGGACAGCCTGAGCCTAGATTTATTCATGGAAATTCCTCCCTGTGGTCTGTCCGCAGCAGTCCGGCCACCGGGGCCGGGTATTGCCGTAAAAATCCGCTTCGTAAAATGCACTGCCGCCAGCCCTATGCAGGACGGGCAGATGCCTTTTACCCCCAGGGCCCGGGCAAAGCCAGGCCCCAGGGATGTACTGCTTGCCTCGGTTACTCCGCGCTCCAGGTCTGGGCCTCTTCAATCGTGGTGGGTACCACAATGCTGCCGGCCTTAATGGCGGCCACAGCCTCTTCATAGGTGGCCATCACGTCCTCGGGGATCTCATAGGTGGATCCTTCGAAATCCAGATACAGGCCGTCCTCCGCCAGACCCTTTACGATGGAGCCCGCGGTGAAGTTCCCGTCGATCACATCCTGAATGGCTTCCTGGGCACAGGCGGGGAAATCCCGGATAGCGCTGGCGATGTTGGTTTCCGGCGCATCGGCATTCAGGTTACCATCGAAGAAGATGGTCAGGAACCCCTGCTCGCTGCCCGCGTTCAGGATGCCCAGGCCGCCGGCGCTGGCAGTATGGTAAATGAGGCTGGCGCCCTGCTCATGCATGGAAGTGGCGATCTCATAGCAGCCATTTACCTCGGCCCAGCCGTTGGCATAGTCCACCAGGACCTCACAGTCGGGGTTGACATAGTGGGCACCGGCGATCATGCCGGCAGCACCCAGGTTGCACAGGGGGATGTCATGGGCGCCGATGAAGCCCAGGGTATTGGTTTCAGAAAGGCTGGCGCCAAGCAGGCCTGCTAAGAAGCCCAGCTCCTCATCTCGCCAGGTATAGCTGCGGATGTTATCCCCTTCCACCACAGCATCCAGAATGACGAACTTCTGATCGGGATAGTTGGGCGCCACGTTCTCCAGGCTGGAGCTCTGGCTGCCGCCTAGGCAGATGATCAGATCGCAGTCCCCCGCGTCCGCATAGCCGGAGAGCAGGCCTTCATATTCAGCGTCATCCTGGGGTTCGGAATAGACCCATTCAATCCCCATATCCGCCTGAGCTGCTTCCATGCCGGCATAGAGGGCATCGTTGAAGGATTTATCCCCCAGACCACTGGAGGCGAATACCACAGCGATCTTGGCGGTACTAGCGGTGCTGGCATCCTCCGCAGCGGGCTCTTCCGCTGCCGGAGTGGAAGCGCAGCCATTTAGAGCGCACAACATGGCCAGGGCCAGCACAAGCCCGAGGATCTTCTGCATCTTCTTACCTGCTTTCATGTTTTTCCTCCTAATACATCAAAAAATTATTGTAAACGGGGAGTTTCCTCCGCCGTTTCACCCAACATCATGCGGCCCAATCCCTCCCGGGTGGCCGCATCCCCCTCCACAAAGCCCATTACCTGGCCCCGGAACATGACCATGATCCGGTCGGAGATCTTGATGAGCTCATCCAGGTCGCTGGAAATGAGAAGAACGGCGCAGCCCTTGGTGGCCGCCTCCAGAATCAGGTTCTGGATGGCGTCTGCGGAGGCTACATCCACCCCCCGGGTGGGCTGGGCGGCGATCAGGAGCCTTCGGGCCTCCGTCAGCTCCCGGGCGGCTACGATCTTCTGCTGGTTGCCGCCGGAGAGGGTCCGCACATAGACGGATTCATTGGCAGCAGCGATGCTGAAAAGCCGGATCTGCTCCCGGGCATATTCCCGTACCCCTTCCCAATCTTCCAGCAATGCATTCTTGGCGAAGGGCTTCTGCTCGTAGCGGTTGAGAATTAGGTTTTCGTAAATTCGCATGGAAAGGATCAGCCCCATGCCCTGCCGGTCATCGGGAATGCTGCCCACGCCCAGCTTCCGGATCTGCTTGGGGCTATAGCCTGTTAGCTCCCTGCCTTGCAGCCGGATGCTGCCGCTGGCCTTCCTTAGGCCGATGAGGGCCTGGGCCAGCTGGGTCTGCCCGTTGCCTTCGATGCCCGCAACCCCTAAGACCTCCCCAGGCCTGAGGTTGAAGGATACCCCATCTACGCTCCGGGTTCCATTCCGCTCCAGCACGGTAAGGCCCTCTACCGCCAGCACCGGCTCCTCCCCAATGGGGTGGGGTGGCCGACGGTCCCGGCTTACGGTTTTGCCCACCATCATGCGGGTTAGGCCGCTTACATCCGTCTCTTGAGGGGTAGTCACGCCCACGATGCGCCCGCCCCGGATCACCGTCATTCTGTCGGCAATCTGGTAGACCTCCCGCAGCTTATGGGTGATAAACAGGACGGATTTGCCCATATCCTTCAGCCGCCGGAGCACGTCGAAGAGGGCGTCCGATTCCTGGGGAGTCAAAAGGGCTGTAGGCTCGTCAAATATGAGGATATCCGCCTTGCGGTACAGCAGTTTGAGAATCTCCACCCGCTGCCGCTGGCCGATGGAAAGCTTTTCTACCAAAGCCTCCGGGTCGGCCTCCAGGCCGTAAGCTTGGGAAAGCTCCTGAATTTGCTGGGCAGCTTCCTTTTTGCGCAGGCGGCCGGTTTTCGTTTTGATTTCGTTGCCCAGTATGATGTTTTCCATCACCGTCAGGCGCGGAATGAGCATGAGCTCCTGGTGCACCATACCGATGCCCTGGGCAATGGCGTCCGCAGGACTGCGGAAAGCCTGTTCCCGGCCGTGGACGAAGATCCGGCCGGAATCCGGCTGCTCCATGCCATAGAGCATCTTCATCAGGGTGCTTTTCCCGGCGCCGTTTTCCCCCAGGAAGGCATGTACCTCGCCCCGGCGCAGTTCAAAATCCACTTGATCGTTGGCCTGCACCAGGCCGCCATAACATTTACACAGGCCCTCACAGCGCAGGACCGTCTCCTGCCCGCCTTGGGTGCATTTGCGCTCCGCCATATCCTTCCCTCGCCTTTCTGCTATTGCATGGCTTCATTATACGGACAAAGCCCCTGGATTTGAAATACAAATAAACGATTCGTATCCATCGGTTTAACCGATTGTATTTTATTTTTTATTTGTAGTTCAATTTTTAGTTTATACTTTTCGTTATGAAAAATACTCCCAAGCGCAGTTTAAAAAATCCTATTCTTGCCGATTGATTCCCTTTATCCTCTGTGATAATATAATATTATTAATGTAAATATCCGTTATTTTATAATAATTTGCAGCTCCGGTATGCACAACCTGTAAATCTGCGCATCCGTAATTTTTCGTTTAATAAGAGGTGAAAACGATGACGCTTAAGCAGATTCTCTACGTGAAGGCCATCAGCGAGGCCGGCTCCTTCGGCAAGGCGGCAGAGCAGCTCTTCATCTCCCAGTCCAGCCTGTCCGAATCCGTTAAAAAGCTGGAGGAGGAATACGATATCGTCCTCTTCGACCGTTCCAGCAAGGGGGTTGCCCTCACCCATCAGGGCAAGGATTTTCTCAAGGACGCCCAACTGCTTTCCGATCTATATCAGAGCATAGACGAAAAATATAAAAACCATCGAACGGACCGTGCATTCTTCTGCGTTTCTACCCTGCATCATGTTTCCGGCATCGATGCCTTCGAGCTTCTCCTGGAGAGGCAGCGGGATAAAAAAACCAGGCTGGGATGCCTGGAAGGAGGAATGCAGAAGGTGATGGAGGATGTGGGGGTAAATCAGTCGGATATCGGCGTCTTGTTTTTTACCAGCGACAGCCGCAGCGTAATCATCAAGGAGTGTAACCGGCGGAATATTTTCTTCCAGCATCTGAAATACAGCGACCTGCATATGTACGTCCACCGCACCCACCCCCTGGCCGGGGCGAAAAGCGTGGTCTTTAACGACATCCGCAAATATCCCTTCATTTCCTATGATGACCGGGATCCCTCCTCCGGCCGCTTCACTACGACCCACCGCCAGTGGAATCCCGAGCAGCAGGTGCTCTTCGTTTCCGACCGGGCCATGGCATATGCCTTGGCAGCCAGCGGTTCGGCCTATATCACGGGCTCTGGCTATCTTTCCCAAGAAGACCGGCAGCACGGGCTTGTATCCATTCCCATTACGGATCTGGGGCAGATCGAGATCGGCTGGATCAGCAACCCCGCCCGCCGGCTTTCGGAGCTGGCCTTTGAATATGTAGAAATCCTAAAGTCCATCACCGTATGACCTGGCAGCCCGCCCTGAAAAGGCGGGTTATTTCCCGGGAAAAGCCGCTGCACAAAAAACAAGACGCCTCTGTGGCTTAAAATTCTAACACGACGAAGGACGAAAGGAGGAAATAGGGAGTAAATCCCCGGCCGAAGAATCCCCTTTGGCCGAATATCAGCCCCGGAGCTTTTGACAATACTGGGTACAAAGCTTGTCCGTGCATTCCGAACATTGCAAAGCAGCATTGGAATGATCCCAGAAACGCTCCGGGTACATCATGACGCAAAGTTCCCAAACAAGCCATGCGATGGCCGACATTATCACCAGAGAGATGGCAAAAAAACCGCCCATAAAAATCAAAGGCGAAAACATCATTAAATGGTCCCAATTAAAAATTCTGCAAGTTGTGCAACAGCGATTTTTCATAATTAAGCGGAAGGGACACCATATGAGCACGCAAATTAAATCGCATACATAGAAGCACACGGAAATCATAAACAGGGTGATTTTATCGATTAGGCCCCAATAATATAGCATCCCGATTCCGGCAATCAGCAGGCATCAGAGGAGAAACACCTTATATGCGGCCTTTGTTGTGGAGACGATATAACTCCGGAGGGCTTCATAGTTGATTTTTTCCCGTATAGGCTTAAAATGGTTGGCAAAAAGCTTTTGTGATCCCAAAGGGACTTTATTTTTAATGGGTACGATTTGGAGAAACATGTCCACCGCCCATACGGCCCAAAGCAGATGCAAAGGGGATAGCCCTTTAAAAAAGTTCATGCCCTCCAGCACGGCAAAAAAATCCCGGTGGAAAGCCCACATTAGGCCGCATAGGATCAATATGATGCAGCGGCAAACCAATCGTACAAAATAAGCTTTTCTCGTCTTCGACATAGGGGCCTGCTTCCTTTTTGATGAAATAAGCGCTGGAGAAAGCGAATATAAAAGGGAATATTCCAGAATATATTATTTTAATATATCTTGATATCCAATTTCAAGTAATACATCCAGGATAGTATGCTTTCTCATGGATTATGCCGATTTTTAGCCCATGAAGCGGTGGTGTGGATGGCTTCTATGGGATGCGCAGGAGAGCGGAAATCGAATTTGCGCCCCGGCTTCTCCTATAAGCAGGCTGTTTGCCGCCCTATCCTTTTCCCCATTTTAGCGCATTTCCCGCTCTTTCTCCTTTTGCTATGGGTGGATTGGCCCTGGGAGAACAGGGCTGCTTTTTCGCATTTTATCCACACAAGGCTGGCATGCCGGGAGCATGCCAGCCTTTTCTTACGGCAAGCCGTTCCTGTTTTAGGGTCGACAAAAGCTTTACTAAAAATAGATAGCGGCGGGCCCTTGCAAACAGCTTGAAAGCAAAGCAGGGCTTATTTCAATATATATGTTTTGTTGCGTATGTTTTAATAATGAGCGGAAAATGCTTTATGCAGAGAACTGGTCTAGAAAGATTTGCGCTACTTTTACCATAGGGAGCCCCATAAACATGCTTTTCTTTTGCAGATAGCGATGGGCTTCATCCTCCATCAAATGATTGCTGCGGATCAGCAATGCTTTGGCTCGGTTGATAATATCCAGCTCCTGTTCCATCCGTTGCTCCATAGCGGGCCGAAGCTGCATGCTTTCCTTTTGGTGGAGTTGTTCTAAAAGCGCGAAAAATTTGCCAGGCGATATTGGCGAAGATAGGAAATAGAGATTGGAACCGCTACGGCAGTAATAGTTGCTGCTTTGGTCAGCAATGACCATAATTTCAGCCCTTGAGCGAAGCGCAGCAGCCAATTTGCTTGCCGGCATGTCCTGCAAATGGCTTCCGCTTATAACCACTGCCGTACCCAATTTCCGCACGGCACCAATGACGCTGGCCCCACAAAAAAACGATGCTTCTGGGCAAAGCCCTCGTGAGGCCAACAGCTCACGTATGCATGCGTGGGAACTCTGGTTTGAAAAGGCCAAGATGACCCGATCCATAAAGTTCACCTCCTAGGAAAAGTATGGCTTATCGTTGTCAATCGTTGCTGCTTGGGGCCGGGAGGTTATGGAGAATTTCCGCAACGATAACCCCAGGGGCCTGCATAAGGACTTGCAGTTGGTTGGAAGTGATATTGTCAAAGTGGATGCCGCAGCTTACGGATACTACGCATCTTAACCTCGCAGATAAGGCGCTGGCAACCTGCGCTCCTACCACATCGTCCTTATGCCCAGTTACATTGACGACAGAGGTTGTTGCACTAAATTTCGCAGCATCCGAAAGGCTTGGGCGAGGTATGGCAATGGCGATGCTGCCTATGTGAGGACGGTCGCCGCCATACACGGCGACCGTAAGGTCATCACCCATCCTCTCATAGGCGATCCATAGTTCAATGCCAGGTTGTAAAATAAGGAGCTTTTTCATGCTTTTTCCTTCCCCATGGTTACAGGCAAGCTGCAAGCCCTTTAGTTAGATCAATAGGTTAATGCAGGCTTATGCTGCAATTATAGCAGGCGTTTTAATAGGGAACCGCAGCGCGGGACGGGCCGGGAATAGTGAATGCAGCGGAGCATTTTCCAAAGGGTAACGCTATTGCTGGTAAGCACGGGTTTCGCCAGATACTTTTCCAGCTCTTCTGCCAGCGGCATGGCCTTGGTGTTGGTGCAGGACAGGAGCAAGCCATCCGCCTGGGATAGGTCCGCTGCCAGGGCCGCCTCAATCCATTGTTCCGGCGTGATGGCCACCAGATCCTCATTGCTTATCATCTGAAAGCCAAAGGTATATACCACCTCAACGCCCTTTGCTTCTATATATTTCTTCTCTTGCTGGTTGATGTCATCCGTATAAGGGGTTATCAAAGCTAGGCGCTTGATATGCAGGGCTGCCATAGCTTCCATCATGGCTGATGAAGTGCTCGCCCCAGGGCAGTGACAGTTGGTTTCTATGGTTTTGATGATTTTGTTGTCGAAGCTATCGCCTCGAATAAAGCTGCCGCTCGTGCAGCAATACCCTACCACATCTGGATGGATGGTGGCCAACATTTGGGAGGCATAATCCAGATCCCGTTCCATCTGTACCAAGGCCGACTCCGTCGTTTCTTTAAGCATAACCCGGGTTGCAAAGAATTCCACCTCTGGCAGCCGCAACCCATTGAATTGAGGCTCCATATGGATGTTGGGGGAGGGCAGGATTAAGCCCAGCCGCTTTTGCGCCATACATGTTCCTTTCCGGGGATAGGTCCTTCTCCCCCATTATAGGTTTTCGATTTTGTTTTTCCAAGTAGCCCGGTAGCTCTTGGTAAAGATGCTGCCGCTAGTGGCATGGCGGATAATCCCATGCAGAAGGTCTACAATGTGCATATGGGTTTGAAGCGGCTCACCGTCCACATAGGGCCGGTGCATGCCGGAAACCGGGTCCAAAGCGCCTGCTCGCACGTTTTCTTCGATCATATACCGTTCCGTTTGGGAGTCGTGCATGACTTCCGCCTCCCCTGCCAATACGGCCAAGCAAGCGCAGATGCCATAAGCGCCCCAGTTGGAGATGTTGCAAATCAGCCCAACATCCGCCGATAGGTCGCAGGCGATCCCACCGCCGCAGCCGCAAAGGCATTTCTCAGCATTGGGGATATTGGCCCGTACCGACTCCTTCACATAGCCCATGCCCATCTCATTGCCCAGGTCCCCTATGCCGATGGTCAGGATGCCCCGGTTCATGGCTTCCTCGTAGAGATAATCCAGCTTTGCCGTTATCGAAGAGATGTCATAGCCCATGCCGCTGTGATGAATCCGCTTTTCGTTCCAGCCCGGCCGCTCCACAGCGATGACCGCCTTAGGCTGCAGCTCGTCCAAAATGCGGATTGCCTCCTTCTTGGCCTCTTCGTGGTCCAAGGGGAACCCCATGACCATGGCCTTCCGCCCTCTGCCTCCATAGCGGACATCCTCCATGGTATCGCAAACGATCATGCCGCCAGCTGCTACGGTTTTGGAAAGGTTTTCCTTTAGGATGTCCTCCGTCAGCACCACGGGGACGGCTCCCAAAGCCAAATCCAGGCTGCGGGCTAAAGCTGCCGCGCCAATGGGGCCGTCCGTTTCAGGCAAGTCCCAGTTCTTAATTACAAAGCCGGATAGTATGAGCACCACGTCTTCCTTTTTTACCCGCTCCGTAAGCAGGCGGGCCGCTTTCATGGTGAGGGGCTCTCCGGAAGCCTTAGCCCTTCCCGCCTCATAAATTCGAGTCAAGGGCAGATCCTTCAATATGGTCCAGTTGGACATAGGTACGGTTACCAGCCGGTCTACGGCTTCTCCAATCGTATATAGATCCATCCTATTCCTCTCCTTTTTTATTCCGTATAGTAGTCCTTTAGGTCATAAGTCCCGTTCCAGCGATTTGTGCGGCGGGTATAAATATGGGATTTCTCCAGCGGCGCCGTGGCGTCGATGCCGAATTTGCCCACGTTCTCTTCCTTCACATCTTCCCGGGTATAGGAGGTTACATGGGGGATCACCATAACGCCTTTTTCTGGGCAGCAGCGGGTTTGAATGGCCCAGAGGACATCGTTGGGGTTATATACGTCTACATCCTCGTCCACTACCACCACAAATTGGGTCCAAGAGTAGGCGCCCAAAGCCGAGAGAAGAAGATTCTTCGGCTCGTCTTCCCGGGTTTTTTTGATGCGGATGAAGCAGCCGAATACAAAGGGCGCTGCCACCACGTCCAGGATATGATCCGGGTTGATGAATTTTTTAATGTGGTTGAAAATCTCCGATTCGATAGGCAGGCCCAGCAGCATCAGGTCTTCTTGGCCGCCGGCGAAAATATCATGCCAGATGGGGTTTTTGCGGTGGGTTACGGCGGTCACTTCGAAGACATGGTTTTTCATCACAGGCACATAGGAATCCGTAAATTCGCCAAAGGGGCCTTCCTCTTCCCGGACATGGGGCAGAACCCGGCCTTCGATAACGAACTCCGCATGGGCAGGCACCAGCACATCCACCGTCTTGCAGCGCACCACCTCTACCGGCTCTTGGCCCAGGGCCCCTGCAAATTCCAGCTCATCCCGGTCCACGGGAATCTTGGAAGCCCCGCTATACATGACCGCCGGCGAAGCGCCGATGACAATGGCCACATCTAAAGGCTTATCCAGCTCCTCAGCCGCTTGCTGGAACTGGCCTAGATGCTGCGGCGGCATCATCCGCACCCGCAGCTTCCGGGGGCCAGCCAGCTGGCAGCGGTTAAAGGATGCGTTTAGATCCCCGTAAACGGGATGCTTGGCCAGGAGCACGCCCCCTGTAATATATCGGCCATTATTTCCGTCACTATGCAGGCAAAGGGGGAGTTTGGTCAAGTCGGGTTCCAGATCCACCACCTCTTGGACGGGTCCCTCTTCCACGATGGTATATGGGCACTGTTGTTCTTCCCGGGCAGACCATTGATGGGTCATGCGCTCCGGCGCCATGTTCAGGGCTGCAGCAACAGCCGCCCGGTTGTTCAATACATAGCTCATCACTGGAAATTCCGAGCCCTTTACCTTTTCAAACAGGACGGTTTTTCCATACTGCTTCTGTACAGCTGCGGCAACAGACGCCAGCTCATATTCCGGGTCCACCTCCCGTTGGATGTGGGCCACCTGTCCATGGGCTTCCTGCCATGCCAGCAACTCGCGAAGGTCTTTCATGTCTCCATTCCCCTCCTTTGCTTTATCTTAATTCATTGGTCAATCGCTTTGCCTACTGCCCTGCTGGAGCCAGTAGGGACAGGATTGCCTTGCGTACAGCCTCGCCCCCTAGGGTTTTCCGTGCCGGGCCGTCTACCCGGCTATCCCGGAAGGGCATGATTACCCGCTTGGCTTCTTCTACCACTTTAGGCAAAAGTTCGGGCACTTGTGAAAGGGTCGCCTCTACCAGCAGCCCCTCTGCCCGTTGGGCTCGTGCGGGCCGCACCCCTGCGCAGCCCACAACGATTTGGGCTTGCGCAATCCTTTCCCCCTCCATCCAAAAAGCGGCGGCGCAGCTGATCAGAGGGAAGTCGATGGAGCCCCGTATGGTTTCTCGCACATAGGCGGAACGCAAGCGCTTATCCGCCGGAATCAGCACCTTGGTGAGCACCTCGTCCTTCTCCAAAGCCTTGTTATTCCGGCCCCGGTTTAGGTAGATCTGCTCCAGGGGCAATACCCGCTGGCCCCGGGGGCTTTCTAGGACCACAGACCCGTTCAGCGCCATGAGGGCCGGCGCCACGTCGGATTGGAAGAGGGCTACGCAATCTTTGCTGCCCCTGTATTGATAGCAAAGATTCCCTCCCAGCTTAAAGCAGCAATCCTGCCGCCGCCAGCTTACGGACTGGTTGAAATAGATGCACCGGTTCTCCTGTAAGATATTGCCGCCAATGGTAGCCCGGTTGCGAATCTGCGGGGAGGCAACTTGGCTGGCCGCCTGCAGCAAGGCACCCAGGCTTGGGTCTAAACCGGATTCCTGAATTTCCACCAGCGTAGTCATAGCGCCAATGGTATAGGTTTCCCCTTCCAGGCTCCATCCCTTGAGGCCAGGCACCCGGTCTAGGCATACATAAAGGGGGTGGAATTCAATCCGCTGGTTTGCCCGGGGGATGCTATCCGTCCCGCCGGCTACCAAAAAGGCGCCAGGCTCCTCCTTGAGAATCGCCCAGGTTTCCTGAAGGGAGACGGGAAATTTCACCTGACTATGCAAAGCTATGCCTCCTTCCCATACATCTTTTCCGCCGCCAGCTTAACCGCTTCCAGAATCTGCACATAGCCGGTACAGCGGCAAAGGTTGCCGGCTAAGGCTTGGCGGATTTCTTGGTCGCTGGGGTGGTGGTTCCGTTCCAGAAAGGCCTTGGCCGTCAGGATAATCCCCGGGGTGCAAAATCCGCATTGCACAGCCCCGCATTCTAGGAAGGCTTCCTGGATGGGGTGCAGTTTCCCATCCTGGCCCAAGCCTTCAATGGTCTCCACCTGGCAGTCCATAGCCTGGGCAGCCAAGGTGATGCAGGAATATACGGGCCGCCCGTTCAGCAATACGGTGCAGGCCCCGCATTCCCCAGCGCCGCAAGCCTTCTTGGTTCCAAAAAGTCCGCATATATCCCTTAAATAATGCAGCAGCGTCATATCCGGTATGATCCAGTCCTGCCGCTTTTGGCCGTTGACCGTAATGGTGAGGCACAGGGGTGGTAGATTGGTGGGCATAGGTCCTACTCCTTTCGGGGCTTGGGATTTTTCTGGGCAAATTCCAGATCCCGCCGCGCCTTCAAAACCCGTTGGGG
Organism: uncultured Clostridia bacterium; assembly: GCA_944336625.1. Lineage (GTDB taxonomy): Bacteria > Bacillota > Clostridia > Christensenellales > CAG-138 > Pelethousia. The sequence continues at coordinate 17,395 of CALVLF010000064.1, forward strand.
CGTGAAAGGAATCTGGGTAAGCCGCTGGCCAGTGGCGGCGAAATAGGCGTTGGCAGCAGCAGCCGCTACGCCGATGATGGGAGGCTCCCCTAGGGCCTTTGCCCCATATGGCCCATAGGGGTCGTTGGTCTCCACAAAGGCGCCGGTAATCTCCGGCACATCCAGCATGGTGGGCAGCTTATATTCCAGCAACGTCCCCCCTGTCAGGAGGCCTTGCTCGTTTAAGCCGTTTTGCTCCATGACGGTAAAGCCATAGGCTTGGGTTACGCCCCCATAGATCTGGCCCATGGCCATTTGGGGATTGATAGCCTTACCCAGGTCATGGACGGAGGTAACACGGTCGATGATGACCTTGCCGCTTGGGGCAACGGTCAGCTCTACCACCTGCACCCCAAAGGGATAGTTGGCGGCCACGCTTCCATAGCCGTTATCATCCATCAGATCCGCCTCCGGTGCGAAGGTGCCTTGCCCGATGAAAGGCTGGCCGCTGCGGGCTACGCAGCAGCGGTAAAGGGCCTGCTCCAGGGTATCCAGAACCTGGCCGTTTTGATGCTTTACAAAGCCCCCTTCCAAATATACCGCCCCTGTGCCATAAACCCCCTGGATGGCTTCCATGATCTGGGCTCGGAGGTTCTGGGCCGCGAAAAGGACAGCATTGCCTAAGACCGTCGTGAGCTTGCTGCCATGGGTGCCCGTGGAGAAGGGGCATTGATCCGTATCCCCCATGACAACGGCAATATCCTGGGGTTGCAGCCCCAATTCCTGGGCGGCGATTTGCGCCATAACGGTTTTGCAGCCCTGGCCGATCTCGGATTCGCCTACGAAGACCGTAATCCTGCCGGAAAGCTCGGCCTTGACGATAGCGCTGCCGCCGGAAAACTCCTTTTCCCCCGCCCGGCTGCCTGAAGCATGGATCAGCGCCGCCATGCCGATCCCCTTTCCAGGGGGGAGGTTGTTGTATTTCTCCGCCCAGCCCGAAAGCTCTACGGCCTTATCCAAACATTCTTGCAGCCCGTTGCTGCTGATGCGGTAACCATTGCTGGCAGTCATGTTGGGCCCAGTGAAGTTTTTGCGGCGAATTTCTACCGGGCTCATATGGAGCCGCTGGGCCACCATATCTACCAGGCTTTCCATGGCGAAATGGGCCTGAGGGTTGCCATAGCCCCGGTAAGCGGCTGTGGGAGCCCGGTTGGTATAGATCCCTTCCCCAATGGTATGGGTAGCCTGGAAGCGGTATAGGGCATCGGCCCGGGTACAAGCCACCCAGGTCACGCTTTCCCCTGCAACATCATAGGCCCCAAAGTCCGTATAGTAATGGCACCGTTTGGCCAAAAGGTTCCCTTCCTTGTCCGCAGCGATGCTCATATCGATCTGGAATTCCACGGAGGGATGGGCATTATAAAATTCCTCTTCCCGCGTATTGGTCAGCTTAGCCGGGCGGCCGGTTTTGATGGCCATGATGGCAGCCAGCACGGGAGTAGCCTGCTCGTTTCTGGCCCCAAAGGCTCCGCCGATGTGCTGTGGTTTGACCAGAACCCGGCTTTCCGGCATCCCTGTAAGCCGGGCTAAATCATGGCGGAGCCGGAACCATACCTGAGAGGCGCAGTAGACGGTCAGCTCGCCGTCCACATAGGTGGCTACGGCGCTATTGGGCTCCAAATGCGACTGGTGCAGCGTGGGGAAAACGAAATGATCCTGGACCACCACGTCCGCCTGGGCAAAAAGCCCATCCACATCCCCCCGGAGGAAATCCAATACCTTGGCCACGTTGGTTTTACGGCTGGTGTGGGAAGGCGGGCTCTGGGGCTGGGCAGCCGCCTCCAGCTCCAGGGCGGCGGGAAGGACTTCATATTCCACTTCGATGGCCCGCATGCCTTCCTCTGCCGCGTCCTCATCCTCGGCCACCACCAAGGCTATCCGGTCGCCGATATAACAGACCTCGTCCTTGGCCAGCAACCAGGAGCCAGCCTCGCCTATGTCCTTGTTTTCATATAGGTCGTCCGCCAAAATGACTGTTAGCACGCCGGGGACAGCCAAGGCTTTTTCAATGGAGATGCTTTGAATTTTGGCATGGGCGTAAGGGCTATGCAAAAGCTTGCCATAGACCATGCGTTCAAAGCGAATATCGTCGCTAAACTGGGCGGCGCCCGTAACCTTGGCCTGCCCATCTACCCTTCTTGCGCTGGCACCGATTACCTGATTCGTTTTCATGCGTTTCTCCTTTGGCCGCTATCCGTCTAAGCGGGAAAATAACTTATGAATGTTCTCGGGATTCCTACGGGGCGGGGCTCATTCCCTCCTGGGGTTTGATCCCTCTACTCCCCTTCCCGCCAACGCTGGAACCCGGAAACCTGAATGCCGAATTCCTGTAGGCACCGGCCTACCACTTGCCGCGTCAGCGCCTCAATGGTGTCGGCATTAGTGTAATAGCCCAATACCGGAGGCAAGATCCGCACGCCGATTTGGCTAAGCCATAGCAAATTCTTTAAATGGATGGGGCTTAAGGGGGATTCCCGGGGCACCAGCACCAGCTTTCTCTGCTCCTTGATGGTGACATCCGCAGCCCTTAGGAGCAGATTTTCCGAGTAACCGCTGGCGATTCCAGCCACCGTTTTCATGCTGCAAGGGATGATAATCATGCCCTGGGTCACATAGGTCCCGCTGGCGATGGAGGCGCCTAGATCCCGGTTATCATAGGTTACAGCCGCCATGGCCCGCAGCTGATCTACGTCCACAGCAGACTCGGAAGCTAAAGACCGGACAAAGCCATCGGAGTAAACCAAATGCACTTCCCAGTCCTCCTGCTCCTCCATGGCCCGCAGCAAATCGATAGCCAGCGGCGCGCCGCTGGCGCCGGATAGGCCTACGATCAGACGCTTTTTCATGGTTCCCTCCCGTTTCCATATTTTGAAAATCCATTAAACATCCAGGAACAGCGTGCCTGCAGCGGTAAACCGCACTTCGCCACCCAGGGTGATTTCCCGGATGGCGGTATCCCGCCGCAATTTAATCGTAAGAACGCCGCCTGGCTGCTTTATATCATAGACCCCTTCCGGGCGGCCTTCCAGCTCAATTTTCGCGGATGCTACGGCGCAGGAACCGGAACCGCAGCTGCTTTCCCATACCTTGGAGCCGACGGCGCGCACCATCACATAGGGCCGAAGGAACTCCCGTTTCCTATCGTAATACATCAAGCCAAATGCCGGGGGCAGCCCGCCTTCCCGTTCAAGAAGGGCCTTGGCCTGCTCCTCATCCTTCTCCATTGGCTCGTGCTCCCAAAGGACAATATGGGTGATCCCTTCAAAGGGGACGACGGATAGGGATCCAAAATAAGGGTCCGTGCCATGTTTCAAATGGCCCGGGAGGGGCATTTCAATTTCAGCGTAAAACACATTGGGACGATCGGATGCGGTTACGCCTGCTTTTAAGGGCAAGCTTCCGGAAACCTCTACTTTCAATTCCTTATGCTGGCCCGGGCTGGAGGAAAAGGATAGGCCGTCCTTTCCATGGAATGCCAGCCAAGCCGCAAAGCTGCGGGAGGCGTTGCCGCAGAATTCGCCGCCCATCATCTCCATCCTGGCGCCGCCCTGGGAGCTGCTAGACGGATGGATGAATCCCACCTGTTCCGCCCCAACGGAGGCCTGAGTCATAATTTGCTGGGTTATGGGCTCATAGAGGGAGCGGGAAACGGGATCGATGATGAAAACCGTGGTATTGCCACTAGGATCTGCCTTAATATATTGTGCTTGCATGATAGGAGGCCTTTCTTGGATGCTACAAGGGATGTGCTTTCGAATTTCAATCACTATTGAAATAATATCAAATATTACTGTAAAATGCAAGGATAATTGCCTAATAATTTTTATATATTAAAACTTCGATGTATCAATACAGTTACATGAAAAAAGGCGTGGGGGGCACCCCCCCACGCCCATGGATCACGTGCATCGAGATTCGATTTTCTAAAATCCGTCAGGCAGTTTCCGCCTTCTGCTCGGCTACATGGGGAATATCTTTCCCGGTAATAGCAACCACAATGGCAACTACGACGCTGAGTAGGTTGAACCAGCAGAAGGGAAGATAGGTTAGGGTGGATACGCCCAGGGCTCCGCTTATATAGGCCGCAGAGGTCGTCCAAGGTATGATGGACGAAGTCATGGTGCACATATCCTCGCAGGCTCGGGAAAGGTTTTTGGGTGCCAGTTTCCGTTCCTCATAGTAATCCTTGTACATGGTGGCCGTGAGAAGAATAGCTACATTGGAATCGCCGGTAGCCATGTTGTTGAAGAAAGCAGTGGCCTGGGTGGTGAGCACAACCTGGTTGTCCTTCTTGGCGAACTTCATGAGGGCATGGACTACGTTTTGCAGCATGCCCGTTGCACGCACAACGCCGGTAAAGCAGCAGGAAGCCAGCAACAGGCATACGGTGCTTAGCATGCTTTGCATGCCGCCTCGGTTCACAAGCTTGTTAATCTCCGCAACGCCAGTATCCATGTTAACGCCGGAATAGCAGGTGTTCAGAACGGTGATGATGTCTTCCCCCTGAACGAAAATAGCGCAAAGCATGCCGACCAGCGCCGTTAATAGCAAGCCAGGCACAGCCGGGATTTTTAGGACGATGACCAGGACAATCATGAACACAGGCAGCATGAGCAGGGGAGAAATCACAAAGTTGTCCTCTAGGGTATTCATGAACAGGGATACGGAGTCGCCAATACCTACGTCACCGGAATAGAAGAAACCAACGACCAAAAACGCGATTAGGGCTAGGCCATAGGCCGGCAAGGTAGTGTGCAGCATATGCCGCATATGGGTAAATACGTCCGTACCGCTGGCCGCAGCAGCAATGTTGGTCGTATCGGAAAGAGGGGACAGCTTATCGCCAAAGTAAGCGCCAGAAACGATTGCACCGCAAACCAAGGGAATCGGGACGCCCATTCCTATGCCAACGCCTAAAATAGCAATACCTACAGTACCCACCGTAGACCAGGAAGAGCCGGTGGAAACGGAAAAAATAGAGCAAACCAGTACGGCAATGAAGAAAAATACCTTTACATTAAGTACGTCGAGGCCATAATAGATCAGGGATGGAATAATACCGCCTAAAACCCAAGCGCCCATCACCATGCCGATTACCATATACACAATGCAGGCGAAGGCAATTCCCCGAATTGCATCCAGCATGGCGGTTTCCAATACTTTATACTTATATCCATGGGCCAATCCCACAATGGCTGCCACAACCGCCGCCATTACCATAACCAAGCTAATAGGCCCTTCCTCAATGAGCACCACAACAGTTATGGATACGAGCAAGAAAGCGAAAACTGCCAAAGACCAAACTAATGAAATTTTCGGGCTGGATTCAGTTTGTTCTTTTTGCATGATGCACCTCTCCTTTTCTTTTGTTTTAAAAAAGACAGCAAAAGAACCTTGGAGGCCCCTTTGCCGTCTTCGTTTATATAGAATTTAATATAATATCATGCAAATTGTCAAGATGTTAATTCAAGAAATTTTGAAAAAAGTTTGTTATTTATTAAATAATTTCAAATATACTAAAATGAATTAGGGGCCCAACCATCGCATTACCCTCCTATCGTTTTTCCCGCAGGCAGCCCAATTCAATAGTTTTTAATTTCAGCAGCATAAAAATATACTCCAATGCTTATACTCTCATTCCCATGCTTTTCCTTCCCCTAAAGAAAGGTGATAAACGGTATCCTTCTTTTGATCTTCGCCCCTTCTCTTTATGATGCAGACTGCTAAAAAGCATTTCATAGCACTGTTTTGAATATAATTTCTGTAATACTAAAATTTTGTTGACGTAATTGCTAGAATATGATATAAAAGGGAGGTAGATAACGCATCTTTCTTGTAATCCATAGTCCACTCTCTTTAGTTTCCGTTCTTGCAGAACCTTAAGGAGGCTTCCAATTGAAAACAGCCAATCGTATCACGCAGCACCCTATTTTGGGGGATATAGAAACCGTGCCTTATGTAACAATCTATTTTGATGGCGAGCCTATCGTAGCGCGTCAAGGGGAAATGGTGGCTGCTGCACTATATAGCGCAGGGGTGCGGACCTTCCGTTATACGCCCAAGCGGAACGAACCCCGCGGCGTATTTTGCGCCATAGGCCGTTGCACAGATTGTATGATGACCGTAAATGGGATTCCCAATACCCGTACCTGTATTACGCCAGTCCAGGCTGGCATGCGTATAGAAACCCAACACGGCCTTGGTAAGTAAAGGGGACAAAAGTATGAAAACCATTGAAACGGAAATCGCCATCGTAGGCGCGGGACCCGCTGGGCTTAGCGCCGCTATACAGGCTTTGGAAGCCGGTGCTGACGTGCTCGTAATCGACGAAAACCTCATGCCCGGCGGCCAGCTCTTTAAGCAGATCCATAAATTCTTCGGTTCCAGCGAGCATCAGGCTGGAATCCGCGGATTCCACATCGGCAATGCATTGCTTGAGCAGGTGCGGCAATTCCCCCAAGCAGAAGTTTTTTTGAACACCATCGCCTATGGCTTTTTCCCAGATTTTACCCTGGGTATTCAGCATAATGGACATGCGTACGCTGTTAAAGCGCAAAAATACATTCTAGCCGCCGGCGCAATGGAGAATTGTTTAGCATTCCCCGGCAGCACCCTCCCTGGCGTCATGGGGGCCGGAGCCGCCCAGACC
>CALVLF010000065.1 GCA_944336625.1 uncultured Clostridia bacterium
CGATGGCCGTATCCCCCAGGATGGTTTCCGGCCGGGTGGTGGCTACGGTAATGGAGTAGGATTTATCCGGCGCATCATAGCGCACATGCCAGAGATGGCTGTTCTGTTCTTCATATTCCACCTCTGCATCGGAAAGGGCCGTTTTACAATCCGGGCACCAGTTGATGATCCGGTCCCCCCGGTAGATGAGGCCCTTGCGGTATAGCTCGCAAAATACCTTGATGACGGCCTTGTTGCAGCCTTCATCCATGGTGAAGCGCTCTCGCTCCCAGTCGCAGGAGGCACCCAACTTTTTCAGTTGCTGCACGATGGTGCCGCCATATTCCCGCTTCCAGGCCCAGGCCCGCTCTAAAAAGGCCTCCCGGCCAATATCCCGCTTATCAATGCCTTCTTTGGCCATCTGCTCCACGATCTTCACCTCGGTGGCGATGGAGGCATGGTCCGTGCCTGTGAGCCACAGGGCCTCAAAGCCGCTCATGCGCTTATAACGGATGAGTACGTCCTGCAAGGTTTCATCCAGGGCATGGCCCATATGAAGCTTGCCGGTGATATTGGGCGGGGGGATGACGATGGTATAGGGCTTCTTATCCGGGTTGGGTGCTGCGTGGAAATAACCGGCCTTCTCCCAGCGGTCGTAAAGCTTCTGCTCTACAGCGCTGTGGTCATAGGCCTTAGGCATGTCCTTCATAGGGAAAAATCCTCCTGCGTAATGTTCGAAAAGGCAGGCCCTTGCCAAAGAAGGCAGGGCGCCAGCCAAAAAAAGGGGAACCTCGTCAAAGGACGAGGTTCCCCGCGGTACCACCTTTGTTGCGCATAAAAAACGCGCCAGCTCATCCGCCATAACGGGGCGGCCCGGCCCGGGCTCATGCAATTCACCTGGGCGGCTCGGGAGCGACCTTCTGCGCCAGCCTGCCAAAGCCCTTGCAGCCAAGGGGGCTTCTCTCTGGAGGCGGCAAGAGCGCATACTCCTCTCCGTCTATGCCTTTACGCTCTTATTGTAGTGGCAAGGGGAGGGCCTTGTCAACCGGTTTTCAGGAGAAAATAGGCCTTTTTGGCCTTATCCCTGCAGACCCCGGGCTTGCCGCTCCATATCCTCCACTACGATATCGTAAATCTCTCCCAGGGAGGCGCAGTATTCCAGCACCTTCCAGGGCTCGTTGGTATGGAAATGAATTTTGATGAGGCTAGGGTCTCCAACGGCCAGCAGGCAATCCCCCTGGAAATTTTCCGTAAAATAGGCGGTGATGGCCTCTTCGCTAAGGCCCTGGCCCTCGATGAGAAGCTGGGTATCATAACGGTAATCCATAGGTACGCTCCTTTGTAAATAAAATTCCCGTCGGCTTTCCGGCATGGGCCCTGGGGTGGGGCCTTTAAAAGCCAAAGGCAGAGCTATGGCGCTCTGCCTTCTATTGTAGGGTCCCGCGGGCCTCCCTGTCAACGGGCGCTTAGTGGGCCATGGTATTCACAATCCCTACGAACAGGGGGGCACCCTCCGCCTGGAGCAGGAAGAGGAAGGGCCTATCCAGGATCAGCTCCGCCTGGTCCGTAGGCATGGCGGCCCCGGCATAGTCGATCTGGGTATAGCTGGCGGCCTCTACCCCCTTTTCATCCATGGAGAAGGTGCTCTCCTGGCGGATGGAGGAGACGAAAAGGGCATACTGGCAAAGTGGGCTGAAATCTGCCGAAGCGGGGTCAAAGGCATCCTGGATGCCCAGGGCCTGGGCCGCTGCCGCCAGGTCCAGGCTATCGCTATAGTCCAGCTTGGGCACCTGGAAACGGATCTCCCCATAGCCCGTATCCCCCAGCTCCCCCATTAGCAGGGATTCCCAGCTTTCCGCCGCCAGCACATCTGCCGGGGTCAGGCCCTCTGCCGGAAGGATGAGGGAAAGGGAGCCGGTTTTCAGCCCCAAGCTGGCGCAGGTAAAGGCGTCGTTTCGAATGAAAGAGCCTTGCGTGGTTTTATGCATGAAGTCGCATTCGCTCTCGCTGCCATCTCCGTTATGGAAGGTGCCCGGGGCGGTGGCAGCTTCCTGGAAGGCATCCGTCCATTCGGAGCGGAAATAGACCGTATTGAGCAGGCTCATTACCGTCTCTGGGGATACCTGCATATTGGCCCCCAAAAGGCCGTTGGTATTCTGGGAGACCCACTGGCCCATGGTCTCCCCGGCGGAGCCATCCAGGAAGTTCACAGTGAATAGCTCCGCATAGTGATTCTGGGCCAAGGCGTCCAGGGTATCCTGCTGGAAGGAGCCCACGGCGCCCGTCTGAAGCCAGGCGGAATTGGCCAGCAGCAGCCGGGTATAGCCATCGTCCATATAAAGCAGGCGGTACAGGTCGCCGGTGTTTTGCAGGCCCGCTTCATCTGTAGCAAGAGCGGAAAGGATTTCTGCCCGGGTATCTCCGCCGGCGGTCTGGGCCAGCATGGATAGGGCGAAATATAGGCTGGCGGGGGAGAAAAGGCGGTTTTCTGCCGGGCTGCTATCCTGGAAAACAGCGCCTGTACTGCGGATGGCAAAATCCCGCAGGCTGTCCAGCTGCCCGGGAGCAACGGCTTCCCGTAGGGCTCGCTGGGCATCATAATCCTCCGCATCCGGGGCCTGGGGCCGCTCTACGCTGGTAAGAGCTGTTGCCCCATATTGGGCCAGGGCATCGGCCGCATTACCCCGGGCGCAGCCAGCCAGCATACACACAGAAAGCAGGAGAAGAAGCACACGTTTCATAAAATGGACCTCCTTTGTGCAGGGCGTTCTATTTATTAAACGCAGGGGAGCCCTCCAAGGTTGCGCCGGGTAAAAAGAGAGAGCATATTTTCGAGACTCCGTCGCTTTCACAGCCATGAAAGTAAAAAATTACCCCGATGCTTTTCGCATCGGGGCAGCAATATGTTTTGTTTTTATGCCGAAGGGATTAATACATCCCGCCCATGCCGCCGCCGGCAGGGGCAGCGGGGGGTTCGGGCGCGGGGATATCGCAGACCAGGCTCTCGGTGGTGAGGACCATGGCGGCGATGGAAGCAGCGTTCTGCAGGGCGCTACGGGTGACCTTGGTAGGATCGATAATGCCCTTTTCAGACATGATGCCGTATTCATCGCACTTAGCATCATAGCCGTAGCCCTTCTTGTCGGACTTCTTGATGTTCTCGACGATGACGCTGCCTTCCAGGCCTGCGTTGGCCGCAATCTGGCGGATAGGCTCCTCCAGAGCCCGCAGGACGATATTGATGCCGGTCTTCTCGTCACCCTCGGCCTTATCCCGCAGGGCGGCCACATCGGGCAGGACGTTGATCAGGGCAACGCCGCCGCCAGGCACGATACCCTCTTCCACAGCAGCGCGGGTGGCGTTGAGAGCATCCTCGATGCGCAGCTTGGCTTCCTTCATTTCCACTTCGGTGGCAGCGCCCACGGCGATTACCGCTACGCCACCAGCCAGCTTGGCCAGCCGCTCCTGGAGCTTTTCTTTATCATACTCAGAGGTGGTCTCTTCCACCTGGGCCTTGATGGAGCTGATGCGGGCACGGATCTCGGAAGGATCGCCAGCGCCTTCCACGATGGTGGTGTTCTCCTTATCCACCTTGACCTGCCGGGCCCGGCCCAGCATATCCATGGTGGTATCCTTCAGGGCCATACCCAGCTCATCGCTGATGACCTGGCCGCCGGTGAGAATGGCGATATCCTGCAGCATGGCCTTACGGCGGTCGCCGAAGCCAGGCGCCTTAACGGCTACGCAGGTGAAGGTGCCCCGCAGCTTGTTGACCACCAGGGTGGCCAGGGCTTCGCCCTCTACATCCTCTGCAATGATGAGGAGCTTTGCGCCCAGCTGGACAACCTGCTCCAGAATGGGGAGGATTTCCTGGATATTGCTGATCTTCTTCTCGGTGATGAGAATATAGGGGTTATCCAGAACGGCTTCCATCTTATCCGTATCGGTAACCATGTAGGCGGAAGCATAGCCCCGGTCAAACTGCATGCCCTCTACCACGTTGAGCTCGGTCTTCATGGTCTTGGACTCTTCTACGGTGATGACGCCGTCGTTGCCCACCTTTTCCATAGCATCGGCCACCAGCTGGCCAATCTTCTCATCGCTGGCGGAGATGGCAGCTACCTGGGCGATGTCCTGCTTGCTGCTTACGGGCACAGAAAGGTTCTTCAGGCTGGCTACAGCCGCGTCCACAGCGGCTTCAATGCCCCGCTTTACGCCCATGGGGTTGGCGCCGGCGGCTACGTTCTTCATGCCTTCCCGAATGATGGCCTGGGCCAGGACGGTGGCGGTGGTGGTGCCGTCGCCAGCTACGTCGTTGGTCTTGGTGGCTACTTCCTTCACCAGCTGGGCGCCCATGTTTTCAAAGGGGTCTTCCAGCTCGATTTCCTTGGCGATGGTTACGCCGTCATTGGTGATAAGGGGGGCGCCGTATTTCTTATCCAGAACCACGTTGCGGCCCTTGGGGCCCAGAGTGATCTTTACGGTATCCGCCAGGGCGTTCATGCCGGCTTCCAGGGCGCGGCGCGCCTCTTCGCCATATTTCAACTGCTTTGCCATGATAATTGCCTCCTCTAAAAATGTTTACTCTACGATCGCAAGAATATCGTTCTGCCGGACGATAGTGTATTCTTCGCCATCCAGCTTGATATTGGTGCCGGCATAGGTGGATACCACGACCTTGTCCCCCACCTTAACATACATGGTGACCTCTTTGCCGTCTACCGTGCCGCCAGGGCCAACAGCCAGCACTTCGGATACGACGGGCTTTTCCTTAGCGCTGCCGGTGAGGATGATGCCGCTCTTGGTGGTTTCCTCGGCCTCAACGCTCTTGAGCACAACTCTGTCCAGCAAGGGTTTGAGATTCATAATATTGCCTCCTATTTTGATCACATAGTATACGATTTCGGATGTATTAGCACTCGATAAAACTGAGTGCTAACAACTGTTGCTATAATAGCGCACCTGCTAAGAGAATACAACCCCCCTTCCCACTTTTTCACAATTGCGTTGCAATTTTTAACCTGCTGCCCCCTTGTTAAAATTTATTGTGCCCCAAAGAGGCCTCTGGTATAATGAAAGGCGGGAAAAGGAGGCTCTGGACGTATGGCATGGAATAAATGGGACGAGCGCTTTATGGAACTGGCAAAAACCATTGGCTCCTGGTCCAGCTGCTATCAGCATAACCGGCAGATCGGCGCGGTGATCGTAAAAAACAAGCGTATCCTGACCACAGGGTATAACGGCGCCCCTGCAGGCATTTTAAGCTGCAAGGATAAGGGCGAGTGCATGCGCCGGCGGCTGGGCATTCCCAGCGGTACCCAGCATGAGCTGTGCTATGCCATTCATGCGGAGCAGAATGCCATCATTCAGGCAGCCAGGATGGGGGTTTCCATCGAGGGGGCCACCCTTTACTGCACCCACCAGCCCTGCGTAATCTGCGCAAAAATGATCGTAAACGCCGGCATTGCCCGGGTGGTTTACGGAGAGGGATATCCAGATGATTTCGCCCTGGAAATCTTTAAAGAAGCAGGAGTTTTGCTGGAAAAATACGAATGACCGGCCCTGTATGGCATCAAAAGGCCGCCGGAATGCAGCTGCATTCCGGCGGCCTTTTAGCAAGGGCCAGCCCTTAGGCGTCTAACCCTACTTTGTGGTAGACATCCGCCAGGGTGGCGGCGGCACGAACCCTGGCCTTTTCCGCCCCTTCGGTAACCACCGCCCGCAGATAAGCCTGATCGTTCTGCAGGCGGGTATATTCTGTCTGTAGGGGAGTGAGCTCGGCGATGACCGCCTCCGCAACCTCGGTTTTCAGATGGCCATAGCCCTTACCTTCGAAATGGGCTTCCGCCTGGGGCATATCCATGCCTGTGAAGGTGGTAAACAGAGCCAGCAGGTTGGAAACGCCGGGCTTGGTTTCCGGATCATAACGGATAAGACCCTCGCAGTCCGTAACGGCCTTTTTAAACTTTTTCAGGATGACGGCTGGGTCGTCCATGATGGCGATATAGCCATTGGGGTTGGGATCGGACTTGCTCATCTTCTGGGAGGGGTCCTGCAGGCTCATAACCCGGGCCCCGGCCTTGGGGATATAAGGATCGGGGATGATGAAGGTGGGGCCATAGGCTTTATTGAAGCGCTCGGCAATATCCCGGGCGATCTCCAGATGCTGCTTCTGATCCGCCCCTACGGGGACAAGATGGCTCTGGTAAAGAAGAATATCCGCCGCCATGAGCACCGGGTAGGTAAAAAGGCCCACGTTGATATTATCCGCGTGCTTGGCGCTCTTATCCTTAAACTGGGTCATGCGGTTCAGCTCGCCCATATAGGTATAGCAGGAAAGGACCCAGCTCAGCTCTGCATGCTCCTTCACATGGGACTGGATGAAAACCGTACTTTCCTTTGGGTCGATGCCGCAGGCCAGCAGCCGGGCTACGGCGTCCATGGCCCGCTGCCGCAGGCTTTCTGAATCCTGGCGGACGGTAATGGCATGGAGGTTGGCAACGCAATAGAAGCAGTCGTAGGCTTCTTTTTGCAAAAGGGACCAGTTCCGCAGGGCGCCTACGTAATTTCCCAGGGTGGGGGAGCCGCTGGGCTGGATGCCGCTCAAAACGGTTTTTCTCTGTGCCATGGTTTGATTCATACCTCCACAATCTATTTTCTAGCCCATGCTCCCCCGAAAATAGGGAGCGGAACATGGGCTGCTTCTTTGTATCATGTTATTATACCCCAAGGCGGCGCGTGTTGGCAACGGGGGGAAAACATGCTAAGATAGTTCCAGAAAGAAAAGGAGGAGGGCCATGAGCTACCGCGCCTTATACCGCCAATACCGCCCCAGGACCTTTGAAGAGGTCATCGGGCAGGACCATATTACAACGATTTTGAAAAACCAGGTCCGCGCCGGTCAAACGGCCCACGCCTATCTTTTTGCTGGAAGCCGGGGCACGGGAAAGACCAGCACGGCGAAAATCCTGGCCCGGGCCGTAAACTGCCAGGATCCTCAGGATGGGGAGCCCTGTGGCCGCTGCCCGGCCTGCCTGCGCACCGCCCAGGAAAATGTGGATATTGTGGAGCTGGACGCAGCCAGCAATAACGGCGTGGAGGATATCCGGGCCATATTGGATAAGGTGCGCTATACGCCCCTGGAGCTTTCTACCAAGGTCTACATTATCGATGAAGCCCATGCCCTTTCCCCTAACGCTTTCAACGCCCTTTTAAAGACGCTGGAGGAGCCCCCGGGCCACGTCATGTTCATCCTGGCCACCACCGAGCCCCAGCGCATCCCCGCTACCATCATTTCCCGGTGCCAGCGCTTCGATTTTCACCGGCTAAGCGTAGGGGATATGACGGCGCGTATGGAATCCGTCCTTCAGAATGCCGGGGCACATATTGAAAAAGAAGGCCTGCTGACCATCGCCCGGGCGGCGGAGGGGGGCATGCGGGATGCCCTGAGCCTGGCGGATCAGTGCCTTTCCTTCTGCGGCGATCATGTGACGGCTGCTGACGTTTACGCCGTACTGGGCAGCATGGATGGGGCATTCCTCTATGTCATGGCGGATGCGCTCATCCTAGGGGATACGGCCCGGGCCCTGCGCCTGCTGGATCAGGTCATACGGGAGGGCCGGGACCTGCGGACCTTTGTGCACGACCTGGCCTATCATATGCGGGCGCTGCTTCTGGCCAAGATTTGCGGCCCCTGCAGCGATATACTGGACTGCACGGAGGACGCCATGTCCCGCTATATTGCCCAGGCGGAAAAGGCAGGGGAACTGCGGCTTCTGCGGGCCAGCGAGCTGCTGCTGGGGACGGAAGCCCGGCTGCGGAATCTGAGCATGCCCCGGGTGCTGGTGGAAAGCACCCTGGTGCGCATCGCCCGGCCCGAGGAAAAGGAGACGGCAGAGGATCTGCTGGAGCGGATCGAAGCCCTGGAGAACCGGGCCCTGCGCGCCCCGGCCCCCGCGGCTCCTGCCAATCCTGCGCCCCCGGCCTCAGCCCCGGAGGACCGGCCCCCCTGGGAGGAGGAAGAGGAGGTTCCCCTGCCGGAACCGCCCCTCTGGGAGGAGGCGCCAGCGGCTCCCCCCCTGGGCCAGCCGGCGCCGGCAGCGCCCGCTTCCTCCCCGGCGGCCAAGCCTTCGCTTTCCGATCCAAAGGGCATCTGGAACCAGGCAATTGCCCAGCTGGAGGGGGATAACAAGCCCCTGGCCATCATGGCTCGCTCCGCCAAGCGCTATAGCCTGGCGGATAATACGCTGGAGATCGGCTTTGATAGCCCAATATTCCACGCTGCCCTTTCCAAGCCAGCCAATCTGGCCCTGCTGCAGGAGTGCCTGCAAAAGGTGGCGCCGGGTCTGGGCCTGCGGCTGCTCCAGGGGGAGGGACCCAGCCCGCTGGAGGAGCGGGGACGGGCTCTGTTTGGGGATGCTTTTGAAACGGATTAGGCATATTTTCCCAAATTCGGCATAGAATAAAGACCGGGCCAAAGGAACGCTGGCATAGGCAAACGCCGGAGTTAAGCCCGAAGGCGCTGCCTGCCATTGCGCAGGCAGTGGATTTGTGCTATACTGTAAAAGAATACATATATACATTTGGAGGATAAACGTTATGGCAAGGGGTGGATTCCCTGGCGGCGGTATGAATATGCAGCAGCTGATGAAGCAGGCCCAGCAAATGCAGCAGAACATGGCTAAGATGCAGGAAGAGTTGGCCCAGCGGGAGTTTAGCGCCAGCGCAGGCGGCGGCGCCGTGAAGGCCACGGTCACCGGCGCAAAGGCGCTGCAGGCTATAGAGATCGATCCGGATTGCGTGGATGTGGAAGATATGGAAATGCTCCAGGATATGATCATCGCTGCGGTCAACGAGGCCCTGCGCATGGCGGATGAAACGGTAAACGCCGAGATGGGCAAACTTACGGGCGGTATGGGCCTGGGCTTCTGATATGCAGCCAGATCCCATCCAAAGCCTGGCGCAGCAGCTGGCCAGGCTGCCCGGCATTGGCGCAAAAAGCGCCCAGCGCCTTGCCTACCATATTCTAGACATGCCCGAGACCACAGCCCGGGAGCTGGCGGCGGCCATCCTGAAGGCCCGGGACGAGGTGCATCCCTGCCCCATCTGCGGCGCCTATACCAGCCAGGATCCCTGCCCCATCTGCGCAGACCGGGAGCGGGAGAGCGGCATCATCTGCGTGGTGCAGGAGGCGCGGGATGTGGCGGCCATGGAAAAGATGCGGGAATTCCGCGGGAAATACCATGTGCTGCAAGGGGCCATATCCCCCATGGAGGGCATCGGCCCGGAGGATATCCGCATAAAGGAGCTATTGGACCGGGTGGAACAGGGCGGGGTGCAGGAAGTAATCTTGGCTACCAACCCGGATGTAGAAGGGGAAGCCACGGCCGTTTACCTGGCCCGCCTGCTCAAGGAAAAGGGGGTGCGCTGCACCCGGATCGCCCATGGCGTGCCCATCGGCGGAAGCCTGGAATATATCGATGAAATGACCCTATATAAAGCCATGGAAGGCCGCCGTGAAATGTAATTAAAAATATGTGAAATGGCTGCTTAAAGGAATTTTAATGTAAATCTTCCGTAAATTTTAAAATTTCCGCAACCATTTCGCCCTGTGAATCGTCTATTATTATGTATGGATAAAGCGCTGGCAGGCGTCTTCCACATCCATCGGAAAGGAGCAGCATATGTCAAACCGGCTTGGTAAAATTATCCTCTGCCTGATTTTATGCCTATCCCTGGGCATAAGCGGCTGTGCACTGCCGGTGAGCAGCGCGGGCGAGGCCCGGGCTTTGGCCCAGGCCCGGCAGAATTACCGCCAGGCTTCCCTGGTGGTCTCCGGCACCTGTACCCAGGTGCATATCAATGCCAATGGCGAAAACTGCTACGACTTTACCGTGGAAGAGATCCTGGCCGGCGATAGCCAGGCAGGCAGTGTAATCCACTGCCTTTCCGCCATGGAAGTAGGGAAGGAGTACCTGCTATACCTAGAGGATGGGGAAGATGCAGCCCATACGGAGGATATGCAGGGATATGCCCTGGTTTCCGGAGAACCCCTGGCTCTTTCCCAAGGGGCAGTTACCCTCAATGGACAGTCCATATCCCTGGAAACGCTGATTCTGGATATGGCGCGGCTGGATGCCACCATTTCCGCCCCTTCCGCCCTATATTATTACGACAGCCTGGAAGAGCTGGCCCAGGGGGCGGATGATATCTTCATCGGCCAGGTGGAGGAGATCGCCCCTAGCCGGGATACCCAGTTCCATTCCCAGAGCAACGGCACCACTGTGGAGCAGGTTTTGCCCGCCTCCATCGTAACGATTACCGCCTTCGGCAGCACCAAGGGTGCTCTGAAATACGGGGACACGGTAAAAATGGTGCACGCCCCGGCCATGAATGCAGACCTGATCAATGCCGCCACCCTGCTGGCAGAGCCTTACTCCAGCGATCAGGCTCCCGAGCTGAAGGAAGGGGCCATCTATCTTTTCTTCACCGTGAACGGCCCGGATGCAAAGCAGAACTATATCTTCCCCGTTAACCCCATGGAGGGCTTTGTGCGGATCCAGGGCGATCTATTGCTGGTGCCCTATGGGAATCGGGCCATGGCCGATATCAATAGCCTGGATGCTGCCATCCAGGCTATACGCGCATGTTTGGAAAGCATCCCTTCTTAAGGGTAGGCTAAAGATGCATGCGGGGGAGAGCATATAAGCTTTCCCCTGTTTTTATGCAAGAAAAATGCGCCGCTGCGCCTGCTGCATTCCCCTCTTCTCCGGGAAACGGCGAAAGGATGGGCCATTATCTTGATCGTATTGAAGCATATTTGCTGGATAAGCTTTTCCTCGCCCTAAGGAAAGGGCGGAGCAGGGATGCTTCATTTCCAGGAATCCTGCCCGACATATCCGGCCGAAAGCCCTTCTTGGCACGGCAGAAGCCCCTGCCATAGGTGGCGAATATAAAAACGGACGGCGCTTCTTCAGCGCCGCCCGTTTTTATAGGTAGATCGATTTTTGTGCGCGCGCTACAGGGCGGCGGCAATCTGGGCAGCCAGTCGGGCGTTGTTGTAAACCAGGGCGATGTTGCTCTCCAGGCTCTTTCCGCCGGTGACATCCTTGATCCGGCCCAGGAGGAAGGGGGTGATTTCCTTGCCATGGATGCCCCGGGCATTGGCTTCCGCTACAGCCTGGGTGATAACCTGGCCGATATAATCGGGGTCCATACTATTCTCTTCCGGAATGGGGTTTACGATCAGCATGCCGTTATGCAGCCCCAGGCCAAAGCTGGCCCGGATGGTATCGGCGATCTGCTGGGGGGTATCCATGCGGCAATCCACCTTGAAGCCGCTGGTTCGGGTATAGAAGGCGGGCAGCTCATCCGTTTCATAGCCGATAACGGGCACGCCCTTCGTCTCCAGATATTCCAGGGTCAGGCCCAGATCCAGGATGCTCTTGGCTCCGGCACAGACGACGGCTACGTCCGTCTGGGCCAGCTCCTCCAGGTCGGCAGAAATGTCCATGGTGGTTTCCGCGCCCCGGTGGACGCCGCCGATTCCGCCGGTAGCGAAGATGGATATGCCGGCCATCTTAGCCAGGATCATGGTAGCGGCCACGGTGGTGGCCCCATCCGCTTCGGCGGCTACCAGCCGCGCAATATCCCGGCGGCTGGCCTTGGTCACAGCCTGGCCTGCTTTGCCCAAATATTCCAGCTGCTGGGGCTCCAGCCCTACGCACAGCTTGCCGCCCAGAATGGCGCAGGTAGCGGGCACGGCCCCATTCTCCCGGATGATGCGCTCGCAGTTCTTGGCTGTTTCCACATTCTGGGGATAGGGCATGCCGTGGGAAATGATCGTGCTTTCCAGGGCCACCAGGGGTTTATGGTTTTCCAGGGCCTCCGCAACCTCTGCGGACAGGCTGAGATACTGATTCATACTAAAATCCTCCGTTTAAAAAAGATAAAAATATAGCATCAATCCAGCAAGCTGGGTGATAAATCTGGGTTAACGGCCCCAGGGCACCTGAGGGTGCAGGCGGATATGCGGCAGGCAAGGCGGGCCGTTTCCTGGATAGGCTTGCCCAGCAGGACCCCTGCTACGATGGCGGCGGTGGCGCTATCGCCGGCGCCAGTGGCATTGCGGGGGCGCAGGGCGGGGGCAGGAAGATGGCCCTCCTTTCCCTGGCCGCAGAAAAACAGGCCCTCTGGCCCGGCGGAAACAAATGCTTGGCCTACCCCCATCTTCACCAGGGCCCGGGCTGCCAGGCTGGGATCCTCCAGGCCCGTAAGGGCGGCGGCTTCCAGCCGGTTGGGCTTGATAGCTGCCAGGCGGGGGAGCAGGGAAAGAAAGCGCCGGGCTTTGGCCACAGAAACCGGATCCCCGACGAGGGGGATTGCAGCTTCCTGTCCAATCTTTTTTAGCACTGGCTCTGGCAGGTTGGCATCTAAGGCTGCCCCTGCGAAGGAATTGATGGCGGGCATATCCAGCATTTGCGGCGTAAGGGCATCACAAAGGGACATATCGTTAATGGCAGCGGCCATATCCCCCCGGCCGTCCATAAGGCAGAAATAAATGCTGGAGGCCCCCTCCAGCCGGAAGGCATAGCGCAGGCCAATGCCGGCCTCCGCGCAATCCTGCTGGAGAATGCTTGCGAAGCCATCGTTTCCCACAGGAGCCATAAGTTCTACGGAAAAGCCCAGGCGAGCTAGGTTTTCCGCTATGTTCCGGCCCACACCCCCGGCGCTCATGCGCACGGATCCAGGATTGGAGTCCCCTGGCAGCAAAGGGGCTGCTGGTGTGCCGGTAATATCCATATTCATGCCGCCCAGAACGCAAACGGGAATGCGCATATTGCCCTCTCCTGCTCTTAATTTCCAAAGCTATAGCTATTATAGCATAGCATATGCTAAAATAGAGGAGAAGAGGTGAAATTATGAATTGGAAACAATTTTGGAAAAGCCTGGGCCTCTGCGCCTTATATGTGATCGGTTATCTCCTGCTCCAGGTTATCGTGACTATGGCGCTATCCTTTGGCGCCATGCTGCTGGAGCTGCTGCGCGGCGGGGGAGATGGGCTGGAAGCGGCCTTATCTTCCATGGTGGGCGAACTGAGCCTGTATGCTTCTATCGTCTATAACCTGCTGGCCATTGGGGCCGTTTGGGGCATTTGCCGCCTGCAAAAAACCACCATGGGCCAGGGCCTGGGCCTAACGCCGGCGCCCAAATCCAAGGGGACGGAGAGCTTCTTTTTCGGGCTGGCCGCCGGGATGCTTGTAGTGCTGGTACTGAATCTGCTACCCCTTCCAGAAGAGGCCTTGGAAAGCTATGGGGAGCAATCCAGCTTCCTGCTGGCGGGCCCTCTGCCCCTGCGGGCTATTGCCGTAGCCTTTCTGGCCCCTCTGGCGGAGGAAATCTTATTCCGGGGGCTTATCTACCGAACCCTTTCCCAGGCCCTGTCCCGGCCCTGGGCCATCGCCCTGTGTGCGCTGATCTTTGGCCTGCTGCACGGACATCCCATCTGGATCGCCTATGCAGCCCTGCTGGGGGTACTCATGTGCCTGGTGCTGGATGCTACGGGGTCCCTCTGGTGCGCTGTATTCTTCCATATGGGGGTTAATCTAATGGGCTCCTTCTTTATGCCGGCCATGCCCTGGGCCTATAGCGGCGTCTTCTTGGCTCTGTCCCTGGTTGTGAGCCTCCTCTTGGCGAAACGGTTGGGTATCGGGAAACGGCAGACAGCCTGAACCATCCTGAGAAAAATGGTCCGGAAGAATCCGGGCCATTTTCGTCTTCGGCTAAAAGAAAACCCCATGCATGAAAAAAGCGGAGCTGAAGCTCCGCTTTTTATGCTTACATTTCTTACTCCGCATCCACCTTGGCCATATGGACGACCAGATCTAGGAGCTTGTTGGAGTAACCCCACTCATTATCGTACCAGGCTACCAGCTTGACAAAGTGATCGTTCAGGCTGATGCCGGCGTCTGCATCGAAGATGGAGGTACGGGGGTCGGTGATGAAGTCGGAAGAGACCACCTTATCCTCGGTATAGCCGATGATGCCCTTGAAGCGGTCGCTCTCGCTGGCGGCCTTCATGGCGGCCTTGATCTCATCGTAGGTATCGGCTTTCTCCAGCCGGCAGGTCAGATCCTCAACGGAAACGTCTGCGGTGGGGATCCGGAAGGACATGCCGGTGAGCTTGCCATTGAGCTCAGGGATGACCTTACCCACAGCCTTGGCAGCGCCGGTGGAGCTGGGGATGATGTTGAAGGCTGCGCCGCGGCCGCCGCGCCAATCCTTCTTGGAAGGGCCGTCTACGGTCTTCTGGGTAGCGGTGGTGGCATGAACGGTGGTCATAAGGCCCTCGATGATGCCGAAGTTGTCATGGATGACCTTGGCAAGGGGGGCAAGGCAGTTGGTGGTGCAGGAAGCGTTGGATACTACGGTCATATCCTTGGTATACTTTTCTTGGTTTACGCCCATGACGAACATAGGGGCATCGGCGCTGGGGGCGGAGATGGCCACCTTCTTGGCGCCGCCCTTGAAATGGGCGCTGGCCTTTTCCGTGGTGGTATTGATGCCAGTAGCTTCGATAATATATTCAGCGCCGCACTCGCTCCAGGGGATATCGCAGGCATTCATCTGCGCATAGACCTTCACGGCCTTGCCATTGACGATGATTTGATCATCCTTAGCCTCGACGGTGCCATCGAAACGGCCATGTACGGTATCGTACTTGAGCATGTAGACCATATAATCTGGGGCGATGAAAGGATCGTTGATGCTTACAACCTCGATATCGGGGTTGTTAATGCTGGCCCGGAAAGCAAGCCGGCCAATCCGGCCAAAACCGTTGATACCTACTTTAACTGCCATTTTTAAATCCTCCGTTTCATTATTGCATAAACTTATGATCAAGACCCGGCAAGGTCTGGATAATCACCTCAATCATCTTATTGCATTTGCTCCAAAGATGCAATACATTTGGCCAAAAATTTCATGTTTTGTTGAAATGCGGCCTTTCCATAAGCATATCTTATGCCATGGTGAGGATAAAATCGCACTTTTCCCGGATATTGAGCATGCGGAAATAGGCATTTTCCTGCGGGACCCATTCCCCCATGGCCCGCTGGAAGCGGGCGCTATCATAGCGGGCCTGCAGCCTGGCGCGCTGCACATCTGGCTCCACCTGTAAAAAGATGGCCAGATCATAATAGGCGCCAAAGGCCGGATGCAGGCAATAGGCGCCCTCGATGATGGAGAGGGGGGCGAAGGGAAGGCGCCGGGGCGGAAGGAGACGCCCGCTTTTACAATCATAGCGGCGGGAATATGCATCCCGGCTTTCCTGAACCGGGGCGATCACCTCTTCTGCAAACCGGTCCATATCCAGGTTGACATCCGCAGGTTTTTTGCCAGGAAGGGGGAAATAGTCGTCCGCATGAAAGACCCGGGCATCATATCGCTCTGCCAAAAGGCTGGCTAGGGTGGTTTTCCCGGCAGCGCTCTGGCCATCAATGGCCAGGACTACCCGATTGCGGGATTCCAGCAGCCGGTCTATACGGGAAAGGAGAAGCTTCTGCATCAGACCAAATTCTCCGGATTTAGGCCCTGGAGCTCCGGCAGGACGAAACGGCCCTCTTTGCGAACGAGAACATCGTCAAAGTACATTTCACCGCCCCCCATCTCCGGGGTCTGGATACAGACCAGATCCCAGTGGATGGCAGATTTATTCCCATTGTCGCATTCATCGTAGCAGCTGCCGGGGGTAAAGTGGAAGCTGCCGGCGATCTTCTCATCGAAGAGGGTATCCTTCATGGGCTTTTCGATATAGGGGTTGACGCCAATGGCGAATTCCCCCACATACCGGGCCCCTGCATCCCGGTCGAATACCCGGTTGATGCGGGCGGTATCGTTGCAAGTAGCGTTTACGATTTTGCCATTCTGGAAGGTGAGGGTGATATCCTCATAGGTAAATCCTTCCATGAGGGAGGGGGTATTGTAATGGATGGTACCTTCGATGCTGCCCTGAACCGGCGCGGTAAAAATTTCCCCGTCGGGGATATTCATATGTCCGGCGCACTTGACGGCGGGCAGCCCCTTGATGGAGAAGCGCAGATCCGTCCCCGGTCCCAGGATATGGACCCGGTCCGTGCGCTCCATCAGGTCCTTGAGGGCGTCCATGGCCCGATCCATCTTGGAATAATCCAAATTACAGACCTTAAAGTAAAAATCCTCAAAAGCGGCCGTGCTCATATTAGCCTGCTGGGCCATGCCGCTGGTAGGATAGCGCAGAACCACCCACTTGGTTTTGGGCACGCGGATCATGCTGTGAACGGGCTCGTTGTATAGGCGGGCCGTCAGGGCTTGCTTATCGGCCGGTACGTCGCTCATCTCGCTGCTGTTGGCCCCGCCCCGCACGCCGATATAGGCCTGCATTTTGGACATAAGGGCGCAATCCACCTCCGCCCGGAGCTTAAGTTGCTCCTCCGTGGCCCCCAGGGCCAACTCCCGGCTCACATCCGGCCGGTTGTTCCAAACGAAGGGAAGGGCGCCGGCGGCATAAGCCTCCCGCACCAGGGCACGGGTGAGCTCCTGCACCTCACCGGTGCCCTCGATGAGGACCTTTTCGCCGGGCTGCAGGTCGCAGGAAAAGTGGATCAGATTATGGGCCAATTGCTGAATTCTCGGGTCTGTCATAGTATCTATGGTCTCCTTATATGAAGTTGGTTATGCATATAGTACCGGTTATGCCTGGCGGGTTGCCGTATCCTCTCGGACGATATACAGGGGCCTGCCCCGAACCTCGTCGTAGATCCGGTTCAAATAGGCGCCCTGAATACCCTGGGCTACCATGATGATGGCTTGGAGAATGGCCAGGACGCATACTGCCTTTACCCAACCGGCACCATCTAAGATTGCTGCAGCGATAAGCCCCAGAAGGGATAGGAGCCCCAGGAAGCAGCCCAGATAGCCGACGGCCGTCAAAGGCCGGCCGGAAAAGCCCAGGATGCCTGCCGTGGCCAGGCGCAGCATTTTTTTGAAGGAATACTTGGTGCTGCCGGCGGCCCGCTCATGGCGCACATAGGGCACGGCAACGGCATTATAGCCCATCCAGGCGCTCATGCCTCTAAGAAAGCGGTCATGCTCCCGCATCCGCAGAAAATCATCCGCTACGGCCCTGTCCAGCAGGCGGAAATCCCCCGTATCCAGGGGAATGGGATAGGCGCTCATGGCGCTGAGCAGCCGGTAATAGCACCAGGCGGTAAACCGCTTGAAAATGGTTTCCCCCTCCCGGCGGGTCCGCTGGCCATAGGCGATATCCGCCCCCTGCTCCCAGGCGGCCACCAGCTCCGCAATGACGGCAGGGGGATCCTGCAGATCGATATCAATGATAATAAGGGCATCGCCCTTTGCGGCGTCCATCCCGGCGGTCACCGCCAGCTGGTGGCCAAAGTTCCGGGAAAAGCGCAGGGCCCGCACCTGAGGATGCGCCTGGGCCAGGGCCTTGAGGGCAGGCCAGGTCCCATCCCGGCTGCCATCGTCCACATAGATGATTTCGTAAGTATAGCCCGTAAGGGCGGCCATGGCGGCATCCATCTGGGCGAAAGATTCCGGCAGGACCGCCTCCTCATTAAAGGCGGGTACAATGAGGGACAGCATCTTTGGCATGAAAAATCCATCCTCCTTTGGGAAAGCATATCCGTTCCGGCGTGTTGCCAAATCCATTGTGGAAAGAAAAAATGCGGCCCAGCCGGCCATTTTCCGCTCCGGTGGCAGGCCTGCAGCCCGCATTTCCTATTATACCCTTTTCCGGGCTTATCTACAATTCTTATATCCAAATCTGGGGATTAAGGGGTATAATATATAGTAAATACAGCATATTATATTTTGCCGCCCCTGAGCGGCTGTAAAGGAGATAGAAGCTATGCCACTCGTAACCAGCAAAGAGATGTTCAAAAAGGCCTATGAAGGCGGCTACGCCATTGGCGCATTCAACGTAAACAATATGGAGATTATTCAGGGCATCACCGAAGCCGCCAAGGAGCAGCAGGCCCCTCTGATCCTCCAGGTTTCCAGCGGCGCCCGCAAATATGCAAACCATACCTACCTGATTAAGCTGGTAGAAGCGGCCATTATTGAAACGGACCTGCCCATCTGCCTCCACCTGGACCATGGGGATACCTTCGAGCTGTGCAAGAGCTGCATCGACGGCGGCTTTACCTCCGTCATGATCGACGGCAGCCATCATCCCTATGAAGAAAACGTGGCCCTGACCAAAAAGGTCGTAGAATATGCCCATGACCACGGCGTTGTGGTAGAGGGCGAGCTGGGCCGGCTGGAAGGCGTTGAGGACGACGTAAAAGTTGCCGCCGGCGAGGGCAGCTATACGGATCCGGAGCAGGTGCAGGATTTCGTTTCCCGCACCGGCGTGGATTCCCTGGCCATTGCCATTGGCACCAGCCATGGCGCCTACAAATTCAAGCCCGGCACCAAGCCGCAGCTCCGCTTCGATATTCTGGAAGAAGTAGAGAAGCGCCTGCCCGGCTTCCCCATCGTGCTCCATGGAGCCTCCAGCGTCATTCCGGAGTTTGTGGAGATGATCAACACCTACGGCGGCAAGATGCCCGATGCCATCGGCGTGCCCGAGGATATGCTCCGCAAGGCCGCTTCCATGGCCGTTTGCAAGATCAATATCGACAGCGACCTGCGCTTGGCCATGACCGGCACCATCCGCAAATACTTCGCCGAGCATCCCGATCATTTCGACCCGCGCCAGTACCTGAAGCCCGCCCGCCAGGCCATCAAGGACATGGTAGCCCACAAGATCGTAGACGTTCTGGGCTGCAATGGCAAGGCCTAAGGGATTTCCCCATGGAGGATGCTTACGAAAATGTCGTAACCCTGACCGATGGGGAAGGGAACGATGTGGATTTTGAGATCCTGGACGTGGTGCCCTATGAAGGCAAAGAATACGCCGTCCTTTTCCCCTTAGAGGATGAGTCCCCGGAGCCGGAGGCTGTAATCCTGGAGCTTTTGCCGGGCGGGGAGGGGGCCCAGGAGGAGACCCTTCAGGGCATAGAGGATGAAGCCCTGCTGGAGGCCGTCTTTCAACTTTTCCAGGAAAGAAACGGCGAAAACCCTGCCTAAACTAAACATAATAAAGCCTATGGCGAAATTGCCGGGGATATTTCCCCGGCAATTTTTTTTGATGGGCAATCCCGGAACCCATTTTACCCGGCGCGCCCTAGCGCCAGCCTGGGGGAAAAGGCGAAAAATACCGGGGCGAAGTTCCCCGGTATTTTGATAGGTAAAGAAAAAATTATAATTCCTTGATGTAGCACCGGCGGCGCTTATGCTGCTCCATATCGAAGAAGCGGAACTGGGAATGGATTTTATCGTTGTATTCCAGCATGGGGCCCGTTTCTGCATAACGGATGCCATTGCGAATGGCCCCCTGAAGCAGGGTATCCATGACGATGGCGTTGACCCCCAGCCCCTGGTATTCCGGCCGGACGGCCGTGAGGAACATATCCAGGGTATCGTTATGGCGCATGCTGCGCAGCACCCCCAGAAAGCCTGTGGGAAAGAGCCGGCCGCGGGAAGCCTGGAAAGCAGCTTCCATGCTGGGAGCACATACCCCAAAGGCTACCATGCGCTCCTTTTCATCCATAACGAAACAGGTATAGTCCATATTGATCATGGGCAGGAACTTTGCCACATACCGCTTGATTTGGGCTTCATCCAGCTCTACCACCCCATAAAGGGGGGCATAGCCGATATTCACCAGCTCGAACACCCTTTGGATATAAGGATATACCCCCAGGTGAGTGCGCACATTGGCAATATGCAGCTTATGGGTTTGGAGCGCCCACTGGGCGATCTTATGGATGCGCTGGGGAATGGGCCCCTCCTGCGGCACATTTATGCGGAATTCGATCCAGTCCGTATCCTTGCGGTAGCCCAGGCGCTCCAGGTGCTGGTTATAATAAGGCGCATTATAATAGGTGAAGAAGAGGCTCCGGCGGTCGAATCCTTCCACCAGCATGCCTTCACGATCCAGGTCGGAGAAGCCCAGGGGGCCATGTACTTGCTGGCAGCCTTTTTCCCGGGCAAAATCCTCCACCGCTTTAAAAAGGGCGTCGGCAACTTCCGGGTCATCGATAAAATCCACCTGAGAAAAGCGCATGCGGTTGGTATTCCATTTTTCGTTAGCCCGGTGGCTCAAAATGGCGCCAATCCGCCCGACGATCTCCCCATCCCGCAGGGCCAGGAAACACCGGGCATCACAGTAGGAGAAGGCAGGGTTCTTCTTGGAATTCCAATCGCTCAGATCATCTCCATAGGTGGCAGGGACGAAACAAGGGTTGTCCGCGTAAAGCTGATTCGGAAAATCCACAAACCGGCGCAGCTCCGCCCGGCTTTCAACCTGCTTAATGGTAACCATAGATATTGGCTTCCCCTCCTTTCTGAAAAAGAACGGTACCATTATAGCAGCTTTTTGTCTAGAGAGCAAAAAATTTGTGAATTCTTAATAGAAAATTAGAAAATATGCGGGAATAAAGACCCTTTTTAGAGGAGGTTCGCCGGGCCCCGGTTAGAAAAAGCCCTTCAGGGGATAAGCGGATTCCTGCAAACAACAAGGACAGCCAGAGGCTGTCCTTATTGTTTGCTTATGGATAAAGGTTAAATGCTGGGCTCAGCGCTCCACATAGGTGGTATGCAGGAGCTCATGGGCTTTATGGCTGCCGGGCTCGCCCAGGAATTCCTTGTAGAGCTTCTGGATGGAGGGATTCTGGTGGCTCTTGCGGATCGGCATGGCCCGGTCGCAGTCGTACGTGGCCTTGGCCCGGGCAGCCCGGGGGTCGATTTCGTAGCGGAGGCGGGCGTTTACGATGGGCTGGCCGCCACCTGTCACGCAGCCGCCGGGGCATCCCATGATCTCGATGAAGTGATAAGTGCGCTCGCCCCGGCGGATGCTATCCAATAGCTTGCCGGCGTTGCCAGTGC
>CALVLF010000066.1 GCA_944336625.1 uncultured Clostridia bacterium
ATGCCCACGCCTGTAGCCAAGCCCTGGCCCAGGGGGCCGGATGTGGCCTCTACGCCTTCCGTATGGCCGAACTCAGGATGGCCGGGGGTTTTTGTATTCCACTGCCGGAAACCTTTGAGATCTTCCAGCGTGAGGGGATAACCAAAGAGATGGAGCAGGGCGTATTCCAGAGGGGAGGCATGGCCTGCGCTGAGAATGAAGCGATCCCGCCCCTGCCAGTGGGGGTTCTTGGGGTTGTGCTTCATCTGTTTCCAGAGGGTATAGGCCAGAGGAGCAGAGCCGATGGCCATGCCAGGATGGCCGCTGTTGGCTCTTTGGACGGAGTCTGCCACCAGCATACGGATGGCGGTGATGGCGCGGGTTTGGACTGTCATGAAATTATGAAACCTCCTGCTTATAGTTGGGATAAAATAGAGTGATCAACCTGGGCAAAAGCGGCCAGCCGGGGATACCTCGCCGGCCGTTTCCATGCAGGCAGGCAATTTCCAGAAATTGACACATAATTGACATACGAATGAATTTGACCTGCCTTTCATACATAAGTATACTATTGTCATGAAAAAAAGGAAAGACGTATATCCCTTTGAAGTGAATGCCTGGGCCATACCGGCCCCGGTCTCCCGGCGGGGGGCCCTGATTGCGGATCTGCATGGCCAGGACCCGGGCCCTGTTCTAACGGCCCTTCGCGCTGCCGCGCCGGAGCTGATCTTTGTAGCTGGCGACTTGCTGGAGTGCAGAAAGAGCAGAGGGCGGGCCCATGCGGCGGAGAAAAACGAAAACGCTTATGCTTTCCTTATGGGGGCTGCGGCGCTGGCGCCTACCTTTTACGCCCCGGGAAACCATGAAGCAGCCCTTGGGGATGCGGAAAGGCGCCGCATCAGCCACACGGGGGCCATCCTTCTGGAAAACCGAGCCGTTGCAAGCCAGGGCTTTCTGATCGGCGGCATAACCAGCCGGCCGGACAGGGAGTTTTTAGAGCGGTTTTCCAGGATGATCGGCTATAAAATCCTGCTTTGCCATCATCCGGAATATTACGAATCCCTTCTTCGGCCCCTGGATATCCAGCTGATCCTTGCAGGCCATGCCCACGGGGGCCAGTTCCGGGCCCGGGGTCGGGGGATTTACGCGCCGGGCCAGGGAATTCTGCCCCCCTATACCGGTGGCTTTTACCAGGGCCGGCTTCTGGTGAGCAGGGGCCTTGCCAATAACCTCTGCCTGCCCCGGATCAACAATAAAAAGGAGCTCCTCATCCTGCATTTCGGCCCGGATCAGGGCAAGGCGGCCAGCTTCCAGTAAATATCCAGGCCGGACTGGAGTACCGCCTCGTCAAAGTCAAAGGCAGGGTTGTGCAGGGGGGGCGCAGCCTCCCCCGTGCCCAGGAAGAAGAAAAGAGAAGGCCGGGCCTGAGCAAAAAAGGAAAAATCATCGGCAGTCAGGCTGGGGCTTTCCAGGGGGGAAAGCTTTTCCTCCAAAGCCGCAGCCGCCGCTGCATACAGAGCGGGATCGTTCCGAAGGGGAGGATAGCCCGGGCTGGCGGAAAGGGAAAGGGAGCAGCCTGTTTTCGTTTCAATGGCACGGCAAAGCCCCTCCATCTCTTCTAAGATCCTTTGGAAAAGCGCCTCATGAAAAACCCGCAGGCTCCCCTCCAGGAGGGTATGGTCGCTGATGGCATTGCGGACGGAACCGCTCTCCATGCGGCCAAAGCGCAAAACGAAAAGATCTATGGAAGGGGGCAGGGCGGAAAGCCGCTGATAGATCTTCGTCAAAAACAGGGCGCCGGCATGGAGGGCATCCGCCCCGCGGGCCCATTGGGCAATATGGGCGCTTCTGCCCTGTACGGCCAGGGTGATCTCAGAACAGCGGGCCATCATGGGGCCGGGCCGGGCAAAAGCCTGGCCCGCCGGAAGCCCAGGCCACAGGTGGCAGCCAAAGATCCGCTTTACCCTATATTCCTCCAGGATTCCGCTTTCACAGATGGGCTGGGCGCCGCCGGTGGTTTCCTCCGCCGGCTGGAAGATCAGCAGCAGGTTATGGGGAAGGGAGGCCCTTTTCTCCGCCCAGGAATGGGCCAGGCCCAGGGCAAGCGCCATGTGGCCATCGTGGCCTCAGGCGTGCATGCGGCCCGGGTGCTGGGAACCATACGCCCGGCCCTCCGGTTCCTGCAGGGGAAGGGCGTCCATATCCGCCCGAAAGGCCACGGAGGTTTCATGGCCGCCGTCGAAAAAGGCGCAAAGGGCCCCCGGCGAAGGGGAGAAAAGCCGGCAGGGAAGGGGCGCAAGGCTCTGACGCAGGTAAATAAGCGTCTGGGGCAGGTCGTGATCTAGCTCTGGAATGCGGTGAAGCTCCCGGCGAAAACGGGTAAGCAGAGATTGCATGGTGTCCTCCGGCAGAAAATCATACTTGCGTTTGCACAAAGCAGGGCAAGGTCCTGCATAATTATTGTATAAGCAGCCCAGCCGGAAAACAAGGGGAAAGAAAAAACATACGGCAGGGCTGTAAATAAAATTATTCTTGACGGGTTGCCTGTCCTTGTGTTAGCATAGCAAACAAGATAGAGGCGCGGACGCGATGAACATGAACGAGCCGGCAGGCAAAGACTTCATGGGGGGCAAATCCGCCGAATCCTTTTCTCAGGCATGGGGAAGGGGTGGGGCTGGGGAGAATATCTCCAGGACTGTCTGCAATCTTTACATACGTGCATTGCAGAAGCGCTGTCTGGCTAAACCATGAGGTGTTTGTATATGTTATTCTTTTATTCTGCTATACAAGCAATCGATATAATGGCCGCCGGGCATTCGCCCGGCGGCCTTTCATATTGCAAAAAAAGTTTGAAGGAGGCAAAAATAGCATGGGCGTTGTGCATAAATATGGCGGCAGCAGCGTAGCCACGGCGGCCCATATCCGCGCCGTAGCCGCCCGGGTGGCAAAAGCCTATCAGCAGGGGGAGCAGGTAGCCGTGGTGGCTAGCGCCATGGGAAAATCCACCGATGCCCTCATCGCCCTGGCCCGGGAGATGGGGGGCGCCGATACCCCGCGGGAAATGGATGCCCTTATGGCTACTGGGGAACAGCAGACCGTTTCCCTTCTGGCCCTGGCCCTTCAGAGCCTTGGCGTGCCGGCCATGTCCTTTACCGGCGCCCAGTGCGGCATGCGCACCAATAGCAACCATACCCGGGCCAAAATAGTGGAAATACGGGCGCAGGCGGTGGAGGAATGCATCCGGTCCGGCAAGGTGCCGGTAGTGGCCGGGTTCCAGGGCGTGAGCCAGGATGGCTCCATTACTACCCTGGGCCGGGGCGGGTCGGATACCACGGCGGTAGCCCTGGCGGCGGCCCTGGGCTGGGATTGCCAGATCTATACGGACGTGGATTCCATCTTCACCGCAGATCCGCGAAAATGTCCCGGCGCCAAGCCCCTGCACCGGGTTACCTACGAAGAGATGATGGAAATGGCCTCCCTGGGGGCGGGGGTACTGGAAACCCGGAGCGTGGAGCTGGCAAAAAAATACGGCGTAAAGCTTTACCTAGGCCGCTCCCTGGAAGAAGATCTGCGGAAAGGAACATATATCATGGAATGGAATGAAACCTTTGAAGATATGCCGGTCACGGGTCTTAGCATCAAGGAAAACTGCGCCATGTTCACCATGGGCGGCCTCTCTGCCGATGGAAAGGATGTGAGCCGCATCTTCCAATTGGTGGCGGAGCTGGATATCAATGTGGATATGATTTCCCAGCAGACTTTGCCAGAAGGGGTGCTGGCCTCCTTCAGCTGCTCGGCAGCGGATGCTAAGCTCCTGCTGGATAAGATGGAAACCGTAGGCTTTTCCCACCGGCCCATCCATCAAGGGACCCTTACCAAGTTATCCCTGGTGGGGGTGGGCATGCGGACCCACGGAGGAATTGCTGCGGCAGCCTTCAGCGCCCTGAGCGGCGCCGGGATTCCCTATTATCAGGTCACCACTTCGGAGATTTCTATCTCTCTTACGGTAGACGCGAAGAATCAGGAAAAAGCCATCGCCTGCCTGGCGGATACCTTCTCCCTGCGGGAAGGCTCCCTGGAAAAAGAAGACAAAACCCAATCCCCCGGGCCGGGGCAAGCATAAAACCAATCATATAGAGCCAATCGAAAAGGAGGAAAAAGCAATGCTGCATATTCAAGGATCGATCGTTGCCCTGGTGACCCCCTTCAACCAGGATGGTACCGTCAACTTCTCCAAACTGGGCGAGCTGGTGGATTGGCATCTTGCAAGCGGAACCGACGCTATCGTTGCCCTGGGAACTACCGGCGAATCCGCAACCATGACGGATGAAGAGGATGACGCCGTATGCGAATATGTCCTCAAGCGGGTGGCGGGCCGAATCCCAGTTATCGCGGGCAGCGGCTCCAATTGTACAGCCACCATGCTGGCCAAGAGCCTGCGCTATCAGGCCATGGGCGCCCAGGGCCTCTTGATCATCTCCCCTTATTACAATAAAACCAATGAAGAGGGCATGTACCGCCATTTCGCCACCGTAGCGGATGCTGTAAACATTCCCTGCATCCTATATAACGTCCCCGGTCGGACGGGATGCTCCATTTCGGAAAACGTTGTGCGCCGCCTGGCGGGTCATGAAAACATCATGGGCATCAAGGAGGCCTCAGGCAATATGAGCTATGCCACCAAGATCGCCCGGTATCTAAACGAGAACTTCGTCATGTACAGCGGCAATGACGACCTCATCGTCCCTATTCTTTCTGTAGGGGGCAGCGGGGTTATCTCCGTCTGGGCCAATATTATGCCCCGGGAAACCCACGATATGGTCATGGCTTATCTATCCGGGGATACCAAAGCGGCCCTGGAGGCCCAGCTCAAGTATCTGGAGCTGATCAACGGCCTGTTCCTGGAAGTGAACCCCATCCCTGTAAAGGCGGCCCTGAACATGATGGGCTGGGAAGTAGGCCCCTGCCGCATGCCCCTGTATGAAATGAGCGAGGGCGCCGCTGCCAAGCTGCGCACCGCCCTGGAGAAAGTGGGGCTGGTGCAATGAAAGCGGTTCTAATCAGCCGGGGCCGCATGGGCAGCATGGTTTGGGAGCTGATGCAGGGCCAGGGGGATACGGCCATCGCCCGCCTGGATCAGGATGATATCCATCTTCTGGATACCCTGCCCGGAGCGGATGTGACTATAGACTTTTCCGCCCCAGCGGCCCTGCCGGTGGTGGCGGATTATATCCGGCGCACGGGCACGCCCTATCTTTCCGGCGTCACGGCCTATAGCCCCCAGGATATGGAAACCCTCCGGGCCTTGGGGGAATATGCCCCTGTCCTGTACAGCGCCAATTATTCCCTGGGCATTGCCGTGTTCAAGCGGCTTTTGCAGGTTCTAAGGGAAACGCCCCTGGCCGCCTGGGATGTGGAGATGACGGAGACCCATCATAACCGCAAGGCGGACGCTCCCAGCGGCACTGCCAAGCTCCTGCTAGATGCCCTGGATCCGGCCCATGCCATGGCGCCCGTCTATGGCCGGGAGGGCGTATGTGGCCCCCGGAAAAAGGGGGAAGTTGGTATCCATGCCCTGCGGGGGGGCACCATAGCCGGGGAGCATACGGTGGCTTTCTTCGGCGAGGATGAAGTGTTCGAATTGACCCACAAGGCCAGCAGCCGCCGGGTATTCGCCGCAGGCGCCCTGGAGGCCGCCAGGCGGCTCATCGGCAAGGAAAAGGGATGGTATACCCTGGAAGAAATTCTGTTTGGAGGAGCGCAATGAAAGAGATGAACGCCCAGGAGCTGATCCAGTATATCAGCGAAGCGGAAAAGAAGACGCCGGTAAAGGTATATATCAAAGAAAAAAGCCCCATCGACTATGGCAGCGCCAAGGTGTTCGGCCCTGGGGATAAGGTAGTATTCGGGGACTGGAAAGAGCTCAAGCCCATTCTGGAGGCCAATAAGGACGCCATAGAGGACATAGTCATTGAAAATGACCGGCGGAATTCCGCCGTGCCCCTGCTGGATATCAAGGACCTGGAAGCCCGTATTGAGCCCGGCGCCATTATCCGGGAGCATGTGCACATCGGCAAGAATGCCATCATCATGATGGGGGCCGTGCTGAATATCGGCGCCAGCGTAGGCGATGGCACCATGATCGATATCGGCGCTAAGCTAGGGGGCCGGGCAACCGTAGGCAAAAACTGCCATATCGCTGCCGGGGTGATTCTGGCCGGGGTGATCGAGCCCGCCAGCGCCCAGCCTGTGGTGGTGGAGGATAACGTGGTAATCGGCGCCAACGCCGTGGTGGCCGAGGGGGTACGCATTGGTGCAGGCTCCGTCATCGGCGCGGGGAGCGTGGTGCTGCAGGATGTGCCCCCGGGGGTCATGGCCGCCGGCACTCCTGCCCGGGTTATCAAGGTGAAGGACGAAAAAACCGCCTCTAAAACCGCCCTGGAAGATACCTTGCGGAATCTGTAAAAAGGAGGCTTGGCCCAGAAAAAAATAGGGTTATGGTGCCAGAAAAAGGCAGCGGGAGCAATAGGAGCTCCCGCTGTTTTCGCTTCATAAAATGAAAGGGCGGCAGAATATGCCGCCCTTATGCAGGCTTAGCGACATCCAGGCGGAAAGGACCATTTGGGGCCCTAGATCCGCGACACGCCGCTCTCCCGGGCTGCCTGGGCAACGGCGGCAGCTACGGCCTTGCCCACCCGGGGGTCGAAGGCCTTGGGGATGATATAATCGGCGGAAAGTTCATCCGGGCCGATGAGCCCTGCCAGGGCATAGGCAGCGGCGATCTTCATCGCATCGTTGATATCCCGGGCCCGCACGTCAAACGCGCCCCGGAAAATGCCGGGGAAGGCCAAAACGTTATTGATCTGGTTGGGGAAGTCGCTCCGGCCGGTGGCGATGACGGCCGCGCCCCCTTCCCGGGCTTCATCCGGGAAGATTTCCGGCGTGGGGTTGGCGCAGGCAAATACGATGGCGTCCTTTGCCATGGATTTTACCATATCTACCGTTACGGTGCCGGGGGCGGAAACGCCAATGAAAACATCCGCGCCCCTTAAGGCATCTGCCAGGGTGCCCTGGCAGCCCTGGGAATTCGTCAGGGCCGCCATCTCTTCCTTAATGGGGTTCATGCCCTTATTCCGGCCCTGATAGATGGCCCCATTCCGGTCGCAGAGGGTGATATCCTTAAACCCGTCGGAAAGGAGCAGGCGGGTGATGGAAATGCTGGCGGCCCCCGCCCCATTGATGACGATGCGCACGTCCTCCTTCCGTTTACCCACTACCTTCAGGGCGTTGGTCAGGCCCGCCAGGGTGATGACGGCGGTGCCATGCTGGTCATCATGGAAGATGGGAATGTCGCATTTTTCTTTCAGCTTCCGCTCGATTTCAAAGCAGCGGGGGGCGGCGATATCCTCCAGGTTTACCCCCCCAAAGGAGCCGGAGATCAGATAGATGGTATTGACGATCTCATCCACATCCTTGCTCTTGATGCACATGGGGAAAGCGTCCACATCCCCAAAGGCCTTAAAGAGGACGCACTTCCCTTCCATCACCGGCATGCTGGCCTCCGGGCCAATGTCCCCCAGGCCCAGCACGGCAGTGCCGTCGGAAACCACCAGGCACATATTCCAGCGGCGGGTCAGATCGTAGCTCAGGTTGGGATTTTTCTGGATCTCCAGGCAGGGCTGGGCCACGCCGGGGGTATAGGCCAGGCTCAGGTCTTCCTTTGTGGCCACGGGCACCGTGGCGATCACTTCGATTTTTCCCTTCCACTCCTGGTGGAGGCGAAGGCTCTCTTTGGCGTAATCCATGGGCGATTCTAACTCCTTTGTATAAATGGATGATGCCCTTCGTGTAGTCCCTTGTACACGAAGGGGTATTTTAAAAAACAGGATCAGCCTTTTGTAAAGGCTACCAGGCCGCAGGCATAAGGGTGATCCAGAAAGATGGCATCCCGGGCTCCCTTAAATCCCAGCAACTTTAATACAATAAGCATATCCCCGCCCCCGGCAAAGGTCAGCAACAGGCCCATGAGCAGCAGGGGGAGGGACCCGTTTAAGAGGGATAGGATGCAGGGCAGTATCCCCAGCAGCACCGTAGGCGCCAGGGCGCCCACTATATAGGCCCAGCGGGGCAAGGGCTCCGAGCAGGCACAATAAGGCGTCAGATACTGGGGGATAAAGCCGAAGGAGATGGCCCGAAAGCCTCCCTTGGCCAGAAGGCCCCAGCACAGGCCGTGAATCAGCTCATGGACGGCGGCCAGCAGGCAGAAAACCAACAGGAAAACAAGAGGACTGAAAAGGGAAAAGGAAAAAAGCAGCCCATGCAGCAGGAAGAATAAAATGCCAAAGAGCAATAAAAAGGGCAAGCCCAACACCAGCGCCATCACATTGGCATAAACGATACCTACGGTCAGATCTTCGCAGGTATAGCCCTGAGCCTCCAGCGCGGCCTTTTTTTCCAGGAAGAGGGCGTTGCGGCGGGCTTCTGCCGGGGTCAGCTTCCGGCTGCGGTCATCTTTTGCCATGGGAATCTCCTTTCGTAGGGGCATTCATTGCTGCCCAACATTATAGCATAAAGGAATCCGGGGAGACAATCGCCTGCCTTCCTGAAGCAGAAAAGGAAAAAGCCCTGCGAAAAGCAGGGCTTTTACAGGCGGAGCCAAGCGGGCCTTAAATTTCCACCAGCCTTCCGGCAGAATAGACGGCGGAAATGGTAGCCTTATCCCCCAGATAAAGGATGCGCTCCAGGCGCTCCTCCAGGGTGATGGCCGGATTATAGGCGAAGCGGCTGTCGTTGAATACTACGGCATGTAGGGGCTCCCCCTGGCCAAAGCCCGGCTTGGCCCCAAAGTAGGCCTGGCCGGCGGTGGTGATGAGGTAGAAGGCCTCCCGCACGGTGAGAAAGGCTTCTTCCTTACCGCTCAAAAGCCAGCGCAGCTTGGAAACCCGTATGGCTTCCGTAGCCACATCGGGCATGGAGAGCTTGGCACCGCCGGCGATATCGCTTCCCAGGCCCACCTGCAATCCTTCCTCCAGCATCCGGCGCAGGGGGGCAATGCCGCTGGCTACGTTGGTATTGGAATCCGGGCAATGCACGGCCCAGATCCCATGCTCCTTCATAGCCGCCCGTTCCTCCGGGCTGCTGTGAACGCAGTGGGCCATAATCGTGCCCCTTTTCCAAAGGCCAAACTTGTGATAAGTTTGCCAGTATTCCTGGCAATCCGGGTGCAGGTCCCGCACCCAGGCGATTTCATCCGGGTTTTCGGAAAGATGGGATTGGATAGGTACCTCCGGAAATTCCTCCGCCAGCTTCCCCAGGCCCTCCAGCAGCGTATCGGTGCAGCTGGGGGTAAAACGGGGCGTGATGATGGGCTTGAGGTGGGGATAAACGTTGCATTCTTGGATGAACCGCCGGGTTTCTGCCAGGGATTCCTCCGTGGTTTCCATAAGCTCCGGGGAGGAATTCCTGTCCATATTAACCTTTCCTACATAGCCGGTAACGCCGGCCTTTTCCAGCTGCTCCATGAGAACGTGGGTAGCCTCCCGGTGGAGGCTGGAAAAGGCACAAACCCGGGTAGTACCCCGGCGGATCAGCTCTTTGGCCAGCTGCCGGTAGACGGTCTTTGCATATTCCAGGTTTCCAAAGCGGGCTTCCATGGGGAAGGTATAGACATTGAGCCAGTCCAGCAGCTGTAAATCCATACCTAGGCCCAGCATGGGGAACTGGGGCGCGTGGAGATGCATATCCGTAAAGGCGGGGGTGATGATGGAGTCGCCATAATTGATCACTTCCGCCTGGCAGTGGGGCGGGAGCCGGTTAAAAACCCCTTCCACAATCCCATCCCGGGTGAGGATGTAGCCATCGGCGATGGTTGTCAGGGCTCCAGGAGCAGGGGCGAAGGCCAGGTTGCCCCGTATGGCGCATAAGCCACGCATGGAATTCATGGAATATTCCTCCTTATAAAAAATAGGAAAGCATCCCAAATATCGGGGGAAAAGGTTAATAAGGTTTAGCCGCCTCGATTTTTAATTTTTCCAGCTCTTGCTTGCAGTCCACATCCCTTAGCTCTATATCCCGCTCCACCTGGTAAAGGAGCAGGATATCCTCATGGGCTTTGATTACCCTGCTGCCTCCATTATCCCCAGAAAGCGACAGAAGCTCCGGGAACAGGAAACGGGGGAAGATGGTGGGATTGCCTCTGCGCTTGCCATAGCCTACGGAAAAAATATGGCCAGGCCGGGCATGATAATATTCAATCAAGGCTTTGATAGTATCCTGCTGCAGGCAGGGCTGATCCGCTACCATGAACATGGCGGCGTCCACCTCCCCCAGGGCGTTGAGGCCCAGGGAGATCGTATGGCTGACGCCGGCGGAAGGGTCCGTGTTTTCCACGGCGATAAAGCTGGCTTTTTCCGCCATGCGCAGAATAGCGGGATACTGACTTACTACAACAATGCGCTTGAAAGCGCTTTTAGGAATAGCGTCCAGGGCGTGGGAGATCAGGGGCTTGCCCATGAAATCTGCAAGGAGCTTGTTTTCGCCAAAGCGGGAACCGTATCCGGCAGCCATGAGAACGCAGCCCAGTTTGTCTTTTTTCTTCAATATAGGGAACACCTGCTTCTATGGATATATTTCCCCAGGCCGGCGGCAACAATCTGGCCATCCCGGACAACGGCCTGGCCGTTTACAAAAACGTCCCGGGCCCGGCCCTGTACTGCGAAACCGGCATATGGGGAGTTATCACAATTATGTGCATGATTCGTATCTGTAATGCAGCCTGTGTAACTGGGATCCCATACCACCAGATCCGCAGCCCGGCCCAGTGCCAGAATTCCCCGGTCCGGCATACCGAAAAGGGCCGCAGCGTTGGAAGAAAGAAGGGCAGCCATCTGTTCCAGGGTAATGCGCCCCTTGCATACACCGTAGGTATAAAGGAGCTGCGCCCGATGCTGCACGCCCGGGGCGCCATTGGGTATTTTGGAAAAATCTTCCGAACCCATGGCCTTTTGCGCCATGGTGAAGGAACAGTGATCCGTTCCGATGGTATTGATCTCCCCGCTGCCCAGGGCCTGCCAGAGGGCCTCGTTATCCCAGCTTTTGCGTAAGGGGGGGCTCATGACGTATTTTGCCCCGTCCTCCGCCTGGTAGCAAAGATCCGTTAACAGCAGATATTGTGGGCATGTTTCCAGGTAAACCCGCTGGCCTCTGGCCCGGGCCCGCCTGGCTTCCTCCAGACCCTGGGCTGTGGAAAGGTGAACCACATAGGCTGGCGCATGGGCCAGCTGCGCAATGCGCATAAACCGGGCTACAGCTTCCGCTTCTATGGCAGGGGGGCGGGAAAGCGGGTGGCCATAAGGCCCCGTCAGGCCGCTGGCCTTCACCTGCTGGATCATCTGCTGGAGCACATCCCAGTTTTCGCAGTGGACGCCAATGAGGGAGCCCAGGCGGGCCGCCTCCTGCAGAGCCAGGAAGATCTGCCCGTCATCCACCCGAAGGGCATCGTAGACCATATACATTTTATAGGAAGAAACCCCCTGCTCTAGCATGGCTGCCATTTCCTGGCGCACGCCCTCGTCCCACCGGGCAATGGCCATGTGGAAGCCATAATTGCAGCTGGATCCCTGGGCTTTTTCATGCCACTGGGCAAGGGCCTGCTGCAGGGTGCCATCCCGCTCCTGGGTGGCGAAATCCAGCACGCAGGTGGTGCCCCCCAGGGCCGCAGCCTTGGTGCCGGTGATGAAATTATCGGCGGTAAGGGCGCTGCCCGTATCCAGGTCAAAATGGGTATGGGTATCGATGAAGCCGGGGAAAATGTAGCAATCTTTTGCATTGACGGCCTGGGCTCCCGGGGCGCGCAGGGTAGGCCCTAAGGCTACGATGCGGTCATCCTCAATGAGAATATCCAGCCGGGAGCAGCCTTGGGGGTTAACAATGGTTCCATTTTTTATCAGCGTTTGCATCAGAAGCCTCCTGGAGATGAAAGGGTGAGAAGGTAAAAAAAGAAAAAGCACCAACCGGAGGGCGGCCGGCGGCGCATACAGGGCAGCGGTAAAGCCCCCGAAGAAGTCCGCGCCATTGCCGCGAACTGGATCAATCTGACATATATAGGATAGCATTTTACGGCGGGGTTTGCAAGGGGCATGCTCCAGCATGGGGCGGCCAGCCCATAAATGCTGCGCAAGGAACAATTCGATATCTTTTAAAAACATAACGATATGGGCGGAAAATCGGCCGGAAAGGGGTTACGATTTTAAACACCCTATGCTATACTACAAAGTAACAAATGCTTGCTAAAAATATTTATTGGATACAAATTCTTTTTTTGTCAAAGCCTTCGCGAACCTGCCGTGGCCTGCCGGCTTTCCCGCTTTTTAAAGGTTCATTTTTAAATATTAATTAAAGATCGGAGGTATGTGCATCAAATGAAACAACATGAATTGATCCGTGCCGCCCTGGCGGGGGAAGCGACCCTCGTCATAAAAAACGCGAAGGTCGTGAACGTGTTTACGGGAGAGATCCTTCCCGGGGATGTGGCCCTTTATGAGGATACCATCATTGGCGTAGGGAATTATCGTTGCGAGCAGGAAATTGACGCCGGGGGTGCCTATTTATGCCCCGGCTTTATAGATGGCCATGTCCACATCGAATCCTCCATGGTCATCCCGGAAAGCTTTGCCCGGGTCATCATGCCCCATGGCACCACCACCATCATCGCCGATCCTCACGAGATTGCCAACGTAGCCGGCGCAGCGGGCTTCCGGGCCATGTATAAGCTTACGGATGACCTGCCCCTGCGGGTGCTGTTTATGATGCCCAGCTGCGTGCCCTCCACCCCCTTTGAGCACAGCGGGGCAGAGCTGGTGGCGGAGGATATGGAGCAATTCCTCCGCAAAAGCCGGGTGCTGGGCCTGGGGGAGGTGATGGATTATGTTTCCACCGTCAACTGTAGCCGGGAGATGATGGATAAGCTACGGCTCTTTGAAGGGCGCCCCATCGATGGCCACGCCCCCCTGCTTTCAGGCCGGGAGCTGAACGCTTACCGGGTAGCCGGCCCCTCTACGGACCATGAATGTTCTAACTTTGAAGAGGTGCTGGAAAAGCTCCGCACCGGCATGCGCATCCTAATCCGGGTAGGCTCTGCCGCCAACGGCATCGAGGAGCTGCTCCAAAAGATCGTAAAAGCCGGCCTGCCTACGGACAATATGTTCTTTTGCACCGATGATAAGCACCTGGAAAATATTCGGGCCGAGGGCCATATTAACTGCATTGCAGCCCTGGCCGTTCGCTGCGGCATAAAGCCGGTGGAGGCGGTGCGCATGGCCAGCTATAACGCTGCCCGGGCCTATGGCCTTCGCAACATCGGCGCCATTGCCCCCGGCTATAAGGGGGATATGGTCCTGTTTGAAGATTTAAAGGATTTCAAGGTGCTGCAGGTATTCACCCGCTTTGGCCAGCCCTATGATCCGAACTTTACCATGGCTATGCCCATCCTGCCGCCGGCGGTATATAACAGCGTGCGGATTAACCCCATTTCCCCGGCGGATCTGCGCCTGGCGGCGAAAGAGGTCATGCCGGTGATTGGCCTGGTGGAAGGCCAGCTGATGACCCGCCATCTGGAGCGCAAGGTAGGCCGGGATGGGGCTGGGTATTTCCTGCCGGACGAAACCTACAGCAAGCTGGCCGTCATCGAGCGGCATCATAAGAGGGGTTGCATCGGCCTGGGCATTGTGGAAGGGCTGCATATCAAAAACGGCGCCATCGCTTCTACCGTAGCCCATGATAGCCACAACCTGGTCATCGCCGGGGATAATGACCGGGATATGTGCATGGCCGCGGAAGCGCTTGCAGAGTGCGGCGGCGGCTTTTGCGTAGTGAGCCAGGGCATCGTTCTAGCCCGCCTGCCCCTGCCCATTGGGGGGCTGATGACGGATGCGCCGGTGGATGACGTATTGGCCCGGCAGCAGGCCCTTTTGAGCGCCGCAGCCAGCATCGGCTGCAGCGGGCAGAGCGACCCGCTGGTCACCCTAAGCTTCCTGGCCCTGCCCGTCATTCCGGAGATTCGGCTGACGGACGAAGGGCTTTTCGACGTAACCAATATGCGTTTCATTCAGTGAGACTTGCCATTGAAGGAGGGGCTGCCCATTATGAATGTCGGCAAAAACATAAAGCGTGTGGATGCGCTGGATAAGGTCACCGGGCGGGCAAAATATACCGATGATCTGCTCGGAAAAGACGCCCTGGTGGCTAAGATCCTCCATTCTACCATCGCCCATGGGCGGGTGAAATCCATCGATACGGCAGCAGCAGAGAAAATTCCCGGCGTGGTAAAAGTGGTGACCTGTTTCGACGTGCCGAATTTCCCATTTCCCACCGCCGGCCACCCCTATTCTACGGATCCGCACCACCAGGATGTAGCGGACCGGCTGCTGTTGAACCAGCACGTCCGCTATTATGGGGACGATGTAGCCGCCGTTATTGCGGAGGATGAGATTGCTGCCGCCCAGGCCATTCGGGCCTTAAAGGTAGAATATGAGGAATATCCCTTTGTGCTGGACGTGCAGGAAGCCATGAAGCCCGGCGCGCCCCAGGTCCATGAGGATTTCCCCGGCAATATCTTGGCCCATACCAGCCTCCATAAAGGAGACTACGAGGCGGCCATTCAGGAGCCCGGCCTTATCAAGGTAGAAGGCTGGTATGATACCCCTACGGTGCAGCATTGCCATATTGAAAACCATATCGCCTGCGCTTATCAGGAGGGCCAGCGGATCACCGTCATTTCCTCCACCCAGATCCCCCATATCGTCCGGCGGGTGGTGGGTCAGGCTCTGGGCATTCCCTGGGGCCAGGTGCGCATCATCAAGCCCTATATTGGCGGCGGCTTTGGAAATAAGCAGGATGCGCTCTATGAGCCCCTGTGCGCCTATCTAAGCACCACCGTAGGCGGCCGCAAGGTGAAGCTGGATGTAAGCCGGGAGGAGACCTTTGTCAGCAACCGGGTGCGTCACGCCATCCGCTTCCATATCATCAGCTGGGTGCGGCCCGATGGCAGCTTCGCCGCCCGGCGCTTCACCGCTTATTCCAACCAGGGGGCTTATGCTTCCCATGGCCATAGCGTGGCCGCAAAGGGCATGGGGGCCTTCCCCCAGCTTTATCCCTGCGAAAATGTAGAGGGGGATGCCTATACGGTCTATACCAACATCCCGGCAGGCGGGGCCATGCGGGGCTATGGCATACCCCAGGCCATGTTCGCCGGGGAATGTCATATGGAAGACGTAGCCCGGGCCCTAGGGGTGGATAGCATGGAGTTCCGCCGGGCCCACCGGATGCCCGTAGGCTATATGGATGGCTTCAGCAAGAATGAAAACTATGTGGACAGCCTGGGCCAGTGCATGGATAAGGGGCGGGAATATCTGGATTATGACCGGAAACTGCGGGAATATGCCCATCAGACCGGCCCCATCCGCCGGGGTGTGGGCATGTCCCTGTTCTGGTATAATACAGCCGTTTGGCCCATCAGCCTGGAATCCAGCTCCTGCCGTATGATCCTCAACCAGGATGGCTCCCTGCAGCTCCAGCTAGGGGAAACGGAAATCGGCCAGGGAGCGGATACGGCTTTTGCCCAAATGACAGCAGATACAGTGGGCGTCGGGGTGGATCAGGTCCATGTCATGACGGTGCAGGATACGGATATCACACCTTATGGCTCTGGTGCCTACGCCTCCCGCCAGACCTATGTAGCGGGCTTTGCCATCCGGCAGACGGGCCAGCTGCTCAAGGAGCGCATCCTCCAATACGCCCGGGAACTTACCCGGCAGGATGTGCACAATCTGGATATCATCGACGGGCAGATCGTTCGCACTACGGATGGCCGCCGGCTCATGAGCCTGGGGGAACTAGCCACAGAGGCCCTTTACAGCCTTACCCACAGCGAACACCTGCATGCGGAAAGCACTTACCAGATCAAGAATAATGCCTATTCCTTCGGCTGCACTTTTGCAGAGGTGGAGGTGGATATTCCTCTGTGCAAGGTGAAGCTTGTGGATATGATCAATGTACACGATTGCGGCAGGCTCATCAATCCGGCCCTGGCAGAGGCCCAGGTCCATGGCGGCATGAGCATGGCCATTGGCTATGGTTTATCGGAACAGCTCCTGTTTGACCCGAAAACGGGCCGTCCCCTCAATAATAACCTGCTGGATTACAAGCTTTCCACCACCATGGACCACCCGGATCTAACCGCCCGCTTTGCAGAGAACTTTGAGCCAACCAGTCCCTTTGGTACCAAGTCCTTGGGTGAGCCCCCTGCCTGCAGCGGCGCGCCGGCCATCCGCAACGCGATTCTAAACGCCACTGGCGTTGCCATCAACCAAATACCCATAACGCCGCATGTCCTCTTTGCCAAGTTCAAAGAGGCGGGGCTCCTATAAAGGAGGGAATGGCAAGATGTA
Source organism: uncultured Clostridia bacterium (assembly GCA_944336625.1). Lineage (GTDB taxonomy): Bacteria > Bacillota > Clostridia > Christensenellales > CAG-138 > Pelethousia. The sequence continues at coordinate 16,425 of CALVLF010000066.1, forward strand.
TGATATAAAAGCCCTGTATGAAGCGGAGAGCGTAGAAAAAGCCATCGCCCTGCTTCAGGCCCATCCGCAAGCCAAGATCATCGCCGCGGGCAGCGACGTACTCATCAAGCTGCGGGAAGGAAAGCTGGCAGGCTGCGAGCTTGTAAGCATTTATGGGATAGACGCCCTGCGGGGGATATCCATGGAGGCGGATGGAACCCTTCGCATCGGTTCC
>CALVLF010000067.1 GCA_944336625.1 uncultured Clostridia bacterium
GAGGACGCCCGGCCCCATCCCCACCGGGGCCGGGCGCCTCTCACGGACGGGCGCGGGCCGAGCCCATCGTTGCCTGCTACCCTCTGTGGGAGATAGCGCCGTGCGCGTAGCACCGGGGCCGGGCGGCTCTGAAGGAAGGGCGCGGGCCCGAGCAGTCGTTTCCCATAAACGTTTGCGCGCGAATATCGCCGTGCGCGTAGGACCCGTGCGCTTAGCACCGGCCCCCGCCCCCCAAGGGGGGCGACAGTCTGCGCCCGGCATTAACAGGGCGCTTGTTTATGATACAAAGGGCGGATCCAGCGGGCAATCCTGCCATCTCGCCCTGGAAAGGCGCCGAAGTGGGGCGGTGCCGCTTCTTATCCGCGCTTCGGCTGTGGAAGGACAAATCGTGGGCATTTACGGGCTTATAGAAACAAGCGGAATAGGAGGAAGATGAGGCTCATCAGGCAGGCGCTGAGGGAAACCACCATGGCCACCATGGCCTTGGTGCGCTTCTTTTTTGCCCGCACGCGGTTTTTAATATCCAAATACCAGACCAGGGCGGTGAGAAAGCCGCAAAGGCCGGCCACCGGGGCGGTAAGGAGAGGGAAAGCGCAGAACAGGCTCCCCCCTAGAAAGAGGGCATCCGCCAGAAGGACCAGGGCCAGGGCGGAAAAAAGATAGGAAACTAGGCCGATCAAAAGGAAAAACCTCCTGCAAAACCGAAACAGAACCATAAAAAGCGGCCCCAGGAATGGCTCCAGGGGGCCGCACGGACTTTTGAAAGGGAAAATTATACGGCCTGGGAAATGGCCACGGCCACGGCCACAGTGGCGCCCACCATGGGATTGTTGCCCATGCCGATGAGGCCCATCATCTCCACGTGGGCGGGAACGGAAGAGGAGCCAGCGAACTGGGCATCGGAATGCATACGGCCCATAGTGTCGGTCATACCATAGGAGGCAGGACCGGCGGCCATGTTATCCGGATGCAGGGTACGGCCGGTGCCGCCGCCGGAGGCCACGGAGAAGTATTTCTTCCCGTTCTCCACGCACCATTTTTTATAGGTACCGGCTACGGGATGCTGAAAGCGGGTGGGGTTGGTGGAATTGCCGGTGATGGAAACATCTACATTTTCATGGCGCATGATGGCCACGCCCTCGTTTACATCATCCGCCCCATAGCAGCGCACGTTGGCCCGCTCGCCCTTGCTGAAGGCCCGGGTACTGGTTACGGTCAGCTCGCCGGTAAACTGGTTATACTCGGTTTCACAATAGGTGAAGCCATTGATCCGGCTGATGATATAGGCGGCGTCCTTGCCCAGGCCATTGAGGATGACCTGCAGGGGCTGCTTGCGGACTTTATTGGCGGTGCGGGCGATGCCGATGGCGCCTTCCGCGGCGGCGAAGCTCTCATGGCCCGCCAGGAAGGCGAAGCAGGCCGTCTCCTCCCTTAGGAGCATGGCCCCCAGGTTGCCATGGCCCAGGCCCACTTGGCGTTGATCTGCCACGGAGCCGGGGATGCAGAAGGCCTGCAGGCCCTCACCAATGGCTTCTGCAGCATCGGCAGCGGTCTTTACGCCCTTCTTCAGGGCAATGGCTGCGCCCAGGGTATAGGCCCATACGGCATTTTCAAAGGCGATGGGCTGGATGCCCAGGACGATGGAGCGAACGTCGATGCCCTTTTCCTTGAGCAGGGCGTCGGCAGCTTCCAGGCTTTCCATGCCATACTGGGCCAGGACGGCATTGATTTTATCGATTCTTCTTTCGTATCCTTCAAAGGTTGCCATTGGCTTGTCCTCCTTACTGCTTGCGGGGGTCGAGCACGGTGACGGCTTCCTGGAAGCGGCCATAGGTGCCGATGTTGCTCTCGTAGGCCTCCTTGGGGTCTACGCCCTTCTTGATGGCGTCCATCATCTTGCCCAGGTTTACGAATTTGTAGCCGATGATCTCGCCCTCTTCATCCAGGCCGATGCCCAGCACATAGCCTTCTGCCATCTCCAGGTAGCGGGGGCCTTTTTTCACCGTGCCGTACATGGTGCCGATCTGGCTGCGCAGCCCCTTGCCCAGGTCCTCCATAGCAGCGCCAATGACCAGGCCATCCTCCGAAAAGGCGCTCTGGCTCCGGCCATAGACGATCTGCAGGAACAGCTCCCGCATGGCGGTATTGATGGCATCGCACACCAGGTCGGAATTCAGCGCCTCCAGAATGGTTTTGCCGGGCAGGATCTCGGCGGCCATAGCGGCGCTGTGGGTCATGCCGGAGCAGCCCAGGGTCTCTACCAGGGCCTCCTGAATGATGCCCTCTTTAATATTGAGGGTCAGCTTGCAGGCCCCCTGTTGAGGCGCGCACCAGCCTACGCCATGGGTAAGGCCGCTGATGTCTTTGATTTCCTTTGCTTTGACCCACTTGCCCTCTTCGGGGATAGGGGCCGGATCATGCTTTGCGCCCTTTTTCACGCAAAACATTTCTTCCACTTCGCGGGAATATTGCATACGGTATATCCTCCTTCGTGTAAAATAACCCTAATACTTCATCTTATAGTATACACAAAAATTGCCGGATGAACAACCATCCGGCGGTTTCCCGCTGTTTTTTCAATAGGAAGCCAGCGGGATAAAATCAAAACAAATAGCTCACGGCAATGGCAAAGAAGATGGCAGGGACGAAATTCATGATCTTCAGCTTGATAGCCCCCAGCATATTCAACCCCAGGCCGATGATTAAAAGGCTGCCCACGCAGGTCATCTCCGCGATGACTGGGTCGCTGAGGATGGGGGAGAGAGCCTGGGCCAGTAGGGTGATGGCTCCCTGATATAGGAGCACAGCTACGGCGGAGAGCATAACCCCCAGCCCCAGGCCCGCCGCAAAGACGAGGGCAGAGATGCCGTCCAGCAAGGCCTTGGTATAGAGCATGGTATGGTTCCCGGTGAGGCCGCTCTGCAGGCTCCCCACTACAGCCATGGCGCCTACGCAGAACAGCAGGCTGGCCGTGACAAAGGCGTTGGAAATGCCTCCGCCTCCGGATTTAAGCTTATGCTCCAGGAAGTTGCCCAGGGAGCAAAGCCGGCCATCCAAATCCAGCAGCGTTCCCACGATGACGCCCAGCACCATGGAAATGATGGCAGCCAGGGTATTGCTGCCTTCCAGGCAGCCGTCTATGCCGATATACAAAACGCAGAGGGCGACGCCCTTCATCACCGCCTCCGTGACCCGCTCCGGCAGGCCCTTTTTCAGCAGCAGGCCCAGCAGGCCCCCAAAAAGAATCGCTCCTGCATTTACCAAAGTTCCCAGCATGCTCGCAGTATCCTTTCTATCAGGCTGTGGACAAAGGGCCCAACCAGCCGCTTTTTTCAGCCTTCCCTGGCGCCTTTGCGTCAAAAGGACGCGCCCCAGGGAAGGAAAACCTTTGCTTTGCACGGCTTTTGCGGATTTGCCGCGCATGCCGACCCCGCCGGGCCAAGGTTCCCTTTGTTCCGGTGGCCTTATGGAGCGCTTTCCCTATTGCGGAAGCAACCCGGCAGTTCGAAATGGCCGCCCTGCGCCGGCCCCGCAGCTTTGCCCTTGCAGAATAAGGGCATACTACTCGTATACATACTCCCCTGGGGAAAGGGATGCCCCGTCGCTCTGCCAGCGGACAGCCAGGTGCTCTCCCTCGTTGCTGTAGGTTTGGGCGCCGGCCTCTTCCAGCCGGGCCAGAACGGCTGGGCTGGGGGAGTCTTCATCCTCCTCCCGGTTCCCCGTTAGATAGGCCTGGGCTGGGTGCACGGCGGCGATAAAGGCCGGGAGGCTGGCATCTTCCTTGCCATGGCGGCCTACCTTGAGAAAAGCTGCTGGCAGCAGGGAAGTCATTTCCTCCCCTGGGGAGAGCAGGACTTCCTCGATAACAGTCGTTGCATCCCCCATCAGGAGGAATGCCACCTCCCCATAGACCAGGCGAAGAACCAGGGAATTGTTGTTATCGTCTTCTTCATCGGAATAGGGCCTGTCCGGCGCCAGAAAATCCAGGTGAACACCCCCCAGCTCCAGGCCGTCCGTTCCGCGCAGCGGGGGAGAAATCTGCCGCCATTGCCGGCAGGCTTCCAAGATGGTCTCCCGTTCCGCATCGTTGTAGGTAGCAGTATCGTAGGCGTTGGTATAAATCGTGCCGATGGCATAATCCTTGGCCAGCTTTTTCAGCCCACCGATATGATCTTTATGGCCATGGGTGATGACGAGATGGTCGATCTCTTTTACTCCCGCCAGCTCCAGCACTGCCTCCAGCCGGTCATAGGTGTCCTTCAGCCCCGTATCCACCAGCAAGGTTTCGCCCTTGGGCAGGAGGAATAGGAGGCAGTCCGATTTTCCCGTATTTACCCCGTAAAGGGTAAGTTGGCCGCTTCCCTCGCCGCTGCAGCCGGAAAAAAGCAGGGCCGCGCACAGCAGCATGAGGAGCATCATCCGATAGAATCTTCGCAAAATGGGCACCCCCTTTCCCAGATGGTAGGTAAACAAGGTTTAACGTGGCTAATTATAGCATAAAAACCCGCCCTGGAAAAGCGGGCGGCCAAAAGAAAGCTGCCTCCGGCTTTAAGCCGGAGGCAGTGGCTTCAGCGGCAAGGCGGGAGGATTCTCTCAAAGCAATTCGATATCGCTGATATCCTCCACCCGCAGCATTTTTACCGCCTCGCTGCCCTTTCGGTCCCGCAGGCGGATCTTCAGCCATTCGTCATCATAATCCAAAACATAGCACTCGAACTGGGCCTTGCCCGCCAGGGACAGCCCGCTTTCCGAGGTGATCTTGCAGCTTCGCCCAACCAGCTCCCGGATGAGCTTTGACATAGCGGCTTCCCCCTTTCTCTGTTTTTCCAGGTTGTTTACCTTTGCCTCCAGCTTTTTGATCCGGTCTGGGAAGGATAGCAGCAGGATGACCATGACAAAGGAGATTATGCCAAAATATTCCATATTTTCCCCTTTCCAGGCCTGCAAGGGCAGGGCGCCTACTGGGCGCTGACGCAGCTATTATGCAGATAGCCGGTTATGCCGTTGGCCTGGCAGTAATACCAGCTGCCCGTGGTAGAAAGAATGGTGATGGGGGTGCCCCCAGAAAGCTCAGCGATGACGGCGCTCTCCGCTCCGGAGGAGGGCAGGGCCCGCATATTGGCCACAATGCCCTGGGCGACATAGGCAGCGGTGCCGGTGACGGTGGAGGTGGTTCCATCTGCATTGGTAACGGTTACGGTGGAGGTAGGCAGCTGCGGATAGGCATAGGCAGTGGTCTTTTCCACGTATTTCGTGCGCATATAGCCTACGACGCCGTCATATTCCCCGTACCACCAGCCCTTTTTCGGGTTTTCATAAACGGTGGGCTGGCCGCCCTCCGGGATGGTAACAAGGCGCTCGCTATCCGTATCCATATCCGCATAAACGTAGGTCTTGCGGGTAGCCTCATAGGTTACCACCGGCGTCAGGTTATCCGGGTCGCAAAGGAGATAGGCCGTCTTTACATAGCCCAGCTCGCCGCCGGAGGTGCGCACCTTGCACCATTCATCCCCCAGCTGCAGCAGCAGGACGTGATCCCCGGCGCTGAGGGTGGCCAGGGTTTCATCCCGGCTGTTGGAAAAGCCCGTGCGCAGGGGCGTTCCGTCAAAAAGGACCGTGGCGGGTACCAGGGGCGGGTCCGCTTTATCGTCCGTAGGCTGGACATAGTCGCTATAATCGGGGATTTGCGCCTTCAGCGCGCTGATCAGGGCCGGATCTGCTGCCTTATTCCTAACGATATTGCAGGTAGTGCCCGGCGGGCAGTTATAGAAAATCCACTGGGCAATATGGGGCAGCACCCGCACGCAGCCATGAGAAACATTCTTGCCCAGATTCCGGTAGGCAGAGCGGCTCATGGAGGAAAGGTCCGTCGTATCATACATGACGGAATGGATATAGATGCCCCGAACCACCTGGGTCCAATACTGGGCATACTGGCCATAGGCCACGAAATAGCCGAAGCGTTCCTTGAGCTGCCCCAGCTTGAAGGTACCGCTGCCCGTGGGGTTTTCCTCGTTGCCGGTAGTACACAGGCTCTGGAGAATGATCTCGCCGGTAGCGGAGCGGTATACGGTGATAATCTGGTTCACCAGGTCGATCTCGATGGTATAAAGATTGGGGTCTGTATTATCGTAATCCACCTTGCTGTTCATACCGGAAAGGACGGTGGCGCTGGCCACGCCGGGGAAAAGGCCCAGCAGGAGACAAAGACAAAGGATGCCGGCAAACAAGCGTTTTTTCATGAGTTCCTCCTTTTTTGATTGCGCATAGACACCCTTAACGAACAAGGGCATACACGCCTTAGCAGGCCTGCTTTGGCCCATTTCTTTGTTGCAGTCGCTCGAATTAGCGCTGCTAGTCCATCGCTCCTGCGCCGCGAACTGGGCACAAAGCAGACCTGCTAAGGTGGTCGAGTTTTGGCGGCCCAGCTCGCCAAAACCGTGTATCCCCTTGTCCGCTAAGGGTAGATGAAAGTGTTCAGCGCCGCTGGGACAGGCGGCCCATCAGCAGGGTTATGGCCATCCCGGCCAGGAACAGCAGCAGATATAAGAGCTGCGCCGGGAAGGGATAAAAGCCGGGGAAGATCAGCGCCACCGTCCCCAGCAGGAAACCCAGCACGCAGTAGTAGGCATAGCCCTGATGCCGGTTAAACATGCGCCGGACAAACAGCAGCAGCAGCAGGCCTGCCGCCGCCAAGCCCAGGCCCAGGTAGAGGAGCACGGAGATATCCAGCCGGTTCAGGGCGGAGAGGAGGGGTTCGTACAGCCCCAGGAACATCAAAATAAACGAGGTGCTCACCCCGGGGATGACGATGCCCACAGCCAGGATAGCCCCGGCCAGGATGATGGTAGGCGGTGTGAAGGGCCAAGCTCCCCCTCCGGTAAAGGCCCGGTCCATAAAGGCCATGGCCAAGGCCAGAAGCAGGCCCAGCAGGGTGCCCAGCAGATAGCGCTTATGGAAACCATTGGCATTCGCATCCCGGATCAGATCCGGCACACCGCCCAGCACCATGCCCATCAGCCCATACATGAGGGCGGATTCATAGCGAAGCAGGAGATATTCCAGCCCCCGCGCCGTCAGCATAAGGCCCAGCAGGCAGCCGATGCCATAGGGAAGCAGAAAGCATACGCTTTTTTTAAAGCTTTTGAATATGGCGAGGATGGCGTCCACAATGGGCCTATATATGCCCATAGAGACTGCCAGAACTCCTCCGCTGGCCCCGGGAATGATGCCTGAGGCGCCGATGATGGCCCCTTGGACCACCGCCAGCCAGAATTTTGAACGATCGTTTTCCATCTGCCGCTCCTTCATACTGATCCTTATTTTACCATAGAAAAATCTCCCATGCACGGACATTGGGAGATTTTACAATGCGTTCAAATTGTCATTCCGGCCCGAAATGGGGAAGGAATGGGCGTTTAGCGGTGCAGGCCGGTGAGAAGATAGAAATCCGGACGGTCGAAAATGCCATCCACATGGAAGTAAGGGGCCCACAGGGCTGCCTCCTCCCTGGCGGGGCCCAGGGGCTGGGAAATGCCGGGGGGCACATTTCCATGGTGGGCGTTGAGGGCTTCCCGCCCCATGCCGTGGGCTACGGTAAAGCGGCCGCCCGGCTCTAGCAGGGCCGCCACTTTTTTCAGCAGGGCGGCCTTGTTCGTAAAGTGCGGGTAGCCATTGTAAAGGAGGGCGCAGGAAAAGGGCGGGGCTTCCAGGCCCAGCAAATCGCCGCAAAGGATCTGCAGCCGGGGTTCCGCCGGGAATTTCTGCCGGGCAATCTCCACCATGGCCGGGGCCAGGTCGATGGCCGTCAGGCTTTCTATACCCCGTTCCAGCAGGTAGGGAAAGGTGATCCCCGTGCCCGAGGCAATGTCCAACATCCGCTGGCCGGGGCCCGCGCCGGCGATAAGGGCAATGGCCCGCATAAGATCCGGCTGCTGGCGGCAGTTCTGATCCCAGCCGGGAGCCAGGCCGTTGAAGTAGGTTTTACAATCCATCTGCATAGGAAATCACCTTAGCCTTTGCCAGGGCAAAAAGAAGGAGGGGAATAAGGGTGAGCTGAATGAGGATGCCGGGCAGGGCGGTGACAAAGGAAGCCGATAGGAACATGGCCATGGTATATTCCCCTGCCCGAAACAGAAACCCGTTGAGCAGGCCGGCTACCAGCCTGCCCAGGAGCATGGCAGGAAGCAGGGCTGCATAGACTCGGAAAAGCGGGGAGCCCTTTTGCATTTTTTGAAAAAGGATGCCGGTGCAAGCTCCATAGACCGCCAGTTCGCAGACCATCCCCGGCAGGATGGGGGCTGGGGGCATGCCGGTCAGGAGGGAGGAGAGCAGGGGCGCCAGGGCGCCGCAGGCCAGGCCATAGGGCCAGCCACACAGAAAACCGCAGAGCAGCGCCGGCAGGTGCATGGGCAGGAAAATGGACCCCCCATTGGGCAGGGCATGAAAAAGCTGGGGAAGGAGCAGGCAAAGGGCCAAGCACAGGGCGGCGGCCGTCAGGCGGCGGGTGGGGGTAGGCATGGGCTTTTTACCTCACGTTTGCAGCATATTGGCGCCCTGGTAGGGGCGCGGCAACATTATAACGGAGGGGAAAAGCTCCCACAAGCCCGGTAGGGGGATGTAATTTCAGCGCATATACCGTTCCAGAGCCTGGCAGAAATCTGCAATGGCCTGGCTATCCCCTTCCTGGGCAGCCTCTACGATGCAATGCTCCATATGGTTTTTCATAATCAGGATACCCGCCTTGTTCAGGGCAGCGGTAACGGCGCTGAGCTGGGTGAGCACCTCGGCGCAGTCCCGCCCATCCAGCACCATCTGCCGGACGGATTCCAGGTGGCCGATGGCGCGGGCCAGGCGATTGGCAATGGCCCGGACTTCCGCCGGGTCATGGGTGTGGCTATGGGCATGGGAATGGGGGGGATTTTCTGCGCACATGGGTCCTCCTCCGGTGGATGGAAACTTGCCCGCCCTGGGCAAAGGGCCTGCCATCGCCTGCCGCCGCGCTGGGGATGCGGGCAAGGGCAGGGGGGATGCGGGGAAAAGCAAGGCGGGTTTTTCATAAAAAGAGGCAGGCGGCCAGAAGGCTGGCCACCTGCCGCCGCTGCCGGGTCAAAGGAGCAGGTTGGGCTGCAGGGCCCGCAGGGCAGCTTCTTGCTTTGCAAGCTGGGGCTGGGAGAGGGCCTTTTGGCCCAGCCGCTGGGCGTCCTGGGGCAGGAAGAGGGCCGGGGGCCGGAAGTAGTTGAGCCGCCACCGGGGAACGGGCGGAAAAGCCCCCAGCAGGGCCTGCAGATCCTCCAGGGTAAAGCCGGGGTAGAGGGTGGTGCGCAGCTCATAATTTACGCCGCTCCAGCTAAGGGCCTTGGCCGTTTTAGCGGCGGCATCAAAACCTGCGGCGCCGCATACCTCCGGGTAAGCCTGGGGCAGGGCCTTGATATCCAGGGCTACATAATCCAGCAGCCCTGCCTCCAGCAGGGCGGCTACCGCCCCCGGCCGCTGGCCATTGGTATCCAGCTTGACCTGATACCCTAGGGCCTTTATGCGCTGGAGGACCTCCGGTAGATCCTTCTGCAGAGTGGGTTCGCCGCCGCTGAGAACCACCCCATCCAAAAGGCCCCGGCGCTTTTCCAGAAAAGCCCAGACTTCCTCTTCGGGCAGGGTGCTTCCTGCCCGGGGTATCAATTCCCGGTTATGGCAGTAGAAGCAGTTTAAATCGCAGCCCCTGGTAAATAGCACACAGCACAGCACCCCGGGGAAATCGATAGTGCTGCTCTTTTGTATGCCGCCAAAGATCATGCCTGGAGCTCCTCCGGCTTGATGGCGTACTTGACCCGCTCTTTATATTCTTCCTGCTTGCCCTTGTTGTAATTCTGCACGGGCCGCAGATAGCCCACTACGCGGCTCCATACCTCCGTATCCTGGCCGCATTCGGGGCAGGTATATACCTCGCCGTTCAGATACCCGTGCTCCGGGCAGATGGAGAAGGTAGGGGTCAGGGAGATATAGGGCAGCTTATAATTGGTGAATACCTTGCGGATGAGGGCTTTGGCCACCTCGATATCCCGGATCTGTTCCCCCAGGTACAGGTGTAGCACCGTTCCGCCGGTATACTTGCACTGGAGGGAATCCTGCAGATCCAAGGTTTCAAAGATATCGTCCGTAAAGCCCACGGGCAGCTGGGAGGAATTTGTATAATAGGGCGCATCCTTGCCGGCGGTGATGATGGCAGGATAGCGCTTTTTATCCAGCCGGGCCAGGCGGTAGCTGGTGCCTTCCGCCGGGGTGGCTTCCAGGTTGTAAACATGCCCCGTCTCCTCCTGGAAGCGGGTGATCGCTTCCCGCATGAAGTCCAGGGTTCGCCCGGCAAAGGCCTGGCCCTCGGGGGTGGTGATATCTTTGCCCAGGAAGTTCAGGTAGGCTTCGTTCATGCCGATGAGGCCGATGGTATTGAAGTGGTTATACCAGTAATCCCCGGTACGGGCCTTTACATCCGCCAGATAATAGGCGGAATAGGGATACATGCCCCGCTCCGTTTGCTCCTCGATGGTTTTGCGTTTGATCTCCAGGCTCTTTCTGGCGATCTCCATCAGGGAAAGGAGCCTATCCATAAATTCCTTCTCCGACTGGGCCAGATAGCCGATCCGGGGCAGGTTGATGGTGACCACGCCGATGGAGCCCGTCATGGGGTTGGAGCCGAAAAGGCCGCCGCCCCGCTTGCGCAGCTCTCCCGTATTCAGCCGGAGGCGGCAGCACATCGAGAGGGCGTCTTCTGGCGAAAGGTCGGAATTGATATAATTGGAAAAATAGGGGATACCATAGCGGCAGGTGATCTCCATGAACTTATTCACCACCGGGCTGTCCCATTCAAAATCCGCCGTCACATTGATGGTGGGGATGGGGAAGGTAAATACCCGGCCCTTTTTATCCCCTTCCATCATCACCTCGCAGAAGGCGGTATTGAACATATCCATCTCCTTCTGAAATTCCCTATAGGTCTCCTTCTGGGGCTGGCCGCCGATGATGACTGCCTGATCCCGCAGGGTACGGGGGGGATGGATATCGAAGGTGAGGTTGGAAAAGGGGCATTGGAAGCCCACCCGGGTGGGGACGTTCAGATTGAAGATGAATTCCTGCAGGGCCTGTTTGACGGCAGGATAATCCATATTGTCGTAGCGGATGAAGGGGGCGCAGTAGGTATCGAAGCTGCTCCAGGCCTGTGCCCCGGCGGATTCCCCCTGAGTGGTGAAGGTGGAATTGACCACCTGGCCCAGGAAGCTGCGCAGGTGCTTGGCCGGAGAGGATTCTACCTTGCCGGGTACGCCCCCAAACCCCAGGGTCAGCAGCTGCCGCAGGTCCCAGCCGGCACAGTAGGGGCCGAAAAAGCCCAGGTCATGAATATGCAGATCGCCGCTTTCATGGGCCCGGCGCACCTCCTCCGGGTAGATTTCATGGAGCCAATACTGCTTGGTAAAGGCCTCCCGGATATAGTTGTTCATGCCGTTGATGCTCTTCTGGGTATTGGCATTTTCCTTAACCCGCCAGTCGTTATCCCCCAGATAATTGCTGAACATCTCGATGGTGGCGCCGATGAGGGCGTTGGCCTCCCGGGCGCTGCGGCGCTTTTCCCGGTAAAGGATATAGGCTTTGGCGGTTTTCGCATGGCCGTTTTCAATGAGCACCTTCTCTACGATATCCTGAATGCCTTCCACATCGGCAGTGTCATGGGGATACTGGCGCTCTGCAATGGCCACCACCTGCTCCGTCAGGGCGGCAGCCCGGGCCCAGTCATGCCCCCCTACAGCATTAGCCGCCTTGAAGATGGCCCGGGTGATCCGGTCTGGCTGAAAATCGACAATGGTGCCGTTGCGCTTGCGAATTTTTGTAATCATACTGCCTGTTTCCCCCATTCAATAATAAAAATATGATGCCAAAGCAACGGGGCACTTTCCCGGCCAAGCGGGAAGGCGCCCTCTTTCCTATCGTGTAAAAGCATTATACACCCAATATATTGTGTACGTCAAGGAAAGAAGATACACAATATAGGACGATTTTCGCTGCTTCGGGCTTTATACCTGGGCGCCATTTTGCCCCAGGTGCAGCAGATGGATGGCGTCTGAGATGGTCTTTTCCAGGGCGGAGCGGCCATAGGCATCTACCTGGGCGGCATTTTTAGAGCTGTGGCTCAGGCAGGCGGGGCCGCCAATGCAGCCCCCTTCGCAGGCCATGCCCTCGATAAAGTTGGCGTCCAGAATTCCCTTCTGGGCCTTGAGCAGGGCCGTGCGGCAAGCCTGCAGGCCGTTGCATACCTCTGCCTTCAGCGCAAAATCCTCTGCCCCCTGCTCCTTCAGGGCTTCCTCTACGGCAGTAGCTAGGCCCCCGCTACGGGCGAAGATGCGGCCGAAGAAGGAGGCATTATCCAGCGGTTCTCCTTCTATATGCTCTACATCGATACCCCGGGCGGAAAACATGGCCTGCAGCTCTTCAAAAGTCAGGGTATAATCCACAAACTGGCCGGTTTTCGTATTGCGCACCTCCGCCTTTTTGGCGATGCAGGGCCCGATGAATACCACATGGCTGGTAGGGTCCGTCTCTTTGAGGCACTTGGCGATCTGGGCCATGGGGGAATAATTCTGGGAAATATGGGGCTCCAGCGCGGGGAATTCCTTCTGAATATAGCGGACGAAAGCGGGGCAGCAGGAGGAGGTCAAAAAGCCCTTTTCCCGCAGCTCCGCAGCTTCCATCCAGGCCACCATATCCGCCCCCCAGGCCGCCTCCACCACGGCGTGGAAGCCCAGGGCCTTGATGCCGGCAGACACCTGTTCCGGGCTGACGGTAGGATACTGACTGGCCATGGAGGGGGCAACGACGGCATAAACGTGGTAAGCTGTATTCTCCTGCGAATTTTTCAGCAGGGAAATCACCTGGGTGATAGAGGACTTATCCGTGATGGCTCCGAAGGGGCACTGATAGACGCAGGCCCCGCAGGAGATGCACTTTTCATCGTCGATGATGGCCTTATTGGTCTCCTGGTCGATGCGGATTGCCTTGGGCTTGCAGGCCCGGACGCAGGGCCGGATATTCTGCACGATGGCGGAATAGGGGCAGACGCTCATGCACTTACCGCATTCCACACATTTTTCTTTGTCGATGCGGGCCCGGTGGTCCACGATGGAAATGGCTCCCCGGGGGCAGTTATCCATGCAGCGGTGGGCCAGGCAGCCCCGGCAGGCCGCCGTAACCTGGATGCCATCCACAGGGCACTCATCGCAGGCAATGGGCAGCAGCTGCACCACCTGGGGCCCTTCCTCGCCCCCCAGGGCGATGGCTACCCGCTCGCCGATGATGGCCCGCTCCTTGTAAATACAGCAGCGGAAGGTGGGTTTCCCATCGGGGATGATGGCCTTGGGGATCTCCATCAAACGCTGGGGAGTAAGCTGACCGCTATAAGCCAGCTTTGCAACCTCCCGCAAAACGTTGTATTTCATCTTTTGTACATACGTGTCAAACAGAAGCGCCATAGTAACCACTCCTTTATCCTAGCGCAGAGCTATATATGCTTTTCTTTTTCGCAACGTGTAGAGTATATCATGCCTGCGGGCCCGGGGGCAATGGCCGGCGCCCCTTCTTCCCATATGGAATTTTATGGAGCGGAGGCGGAAGGGGCAAGCATATGCTATAATACAGGGAAGCCATACGTGCTGGCCGGGAACAGAGGATCAAAGCTGTGGCAATAGCATCCGCTGTATCCGGGGGAAAGGAGAGGGGAGTTTGCGATACGCCCAGGTGCAGGAAGGCCGCTTCCTCTTACGGCCCAACCGCTTCATCGCCCAGGTGGAGGTGGATGGGCAGGTGGAGACCTGCCATGTAAAGAATACGGGCCGCTGCAAGGAACTGCTGCGGCCGGGGGCCCGGGTGATCCTGGCCCGGGGGGAGAACCCGGGCCGCCGGACGAAATATGATCTCATCGCCGTCTATAAGGGCGGGCGGCTCATCAATATGGATAGCCAAGCCCCCAATAAAGCCGCGGCGGAATATTTAAGCCGGCTTTTTCCCGATGGGAAGCATATCCGGCCCGAATACCCATTGGAGGATAGCCGGCTGGATTTCTATCTGGAGCGGGCGGGCCATGCCGTTTACCTGGAGGTGAAGGGCTGCACC
>CALVLF010000068.1 GCA_944336625.1 uncultured Clostridia bacterium
CGCGGCAGATGGTTTATATCTTGGGCCGGAAGGAATGCCTGCATCAGATGGTGCGCAACAACCAGGTCAAGCGCCGCTACAGCGCCCTCAGCTATCTGCTTAAGCGGCAGCAGGAGTATATGCCGTGAGCCTGTTAACCATATTTCTCAGCAGCCTGTATCCACGGCGGCTTTCCTGCGATCTGTGCGGCCGGGATGCCCGGCTGGATACCCAGGGCCCCGGAGCCTATCTATGCCCGGATTGCCTGGGGAAGCTCCAACGGGCTGAGCAGGAAATCCCGCCAGATGGCCTGGATGGCCTTTATGCCGGGCTGCTGTATAATGATGCAGCGGCAATCCTGATCCGCCGCTTCAAATATCACCACGGCCAGTATCTTGCCCAAACCCTGGCCTGCTTTTTGCCGGAGATCCCGGCGGTGGACTGCATCGTTCCCGTTCCCCTTCATCCTGCCCGGCAAAAGCAGCGGGGCTATAATCAAAGCCTGCTCCTTGCGGGGGAGCTGGCCCGGCGGGAGGGCCTGCCCCTGGAACCGGCGCTGCTGATACGCCGGCGGGATACGGCAAACCAGGCCTCCCTCTCGGCAGATGAACGGCCGGGAAATGTGCAGGGAGCATTTCGGGCCCATGGGCAGGTTCGCGGCCGCCGCATCCTGCTGGTAGATGACGTGGTCACCACCGGCGCGACCCTCTGCGCCTGCGCAGAGGCCTTGCGGGAAAAGGGCGCCGCCGGCGTATGGGCAGCTACGGTCTGCTCCGCCCATAAATGGTAAGGGAAAAACTGCGCCTCCCCTCGCAAAGGGTCCCGCCGCAAAGTACGAAGGGGAGGATGGACCAGAGGGCAAAGGGGGAAAAACCGCTTCTACCCCCAAGTTCCTTCCGGCTCCGGCATCCCCTTCGCAGGATTCTTCTTCCCGAAAGAGGGGGCCGGGAAAGGACCTGCATGGGGGTTACGGATATTTCGCAGCAGGCGCTTTCGAATGCCAGGCGCCAAGCGAGCCGGGCCTATGCAATTCCCCTATTCCAGTATATAATATGTGCAGAACATGATGTAAATTGAAAGGAGCCATACAATGCAAACTCTCATCCGCCGTCTGCGGGTCGCGGTCCTTGCCGCCGCCCTGCTTTTGCTGCTGGGGGCCTGCGGGCAGGAAGCTGCGGCCCCGGCATCGCAGCCGGAACCCGCTACATCCCTCTATGCCCAGGGGGAGGAATTGATCGCCCTTATGGTGGAGATGGTGGGGAATGAAACTTACATGGGCACCTTTTCCGGCAGCGAAACCATGCAGGAGATGCTTTCCGCTGCAAGGGAGGGGGATTATAGCCAGCCCCAGGCCGTATATAAAATCACTATCCCGGAGATGGAGATTGCCGCGCTGACTGAGGCCGCAGGTATGGAGGGAGCCTCCGAAGGCCTGCAAGCCTATATGCAGGGCCGGATGCAGGCCGCCGTAATCAGCCAGCTTAACGCCGCGGGTGGGGCAGAGGTTCTTGCCGCTGCCAGCATTTGTACGGCCAGCAAAACCTTCGTGCTGGAGGGCGTGGAGGAAAACATTCTGTATTTGTATACCTATGCCAATGGCCTTCCGGCCATCGTCAGCTTCCAGCCCGGGGAGGGCGGGAGCGTAGCTGCTACCAGCAACTTCCTCTTCAATTCAGATTTTCAGGCGGAAGAAAATATCCGGCAGTATTTCCAGGAGATTTCTGCTGAGATGGAGCAGGTTACCCAATAAGTCCCGCACAAATGGCATGAAAAAAGAACCGGCTTGGAGCAAAACGCCGGTTCTTTTCTGTTGCTCGGAACTGGAGGAAAGCCGCCTAAAAGGCCAGCACGATGCCCCCGTCATTTGCATACATGGTGCTGATGCCGCTGGGACGGCAGATAAGGGTCTCCGGGAAGGGGCAGCAGGCCAGGATGCGGTCCCGCACCTCTTCCGCCCGCTCCAGGCAGTTACAGTGGGTGATGACGAGGCGGCGGCCTTCGCAGCCCTGGCTGGCGCAGATGGATTTTACATGGTCGATCAGGGCGGTAAGGGCCCGGTTCATGCCCAGCCCTTTGGCCCGCACGACGATGGCCCCCTCCGGGCTGGCGCCCATGACCAGCTTGATCCTTAGGGCGCTGGTAGCGATAGCCTGCAGGTGGTTCAGCCGGCCATTTTTACGGAATACGTCCAGATCTTCCAGCACGAAATCCGTTGTCATAGAGGAAATATATTCCTCACCCTGGCGCACTACCTCCGGGAAAGCCAGACCCTGGCGGGCCAGCTCCTGAATTTTCAGGCAGATGGCTACCTCCCCTGCGGCGGCGGAGCGGGAATTGAATATGTGGATGTTCTTTTCCGGGTGGGCAGCTTTGGCCATTTCCACCCCATTGCAGGCGCTGTCATAGGTGCCGCTGACCCGGGCGGAAAGGGTGACGATATAAACATCCTGCTCCGGCCCTTCGCAGGCCTCGGCAAAGGCCATGGGGGAGGGGCAGGCAGAGCGAGGGGCCGTAGGGCTCTGGGCCATGGCAGCCAGAAGGGCAGCGGAATCCAGCTCCGGGTTATCTACAAAGGTCTTCCCATCCAGGTCGATGGAAAGGGGTACCCGCGTAACGAAGGAAAGGATATCCTCGCCTTCCTGCACATAGTCGCAACAGCTGTCTGCGATGATCTTAAACGTTTCTGTTATATTTGCCATACTGCTTTACCGTTTTGTCCCCAGGAAGAATAGTGCTAACGTGCCGGGCCCGCTATGGGCGCCGATGACGGGGCCCACGTAATTGATAATAACATCCTGCACGTGAAGCTGTTCCTTTACCTGGGAGGCCAGCCACTCTGCATCCTCCAGGCAATCCCCGTGGCTGATGAAAATGGTCTGCTTTTCCGGCTCGATGGCCGTTTCTTCCATGTGCTGCAAGAGGGCCTTGATGGAATTGCGGCGGCCCCGGACTTTATCTACAAAGATGAGCCGGCCCTCATCGTCTACGTGGAGGACGGGCTTGATATTCAACATGGTCCCCAGCACGGCGGAGGTGGCAGAAACCCGGCCGCCCCGGCGCAGATGATGCAGGTCATCCACCGTGAACCAGTGGCACAGGTGAAGCTTTTGCGCCTCTACATAATCCCGCACTTCTTCGATGGATTTCCCGGCCTTCTTCTGCTGGACGGCCAGGTAGATGAGCATGCCCTGGCCCAGAGAGGCGCAAAGGGTATCCACGGCATACATCTTCACAGCCGGATAACGGGAAGAAAGCTGCTCAATGGCCACGGCGCCCGCGTTATAGGTGCCGGAAAGGGCAGAGGAGAAGCCCAGGTACAGGATACCCTTGCCCGCCTGGAGGACGGGTTCCATGGCTTCGATAAACTGGCTGACGTTTACGGCAGAGGTGGTGGCCTGCTTTCCTTCCCGCAGGAGGGCATAGCAGGTTTTGAAGGGAAGGATTTTCCCGGCCAGGTCGTTTTCGTAGGATTTCCCGTCGATATTCACGGAAAGGGGCAGAACGGTAAGCTCCAGCTCCTTTGCCATCTCGGCGGAAAGATCACAGGAGGAATCGGTAAAAATTACAAAATCATCCATGGGGGCTCCTCTCAGACGCAAAGTTAACAGTGATAACTTAATTCTAGAAAATTATACCGCATAGGTATAAGAAAGTCAATCTTAAGCAAGATCAAACTCTCTTGTGATGGCGCTGCGGATCGCCTCCATCACATCGGGGGTGGCAGGGAGCTCCCCATTATCCAGCATGAGGGCCGCGCCATAGATCAGGGAACGGACCACATAGGTTTTGCGCCGCTCCACATCGGGGGGCATATGCATCTGCTGGCAATACTGGCGGATGATCTGCTGGGTGCCCTGGCTTATCCCGGATTTTACCCTGCTTGCCTGGGCGTTCATGGAGTCATCCCGGAGCATAATGATGGAGCGGAAATGGGGGTTTTCCAGGAGGAACTGGATATAGGCCATGCTCAGCTCGATGAGCTGCTGCCGGGGATCTCCCGCATAGCGAGCGACGATGGCCTCCCGCTGGGCATGCCAGCGCTCCTGAATGTATAGGATAATCTCCAGAATCAAATGGTTTTTATCCTGAAAATGCTTATAGGGCGCTGCGCAGGATACGCCGCAGGCATTGGCCACCTGCCGCATGGAAAAATTCTGAACGCCATGTTTTTCAATCTCCTGGATACCGGCCAGGATCAGCCGCTCCCGGAGGGTTTCTTCCTGCATGATCGCCTTTCGCCTTCCTTCTTGCCGTTGTGCCGGCCCGCCGGCCAACAGCTTTCCTGCCTCATTATAGCATACCTATAGAATTTCGCAATCACTCGCCGGGGGATTGACAAAGGGCCCGGGGAAAAACCATAATGAAACCATATTATAAGCAAGAGGAGGATAAGCCATGAAAGTTATGCTGCTCAACGGCAGCCCCCATGAAAAGGGCTGCACCTATACGGCTTTGCAGGAAGTTGCGAAGGAACTGGAAGCCCAGGGAATCGAAACAGAGATCTTCCACGTGGGGAAGGAGCCTGTGGCCGGCTGCCGGGCCTGCGGGGCCTGCGCCCGCATGGGCCGCTGCGTTATCAACGACAGGGTGAATGAATTCGTAGAGAAGATGGAAAAGGCCGATGGCCTTGTCATCGGCTCCCCGGTGTATTATGCCGCCGCTTCCGGCCAGGCTACCGCCTTCCTGGATAGAGCCTTTTACTGCAAGGGCCGCACCTATGCCTATAAGCCCGGCGCCGCCATTGTCTCCTGCCGGCGGGGCGGCGCCTCTGCCGCTTTTGACCAGCTGAATAAATATTTTACCATCAGCAATATGCCCGTGGTCTCTTCCCAGTATTGGAACCAGGTCCATGGGAATACGCCGGAGGAGGTTCTGCAGGATGGGGAGGGCCTGCAAACCATGCGCACCCTGGGCCGGAATATGGCCTGGCTGCTCAAGAGCATTCAGGCGGGCCGGGAGGCTGGCCTGCCCCTGCCGGAAAAGGAAGCGCGGATTTCCACCAACTTTATTCGCTAGCGTACTTTTCATAGTAGAAAAGAGCGGCTTCGGCCGCTTTTTTCATGCTTCAGAGCCACTGGGCAGAGCTTGCGGCTACAAAAAGCTGCATGGAATTGTTTTAACTTATTGACAAAATGTAATGGATGCATTACAATTTAAATGTAACCAATCAATTACATTTTGGAAAGGACGGATGACTTTGATATGGAACCGGATTAAAGTTCTGCGGGCCGAAAGAAATTGGACGCAGGCCGATTTGGCCGATAAGGTCGGCATTTCGCGGCAAGCTGTTATATCCATAGAAAAATATAAATATACGCCATCCCTGGAATTGGCCTTTAAGATCGCAGAGGCTTTTGGCGTATCGATCGACCAAGTTTTTACGCATAGGGAGGAGGAATAGTATGAAGGAGCAAATGATCCTGCTGATTTTCCTTGTTGCGGCATTGGCTGTAACCTTGGGGCTGTACTTCTTAAAAGTAAGGAAACAGGTGCAATATAAAGGCGATGAGCGCTGGGGCTGGATACAACTGAAAGCAAATATCGCGGCCAATATGGCAAACTCGATTTTGATCGGGGTGCTTGCGGTTCTGCCGCTGCTTATGGATGTGCAAAGAACGATTACGATCCAGCGGGCCATTACATTCGCGCTGCTCTACCTCGGCCTTCGGAATTTACTGGAACTCCTTGCAACTATCTATTTCGACAAGCAGCTATGAGGAGACCTACGATGATCAAAAGCAAAAAGGTCCTGTACGCGGTAATCCAGGCAGCGTTGGTAATTTGGGGAGCATTTTTGGTATATGGGATCCTTTCAGATCCATTGGGGGAGCATACCATTATGCCTGCCCTGCTTGTTGCGGCCGGGTGCATTCTCCTAAGCCGGAAGAAAGAGCAGAAATAAAGCTCCGCCAGATCCCGTAAGGAATCCCTTCCGCAGCATGCAAAAAGAGCGGCCTTAGCCGCTCTTTTGCATATTTATGCAGACGGTGATTACTTCCCCAGGCAGGCAAGGGCTGCCTCTACCACTGCCTCAGGGGTGAAGCCGAATTCCTTGAAGAGAATATCCTGGGGGCCGGAAGCGCCGAAGCGGTCGATGCCCAGGACCTTGCCATCCAGGCCCGTGTACTTATGCCAGCCGAAGGTGCAGCCTGCTTCCATGGCCACCCGGGCCCGGACGGAATTGGGCAGGACGGACTCCCGGTAAGCGGCATCTTGTTGGTCAAACAGCTCCATACAGGGCATGGAGACCACCCGGGCTTTGATTCCCTTTTCAGCCAGCAGGGCGGCGGCATGCATAACGTGCTTAACCTCGGATCCGGAGGCCATGAGAATTACGTCGGGCTGGCCGCCTTCCGCATCCTTGAGAATATAGCCGCCCCGGCTTACATCCCGGCTGGTTTCTTCGTAAAGGGGCAGGCTCTGGCGGGTCAGGGCCATGACGGAGGGACAGCCGCTCCTTAGAGCTGCCATATAGCAGGCGCCGGTCTCCTTCATATCCGCAGGGCGGAACACCAGGGTGTTGGGAACGGCCCGCAGGGTGGCCAGATGCTCGATGGGCTGGTGGGTGGGGCCGTCCTCGCCCACGCCGATGCTGTCATGGGTCAGGACGTAGATGACGGGCAGGTTCATGATGGCCGCCATGCGAAGGGCGGGCTTTAAATAGTCCGCGAAGACCATGAAAGTGCCGCAATAGGGCCGCAGGCCGCCATAGAGGGCCATGCCGTTGCAGGCAGCGGCCATGGCAAACTCCCGGATGCCGAAGTGGATGTTTTTGCCGGCCCGGTCCTCTGGCGAGAAGTAGGCTTCCCCCTTAAGCTCCGTCTTGGTGGAAGGGGACAAATCCGCGCTGCCGCCAAAGAGATTGGGCAAATACTGGTTAATCTTATTGAGGACGGTGCCGCTGGCGGCCCGGGTAGCAACGGGTTTTTCCGCCGTGTAGAGGCCATCATCCGCCACCAGTTCCGGAGGGAGATCGGCGCTGTGATAGGTCTGCCAGAGGGCGTAAAGCTCCGGGTAGGCCGCCTGGTAGGCCTGGAACATGGCGTTATAATCATCCTCTGCCTTCTGGAAGCCGGGGAGCAGGGCTGCATAATGGGCCCGCACGTCTTCCGGCACCTCAAAGGGGCCTGCTTCCCACTGGTAGCTTTCCCGCATGGCGGCGATGCATTCTTCCCCCAGGGGCGCGCCGTGGGCCGAGGCCTGCCCTTCTTTGGTGGTGCCATGGGCAATTTTGGTATGCACGATAATGAGGGAAGGGGTAGGGGTGGCCTTGGCGTTCTGCAGGGCCTGGTGAATAGCCTCCACATCTTCGCCGTCATATACATGCTGCACATCCCAGCCATAGGCTTCATAGCGCTTCTGCACGTCCTCGGTATGGGCCAGGGCGGTGCTGCCTTCGATGGTAATCTGGTTGCTGTCATAGAGGGCAATAAGCTTATGCAGCTTCTGGTTGCCGGCCAGGGCCGCAGCCTCCGCCTGCACGCCTTCCATCATGCAGCCATCCCCCATGAGGACGTAGGTATAATTATCCACTACAGGGTAGCCTTCCCGGTTAAAGATAGCGGCCAGATGCGCCTCTGCCATAGCCATGCCCACGCCTGTAGCCAAGCCCTGGCCCAGGGGGCCGGATGTGGCCTCTACGCCTTCCGTATGGCCGAACTCAGGATGGCCGGGGGTTTTTGTATTCCACTGCCGGAAACCTTTGAGATCTTCCA
>CALVLF010000069.1 GCA_944336625.1 uncultured Clostridia bacterium
CTACACGGATATCCAGCACCAGCCCATTTTCCGCCGGACGGACGTGGATAGGTGTATTGTGCAGGAAATCCTCCAGCGCTTTTTTCTCGCTTTCCCCTACCCCGGAAATAACCTCCAGCTTTTTCCAAGGGTTTCCCGCTAATATACCAATGGCTGCTGCGGCTTCCAGGCCCCGATGCCCATCCGTATTGGGCACGATAACACTTTTGACGTTTTTGATAATATTCCCGCTGACCGTAATCCGCACCCGCTCCGGCAGCGCTCCCAATACATGCCTGGCCACTGCCGCGCAGTAAGCCACAGCAATGGGTTCTGTGCAGCCCATTGCCGGAACCAGCTCCTGTTGCAAAATTTGCAGATAAATGGCATAGCGCTTATCTTCCCGGCTCATGGGCCGGGGCTCTTCGTGGGCCTTTGACGCCCGGCATATCATTGTGTTCATAATTTTATTATAGGGGATTTGCCTTTCCTTGCCAAGATTTATTCTCTCATCTTTCCCGCAAAGCCGCCGCTTTTCCGCACGGTTATCCCTATACATGCATATTATGCACCATAGAACACTGGCCCCCGGCACAAGGGGCCCAATCCAAGGAGGATACGATATGATTTGCAAAACCTATAGCTGGCGCTGCGGGAATAACGTACAGCCCCTTTGCAGCAATCTGGGGGAAACCGTTCCCGCAGGCGAAGCGGCAACGCAGCCCTGTGACAGCTTTGGCGAGAGCAGCCAGCAAAGGCTGGCCCAGATTCAGTTTCCCATCCAGAGCTATGAAAGCGGATTCTGCCCCTGCGAGGCCCTGGAAAGCGGCACGCTTTTCCCGGAATTGGTAGGCTAAGGAGGATAGATCATGAACGAAATGACCCAAAGCGAATTGCTCCGGAAAATCAGCGAATATCAGTTCGTTGCCGTAGAGCTGAATCTGTATCTTGATACCCATCCGGGAGATGAGCCGGCCCGGGCGGATTATCTATTTTATTCCCAAACCCTGGAAGACCTCATTAAAACCTATGAGGCCCAGTACGGCCCCTTGATGAATTTCGGCCATTCGCCTACGGACGTGGGCTGCTATGTAGAAAGCCAGTGGCCCTGGGATTAAAAAGAAGGAGAGATAGAGTATGTGGATTTATCAGAAGAAGCTTGAATTCCCCGTAAACATCACCGCGCCCAACCCGCGGATGGCCAAGGCCCTGATGGCCCAGTATGGCGGCCCGGACAGCGAACTGGGGGCGGGTATGCGGTATCTGACCCAGCGCTTTTCCATGCCGGATAACCGGGTAAAAGCTACCTGCAATGACATCGGCACAGAAGAGCTGGCCCATTGGGAAATGATTGGCACCATGATTTTCCAATGCATCCGGGATGCTTCCCTGGAAGAGATGGAAGCAGCGGGCCTGCTGGGCTATTATACCATGCACAGCAAAGGCGTATTTCCTGCCAGCCCGGATGGCGTCCCCTTTACCGCCAGCTATATCCAATGCACCGGCGACCCCATCGCGGATATTGTGGAAGATATGGCAGCAGAACAGAAGGCCCGCGCCACCTATGAGCACCTCATGACCCTGACGGACGATGCATCCCTCCTCTCCCCCCTGCGCTTTCTGCGGGAGCGGGAAATCGTCCACTTCCAACGCTTTGGCGAATGCCTGGAGATTCTACAGAATATGTAATAAAAAAGCAGCCGGCGCAGCCTTTCGGCCACGCCGGCACTATATTTTATAGATCCAATGTGAGGGAAACGGGGCAGTGATCGCTGCCAAATACTTCGTTTAAAATGGACGCATCCAAAATATGGGGGCCCAGATCCTGGGAAACCAGGAAATAGTCGATTCGCCATCCGGCGTTATTCTTCCGGGCGTTGAAGCGGTAGCCCCACCAGGAATAAGCCCCAGCAACATCCGGGTGAAGATAGCGGAAGGTATCGATAAAGCCAGCCTGGAGAAGCTCGCCGAATTTTCCCCGCTCTTCATCGGAAAAGCCGGCATTCCCCCGGTTAGGGCCGGGATTTTTCAGATCAATCTCCTGATGGGCTACGTTTAGATCTCCGCAGAGGATTACTGGCTTTTTCCCTGCCAGGGCTTTGAGATAAGCCCGCAGGTCATCTTCAAAAGCCATGCGGTAATCGATACGCTTAAGCCCCTCCTGGGCATTGGGGGAATAGCTGGTGACAAGATAAAAGCCGGGATATTCCAAGGTGATGACCCGCCCCTCATCCAAATGGCTCCCTGCCAGGCCATAGGAAACGGAGAGAGGCTCTTCCTTAGCGAAGATAGCCGTTCCGGAGTAGCCCTTTTTCTCTGCACTATGCAGATATACATGATAGCCCTCCGGGGAAAACTCCGCCTGGCCAGGCTGCATCTTGGTTTCCTGCAGGCAGAAGAAATCCGCGTCTTCCTTTTGAAAGACCTCCGCAAAGCCCTTTTGCAGGCATGCCCGGAAGCCGTTTACATTCCAGGATATGAATTTTTTCATGGTTCCTCCTCGCTGGCCCAGAGGCCTTAGCGCTATTCTTGTCCTATTATAGCATAGTCCTCCATGGAAAGCACCTTGGGGGCAAAATGCCACATAAAAAAGCGGCCTAAAAAGCCGCTTTTATGTTCAGGCGAATTCCGGCGCCATGAGCTTGACCAGGACAGCCTTCTGGGCATGGAGGCGGTTTTCCGCTTCGTCAAAGATTTCTTCCGCATGGGCTTCGAATACCGCAGCGGTAATCTCTTCCCCCCGGTGGGCAGGCAGACAGTGCTGCACCATGCACTCCCCTTTGGCAGCCGCCAGAAGCTGGTCGTTGACCTGGAAGCCCGCAAAGATCTCCCTTCGCTTTTCTACTTCCCCATCCTGATCCATGGAAGCCCATACGTCCGTAAAGACCACGTCCGCATCCGCCGCCGCCTCCAGGGGAGAGTGGGTATGGAGGAAGCGGCCGCTCTCCGCAGCCCATGTAAGAAGGGATGCATCCGGATCATAGCCCGCCGGGGTGGCCACGGATACGGCCATGCCCGTTTTGATGCCACCCACGATGAGGGAGTTGGCCATATTGTGCCCATCGCCGATGAAGCAAAGCTTAAGGCCATGGAGGCTGCCCTTGTGCTCCCGGATGGTCATAAGATCCGCCAGCACTTGGCAGGGATGGCAGTAATCCGTCAGGCCGTTGATAACCGGTATACTGCTGTAAGCCGCCAGTTCCTCCACCGCCCCCTGGGAAAAGGTGCGGATCATGATCCCGTCCAAATATCGGGAAAGGGTCCGGGCCGTATCCTGCACCGGCTCACCCCGGCCCATTTGCAGCTCGCTTCCGCTCAGGAAGAGGGCATGGCCCCCCAGTTGGTACATGCCCGTTTCAAAGGAGACCCGGGTACGGGTGGAGGCTTTCTGGAAGATCATGCCCAGGGTTTTCCCCCGCAAATACCGGTGCTCCATACCGTTTTTCTGCTCGTATTTCAGCTGGTCCGCCAGGTTCAGGATGTCGATGATCTCCCTGCCGCTCAGATCTGCCAGCTTTAAAAGGTGCTTCATTGGGCAAGGACCTCCAGCAGGATATCGATGCCCTTATCCAGAAGCTCCATAGGGATATTCAGCGCCGGCAGAAGGCGAACCTTATCCTTGGCGCTCAAAACCAGCAGCCCCTTTTCCCGGCACTGGGCGATCACGTCCTTTACGTCCTTATCCGTCTTGATGCCGATCATCAGGCCTAGCCCCGCTACGCTTTGCACGCCGGGGGCATTTTCCAGGCGGGCCTTTAGATGGAGCCCCTTTTCCGTAACCTCTGCAAGGAGCTTATCGTCAATGCGGGATATGACGCTGACCCCCGCCGCCGCGCATACGGGGTTCCCGCCATAGGTGGAACCATGGGTGCCCGGGGTTAGGACATCCTTTGTACGGGGGCCGAAAAGGGTAGCCCCCATGGGCAGGCCCCCAGCCAGAGCCTTGGCAGTGGAAACGATATCCGGCTCCACGCCGGGATGATGCATATAGGCGAAGAACTTGCCCGTGCGGCCATTGCCGCACTGGACCTCATCCGCGATCAGGAGGATATCCTGCTCCCGGCAGATCTTAGCCGCTGCCTGGACGTAATCGTCCGCAAGAGGCTGCACACCACCCTCGCCCTGTACCATTTCCATCATGATGGCGCATACCCCGCCCTTGGCTACCTCTGCCTGGAGGGCGCCGATATCATTGGCCGGCACATAGGCGAAACCTTCCAGAAAGGGGCCAAAGTGGACGTGCAAAGCCTCCTGGCCGGTAGCCGTCAGGGTAGCCATGGTACGGCCATGGAAACTATTAACGAGGGTGATGATGCGGAAGCGGCCGGGGCCGTATTTATCGGAAGAATACTTCCGGGCGGCCTTAATGGCGCACTCATTGGCCTCCGCCCCGGAGTTGGAAAAGAACACATCCGACAATCCGCTCTTCTCACAAAGGAGTTCCGCCAGTTTGGCCTGAGGCTGGGTATAGTAGTAGTTGGAGCAATGCTGGATCTTCCCCGCCTGCTCGCAAACGGCTGCCTCCCACTGGGGATCGGCCACGCCGAATATATTGACGGCAATGCCGCTGCCAAGGTCGATATATTCCTTGCCTTCCTCATCGTAGAGAAGGGACCCCTTCCCATGGGTCAGCGCCAGGGGTGTTCTTGCATAGGTATTTGCAATATACCGTTTTGTAGTTTCCACAGTTCCCATAGGCTTTTCTCCTTTTGTAGATTAAACAAACATGGTACCGATGCCTTCATCGGTCAGAATTTCCATAAGGATGGCATGGGGCACCCGGCCATCGATGATGAATACCCGCTTAACCCCCCGCCGTATGGCCTCGATGCAGCACTCCACCTTGGGGATCATGCCGCCGGAGATCACGCCCTCATGGACGAGCTGGGGCGCTTCGCTCACATGGAGCCGGGGGATCAGGGAGGTGGGGTCGTCCTTATCCCGCAGAATGCCGGCGATATCCGTAAGGCTGATTAGGCTTTCCGCCTTCAGCACCCCTGCCAGGCGGGCTGCCGCCGTATCCGCATTGATATTGTATACATGCCCCGCATCATCATAGCCCACAGTAGCTACCACCGGGATATAGCCCATGGCCAGCACATCCAATATGGGCTGTGGATCTACCTGAGTAATATTTCCCACATAGCCCCAGGTATCCAGATTCAGGGGCTCTGCCTTGATCATACGGCCATCCAGGCCGCAGAGGCCTATGGCCCGGCCGCCAATGGCGCCGATGCGGTTGACCAGGCTTTTATTGATCTTCCCCGCTAGCACCATCTGCACCACATCCACCGTTTCCTCATCCGTAACCCGGCGGCCATCCACAAAGGCGCTGGTCTTGCCCATGGCCTTCAGGGTTTCGGAGATCTCCGGCCCGCCCCCATGTACCAGCACCACCTTGATGCCGATGAGGGAAAGGAGGACGATATCATTCATCACGGCGCTTTTCAGCTCTTCATTGAGCATGGCATTGCCGCCATATTTCACCACGATGATCTTATTCGTATATTTTTGAATATAGGGCAGGGCGTGTACCAGCACCTGGGCCCGCTGCGCATTATCCATGGTATTATTGCTCATGTCCGGTAATCCCCGTTGATCTTTACATAGCCATAGGTCAGGTCGCACCCCCAGGCCACGGCCTCTGCGCTGCCGCTGTGGAGGCAGATCTCCACCCGGATCTCATCCTCGGAGAGGACGGTCTTGGCCAGCTCCTCGCTGAAGGGGATGCCGGAGCCCATCTTGCAAACCTCTACCACCCCTGCCTTGGAGCGGAAGGCTACGTCTACTTTGTGAATATCGATGAGCGCGCCGCAATAGCCCAGGGCGCAGAGCACCCGCCCCCAGTTGGCATCCGCCCCGAAAATGGCAGCCTTAAAGAGGCTGGAACAGATCACGGCCTTGGCGGCTATGCGGGCGGTATTAAGGCAGTCCGCCTCCGTCACGGCACATTCAATGAGCTTGGTAGCCCCTTCCCCATCCTTGGCAATAGCCCGGCACAAATATAGGTTCACCTGCCGCAGGGCCTGGCAGAAGCAGTCGAAATCCGGCCCTTCTTCCTGGATGGGCGGATTTCCCGCGGCTCCATTGGCCAGGACGCTCACCATATCGTTGGTGGAGGTATCCCCATCCACGCTGATCATATGGAAAGTATCCTGGATATCCCGCCGCAGGGCCTTTTGCAGAAGGCCGGGGGTTATGGCTACATCCGTGGTGATAAACACCAACATGGTGGCCATATTGGGATGGATCATGCCGCTGCCCTTAGCGATGCCCCCCATATGGCAGGTTTTCCCGCCAATTTGGAATTCCACAGCCAGCTCTTTCTTGATGGTATCCGTGGTCATGATGGCTTCCGCCGCGTCCTCGCTATGATCTCCTAAAGCCTGCACCAGAGCCGGCATGCCGGAGGCAATGGGCTCCAAAGGCAAAGGCTGGCCGATAACCCCCGTCGAAGCAATGACCACGTCCGCCGGGGCAATGCCCGCCTCTTTGGCCAGCAGGGTGCACATTGCCCGGGCAATATCCACCCCGTCCGCATTGCAGGTATTGGCATTGCCGCTATTGCAGAGAATGGCCCGGGCATAGCCATCGGCAATATTTTCCCGGGTTACTTGCAGGGGCGCACCCTGTACAAGGTTGGTAGTATATACGCAGGCGGCGGCTGCCGGACGGTCGCTGAGGATCAGGGCAAGATCCCGCTTTTGCTTATTTTTGCGGATGCCGCAGTGGATGCCGGAAGCTTGAAAGCCCTTTGCGGCGCATACGCCGCCTTGAACGGTCTTCATAGATTCTTCTCTTTCCTTTTTTATTTATTCCAGCGCCAGGCCGGTGGTTTCCGCCAGCCCTAGCATGATATTCATGCACTGCAGGGCCGCGCCGGAAGCGCCTTTTCCCAAGTTATCAAACCTTGCATGCACCAGCATGCGCGCTTCGTTGCCGGTGACCAAAATTTCCATACCGTCCCAACCGGCCCTGCTATTAGCTGCCAGAAAGCCGTCACCATCCCCTTCGATGCCCATGGGCAATACCCGGATTACAGGACTCCCTTCGTAGTGCCGGCTGTAAGCTTCCCAGAGGGCATTGGGGCCGCCGGGGCCCTGCAACATCCCCCTGTGCAGGGGCAAGGTTACCACCATGCCCCGGGAAAAATCCCCTACGATGGGCATAAAGGCAGGGGCAACCTCCAAACCCCCAATATGGCATACCTCCGGCAGGTGCTTATGCTGTTGCCCCAGGGCATACTGCCGGGGGGAAGCATAGGCCGCCGGCCGTCCCCCATTCTCATATTGGGCGATCATCTTATTGCCGCCCCCCGTATAGCCGGTGATGGAGGTAAAGCTCAAAAGGGCATCGCTGCCTAAGAGCCCCGCCTGTATCAGGGGATAGGCCAGGGCAATCATGCCGCTGGCATGGCAGCCCGGCACGGCCACCCGTCCTCCTTGGGCAATGGCCCGGCGGTGCTCCGGCGAAAGCTCTGGAAAGCCATAGGCCCAACCTGGGGCGGTGCGGTGGGCGGTAGAAGCATCCAAAATGCGAAGGCTACATCCTTCCGCCAGAGCCACCGCCTCCCGGGCCGCCTGATCCGGCAGACATAAAAAAGCGAGGTCCGCCGCTGCAAACATGGCGCGGCGGGCTTCCGGATCCTTCCGAAGGGCCGGGTCGATCTCCAGTAGCTCCACTCCAGGATGCTGGAGCAACCGCTGACGAATTCCCAGGCCAGTAGTGCCGGCCTGGCCGTCTATAAATACCTTAGTCATTTTTCAGCGTCTCCCGGGCCCATTGAATCTGCTTACGGACCTGTTCCGGGGCCGTGCCGCCCTGGCTCTTCCGCCTCTCCACGCAGGCCTCCAGGCTGATGGCATCATAGATATCCGCCTGGAAGAGGGGGGAGGCCTCCTGGTATTCCGCTAGGGAAAGGCTTTCCAGGGTTTTCCCCGTCTCCATGCACTTGGCTACCAAATCCCCCGTCACCTTATAGGCGCTTCGGAAGGGTATGCCCTTGGCAGTGAGGTAATCGGCGCAGTCGGTGGCGTTGATGAAGCCGGCAGCTGCAGCCCGGCGCATGTTTTCCGGCCGAGCCTCCATGGTATCCACCATGGGAGCCATCAGGGAAAGGCAGGCCTTGGCCGTATCCACGGCGTCGAAGATGGTCTCCTTATCCTCCTGCAGGTCCTTATTATAGGCAAGGGGCAGGCCTTTGAGCAGGGTAAGCAGGCCCATAAGATCCCCGTATACCCGGGCGGTTTTCCCCCGGATAAGCTCGGCGATATCCGGATTCTTCTTCTGGGGCATGATGGAAGAGCCGGTGGAATACGCATCGGAAAGGCGGACGAAGCCGAATTCCCAGGAGCACCAGAGGATGATCTCCTCGCTCAGGCGGGAAAGATGCATCATGAGGATGGAAAGATCCGCTGCCAGCTCCAGGCAGAAATCCCGGTCGCTGACCCCATCCAGGCTATTCATGCAGATCCCCTCCATACCCAGGAGCTCCGCCGTCATATACCGGTCCGTATCATAGGTGGTCCCTGCCAGGGCGCAGCAGCCCAGGGGGGATACGTTCATCCGGGCGGCGCACTGGCCGATCCGCTCCCTATCCCGCAGGAACATCATCCCATAGGCCATCAGGTGCTGGCCAAAGGTGATGGGCTGGGCCCGCTGCATATGTGTATAACCGGGCATGATGGTATCTGCATAGGTTTCCGCCTTATTGCATAGGACGGTAATGAGATCCTCCACAGCCTTCTTCAATGCCCCGCACTCCTTGCGCAGGTTCAGGCGCAGGTCCAGAGCCACCTGGTCATTCCGGCTCCGGGCAGTATGCAGGCGCTTCCCCGCCTCGCCAATGCGGCGGGTCAGCTCCCCTTCGATAAAGGTATGGATATCCTCGCAGGCATAATCGATGGAAAGGGCGCCGCTTTCCAGATCCTGAGCGATTTCCTGCAAACCCTTTGCAATGGCTTTCCCATCCGCCTCCGAGATAATCCCCTTGGCGGCCAGCATGGCGCCATGGGCCAAGGAGCCCTGAATATCCTCTGCTACCAGCCGGGAGTCGATGCGGATGGCTGCGTTGAAATCGTCCGCAGCCTGATCCAGCTGCCCATGAAATTTACCTGCCCAGAGTTTTTCCATC
The DNA here is from genome assembly GCA_944336625.1 of uncultured Clostridia bacterium. GTDB lineage: Bacteria > Bacillota > Clostridia > Christensenellales > CAG-138 > Pelethousia. Next base: position 9,113 of record CALVLF010000069.1, read on the forward strand.
GTTTCACCTTTCTTTTTCAGACTTTCGAAAAAGTGGCCTTTGCCACTTTTTCGATGTTTATGCATAGGAATAAATTCCGGGGAGGAAGCTCCTCCCCGTCCATCCGGCCCGGATTTTCGGATTAGGCCTTTTTATGCTTCTGCTCCATGAGGGCCTTGGTCTTGATCTGCAGGCCGAAGAGATTGATGAAGCCGGCGCTGTCCTTCTGATCGTAAACGTGGTCCTCGCCAAAGGTGGCGATCTCCTCGCTGTAGAGGGAATAGGGAGAGGTG
>CALVLF010000070.1 GCA_944336625.1 uncultured Clostridia bacterium
ATAGCCCAGGGCAACCTCCTGGAAATTCTTATTCCGGACGTTAGGGTCCTGGGAGGGCATGGGGTTTTTATCCATACGCATATTGGGCATGTTACTTTACCTCCTTGGCAAACAGGTTGCAGGCTTCTTCCCGGGCATGGGCTTCAAAATCCCGATAGGTAGCGCTGCGCTGCATAGCTTCGTCAAAATCCACAAGATGGCCGTCAAAATCCGGGCCATCCACACAGGCGAATTTGGTTTCGCCGCCCACGGTCAGCCGGCAGCCGCCGCACATGCCCGTGCCGTCGATCATGATGGGGTTCATGCTGACGATGGTTTTAATGCCGTATTCCTTGGTGAGTTTGCAGACGAATTTCATCATGACCAGGGGGCCGATGGCGATGACCTGGTCATATTTTTCGCCGCTGTCGATCAGGGCCTTCAGGGCGTCCGTCACCAGGCCCTTCTCGCCCCAGGTGCCGTCATCGCTCATCTTCTTAACCAGATTGCTGGCAGCTTCGAACTCTTTTTCCAGAATGACCAGGTCTTTATTGCGGAAGCCTACGATGGAGTGGACGGTACAGCCCTGGTCATGCAGCTTTTTCGCCACGGGATAGGCGATGGCGCAGCCAACGCCGCCGCCTACTACGGCCACCTTTTTGAGCCCCTCGGTATGGGTGGGGGTGCCCAGGGGGCCAACGAAATCCGCCAGGCATTCCCCGGCTTTCTTATGGGCCAGCCGGATGGTAGTGCCGCCTACCAGCTGGTAGATTATGGTGATGGTCCCCTTTTCCCGGTCATAATCGGCAACGGTGAGGGGGATCCGCTCCCCTTCATCATCTACCCGCAGAATAATGAACTGCCCGGGCTGCGCCTTGGCAGCTACCCGGGGAGCATGGATTACCATGCGGGAGACGGTGGGGTTCAGCGGTTCGTTTTGCAAAATTTCAAACACGGCTTCATTCCTCCAACTATAGTCTATAATTGTAAATAAAAGCATGGGCAAAGGCAAAATGCAGGCGCAAAGAAAACCTGCGCATAAGGCGAAAAGGATGGCCTGCTTCAACGCCTTTATGCACATGCATTCCCGCAGGGACAGGGCCTGCATATTTTCTGCCTTCATTGTAATCGTTCGGATGTTTAAAGTAAAGAGGTATGGTGATTTTTTATAGCTGCCGGAAGGAGGGGTCGATTTTGCGCTGCGGCCGGCAAAAGACGGGCGGAATGGGAAAAGAAGTAACGCAAATGCATAAAAATTCAAACCAATCGGCAAAAAAGGGAAAAAAGGGGCTTGATTTATGCATAAATACTATATATAATAGGCACAATCGACGGGGAAATCCCCGCCGGTGAAAACTATAACCATGGAAACTTTGGAGGAAACAATCATGAAGAAAATGCGGCTGATCGTAGCCATGCTTTTGGCAACCGCCCTGCTGCTGGCCGGCTGTGCCAGCGAAACTGCGGACACCACCGCTGCCCCCGTGCCCACCGAGGCCCCTGGTGCCACCGAGGCGCCCGCTGCCACGGAAGCCCCCGCTGCAGAAGCCACCGAGGCCCCTGCTGAAGAGGCTACCGGGGAAACCCCGAATATAGACGCCATCAAGGAAGCTGGCAAACTGGTTATGCTGACCAATGCAGGCTTTGCGCCCTATGAATTCCTGGGCAGCGATAATACCGTTATCGGCGTGGACGTGGAAATCGCCGGCGCCATCGCCGAGAGCCTGGGCGTGGAGCTGGAAGTGGTGGATATGGACTTTGACGCCATCGTATTTGCCCTCCAGTCCGGCAAGGGCGACCTGGGTGTGGCCGGCATGACCAACACCCCCGAGCGGGCGGAAACCGTAGATTTTTCCATTAACTATGTAGACTCCCAGCAGATGATCATCGTGCAGGAGGGCAGCGATATTACCGGCCCCGCCGACCTGACCGGCAAGAACGTGGGCGTGCAGATGGGCACCACCGGCGACCTGTTCGTTACCGATGACCTGGAAGGCGTTAACGTGCAGCGCTATAAGACCGGCCCCGATGCCGGCGCTGAACTGGCTGCTGGCAAGCTGGATGCCGTGGTGATCGATGCGGGCCCTGCTGCCCAGATCGCCGCTGCCAATCCCGGCCTGGTGGTACTGGAAACCCCTGCTACTGAGGAGCCTGAGCAGTATGCCATCGCCATTGCCAAGGGCAAGGATGACCTGAAGGCCGCTGTGAACGCCGTTCTGGAGCAGCTGATTGCCGATGGCCAGATTCAGGCCTGGATCGACGAGTATAACGAGATCTCCAGCGCTGAGTCCGCTGCCTAATGCGCCATAAGGACAGGGAACGCCTCTTTTAGAACATGAAGGAGCAGAGGAAAGCCTTTCCTCTGTTTCTTCTATAACGAGAAGAATGCATAGGGGGACACATGTGGGATAACTTCGGGCAACAGCTCTACGACAATATCATTCTCAACGACCGCTGGCTGATGTACCTGGATGGGTTAAAAAACACCCTTGCCCTTACCCTGGGGGCCGCTATCATCGGCGTGGTGCTGGGGAGCCTGGTGGCCATCGCCAAGGTCTATCTGCAAAACAAAAAGAAGGCCCGCTCCCTTCTGGGGCGGTGCCTGGACCGGCTGCTCCAGGTGGTCTGCGATCTTTACCTGACCGTTATCCGGGGAACGCCCAGCATGGTGCAGGTGTTGATTTTCTGCTGGATCATCTTTGGCAATGCGTCCATCAGCTTTAATTTCTATGCGGCCATGATCGCCTTTGGCGTCAATTCCGGCGCCTATGTGGCGGAGATCGTCCGGGCGGGCATCAACGCCGTCAATATAGGCCAGACGGAGGCAGGCCGCTCCCTGGGCCTCACCGGCGGCATGACCATGCGCTGCATCGTCCTGCCCCAGGCCATCAAAAATATTTTACCTGCCCTGGCCAACGAGGCCATTACGCTCCTGAAGGAAACGGCCATCGTGGGCTATGCGGCCCAGCAGGATATTACCTACGTGGCGACGCTGATCCGCTCCCGGACCTACAGCCCGGTGCCCCTGCTGTTCATCGCCCTGGTATATCTGATCCTGGTGCTGCTTATGACCTATGGCACCCGCAAGCTGGAAAGGAGGCTGGCCAGAAGTGATAGAAGTTAAAAACCTTTGCAAGACCTTCGGCTCCATCGAGGCCGTAAAAAACGTTACCCTTACCATAGAAAAGGGGGAGAAGATCGTTATCATCGGCCCCAGCGGCTGCGGTAAGAGCACCTTCCTGCGCTGCCTGAACCTGCTGGAAGAGCCCACCAGCGGCGAGATCTGGTTTGAAAGCGCCCTGCTCAACGATCCCAAGTGCGACGTAAACAAGCTGCGCCAGAAGATGGGCATGGTATTCCAGCAGTTCAACCTTTTTCCCCATAAGACCATCCGCCAGAACATTACCCTTGCTCCCACCAAGCTCAAGCTCATGACGGCGGAGCAGGCCAATGAAAAGGCGGAGACCCTGCTCAAGCGTATCGGCCTATACGATAAGGCGGACGTTTATCCGGCCCAGCTTTCCGGCGGACAGCAGCAGCGCATCGCCATCATCCGGGCCCTGGCCATGAACCCGGATGTGATGCTCTTTGACGAGCCCACCTCCGCCCTGGATCCGGAAATGGTAGGGGAGGTATTGGACGTGATGAAGGAGCTTG
>CALVLF010000071.1 GCA_944336625.1 uncultured Clostridia bacterium
GAACAAGCCGCTCCCTTCGCATTCCTTTTTCTTGCAAAAGAAAAACAGGCCCTTGGAGGGTCTGTTTTTGGCGGAGAGAGAGGGATTCGAACCCTCGATACCCTTATGAGGTATACACGATTTCCAGTCGTGCGCCTTCGACCAACTCGGCCATCTCTCCAAGCGCTCTACTGGCTGATTCATACAGCTTTCATATCATACACTATTTCCCCGGGTTTTGCAAGAGGTTTTTCGGGGAATTGGGAAAAACAGGGCAGGCGGATGCCAGGTCTTGGGGTAAAAGGGCCCCCTGGCTACAGCTACAGAATACCCAGGTGCTCCAGGAGGATTTTCACCCCCAGGAGGATCAGAATCAGCCCGCCAGCCATCTGGGCTTTTGCGCGGGAGCGGCTGCCGAATTTTCCGCCCATGCGAATACCCAGGGCGCTGAGCAAAAAGGTCGTTACTCCAATAAAGCTCACCGCCGCCGCAATATTTACATTCGGCAGCAGGGCAAAAGTAATACCTACGGCCAGGGCATCTATACTGGTAGCCAAAGCCATGGGCAACATGGTCTTGGGGGAAAAGGAGCCGTCCGCCTGGGTCTCTTCCTTGGAAAAAGCCTCTTTAATCATATTCCCGCCGATGAAGGCCAGCAGGGCAAAGGCAACCCAATGGTCGATGGCGGTAATATAGGATTCGAAGGTGGTTCCCAACAGATACCCCAGCAGGGGCATCAATGCCTGGAACCCGCCAAACCATAGCCCCGCCGAAAGCATATGCCGGTTCCGGACCGTTCCAGTTGCCAAGCCCTTACATATGGAAACGGCAAAGGCATCCATGGAAAGGCCGATGGCCAGCAGAAAAAGCTCTGAAAAGCGCATTTTATCCCCCTCGCTGCGGCATAGTCGGATTCTATTGTATCATTTATAAGTGCCCTGCGCAATGGCCGGCTCTTCCTTCCCTCCCGGCCTTCTGCTGGATTTTTCCGCCTCTTTACCGGTAATTCGGCCTGGTGTATAATACCCATAATTAGCCTAATATAAGGATATTTTTATGCAGAAAGCAAAGGATTTTATGGATCTTCCCCTGGGGGATCTGGGCTGGCTGCCCGCCCTGCTCCTGCCCTGGTATAAAAAGAATGCCCGGGACCTTCCCTGGCGGCGTGACCGGGAACCCTACCACATCTGGCTCAGCGAAATCATGCTCCAGCAAACCCGGGTAGCGGCAGTCCGGGGCTATTACCTGCGCTTTCTTGAGGCCCTGCCCACCATCCAAGACCTGGGCCGGACGCCAGAGGATTATCTCCTCAAATTATGGGAAGGCTTGGGTTATTATAGCCGGGCGCGGAACCTACAAAAGGCAGCCCGGAAGATTCTGTCGGAACACGGGGGCGTATTTCCCCAAGAATATGCTAAGATCCGCGCCCTGCCCGGCATTGGCGATTATACTGCCGGGGCCATCGCTTCCATATGCTTCGAGGCACCCATTGCGGCCGTAGATGGGAATGTGCTGCGGGTGGTGGCCCGCCTTTGTGATATAAGCCAGCCCATGGATACCCCTGCTATGAAGAAATGGACGGCGGCTTCCCTTTCCGCCGTCTATCCTCCGGGCTGCTGCGGCGATTTTACCCAGGCTGTCATGGAGCTGGGAGCCCTTTGCTGCATTCCAGGGCCCCATCCCCTTTGTGAAAGCTGTCCCTGCGTAAATTTTTGTATCAGCCGCCAGAATAGAACGCAGGAAGAGCGCCCCTTGCTGACCCCTAAGCGAGGACGGCGACAGGAATTTTACACGGTTTTCATCCTGAGCTGCGAGGGGCGTATCGCCCTTTGCAAACGGCCCGGCTCCGGCCTGTTGGGGGGATTATGGCAGCTCCCCAACGTGGCAGGGACCCTCAGCCTGGAAGAAGCCCTCCAGAAAGCCCAGGCCTGGGGCCTCTCGCCCCTGGCGCCAGAGCAAACGCTAAAGCGCAAGCATATTTTTACCCATCTTGAATGGCGAATGACCGCCTACCGCATCCGCTGCGCCCAGGCGGCGCCAGCCTTTCACTGGGTCCGGCCGGAGGAGATGGAGCAGGATTATGCCCTGCCCACGGCCTTCCGCCAATTCCTGTGAGGATAGCCGCCTCCTCCCGTCCCTTCCCTCCGGAAGAAGTCAAATTATTGTTAACAATATGGGCTTTTACTTTCCGGTCCGGATAAATAGGGTATAATGGGTTTACTTTCAGAAAAAGAGGTTTTTTGTCGATATGGAGCATTCGACCCGGGAGCAATCCCACATGCATTCCAAAAGCCGGAAAAGGCGGCCCAAAACCGGCATTATCATCCTGTGCATCCTGCTGGTGCTGCTTCTGGCGGGGCTTGTGGCCGCATTGAAATTCTATCGGGATATCAGCTCCCCAGCGGAGCTTTTTCAGTCGGAAGCCACCCCTTCCCCTACGCCAGACCTTACGCCGGATACTACCGCTGCCTCTCCTAGTCCTTCGGCGGCTCTGTCCCCCTCCCCCTCTCCTACGCCAGACCCGGAGGAAGTGCTTCTGCAGGAGGCGGATACGGATTTCATGCAGAACCGGGTGAATATCCTTCTATTGGGCATCGATGAGAGCACGGAACGGGAAGAATGGGGCTCCTTCCGAACGGATACCATCATGCTGGTCACCATAGATTTTGAAACCTATGATGTGAACCTCATCTCCATTCCACGGGACAGCTATGTCAAAATCTATACCGCCAACGGCAACCTGGCGGATGAAGCCGACCCCTATGCCAAGATCAACTCTGCCTTTTCCGCCGGGGGCGGTGCCCAGCGCAATGGTTTCGGCTATACCACCGCTACAGTTTCCAAGCTTCTGGGCGTGCCGGTAGATTATTATGTAGGCTTCAATATGAACGTGGTGAAGGAAGTTGTGGATGCTATGGGCGGTGTGGATTATGAGGTGGATATCGAAGTAACCATGAACGGCCGGGAGCTGCATCCCGGCTTCCAGCACCTGGATGGCCAGGCCGTTTTGGATTACTGTCGCCAGCGCAAAGGCTCCAGCGATATCGCCCGGGTGGGCCGCCAGCAGATGATGGTCAAGGCTATTTTGCAGCAGCTTAAATCCACGGATCAGATCGTAAACATTCCCAGCATTTATCAGGCCGTGGAGCAGAACATCATGACCAACCTCACCTTCAAGCAGATCTGTTCTCTGTCCCTGGTGGCTCTGAATATGGACATGGAGCAGTTCAGCACCTATACGGTGGAAGGCAAGTCTTTTTACTACGGAGCCCGGGATTACTGGGGCATTTACGGCAGCCGTCTGGAGAGCCTGCTGGAGGATATCTACGATACCAATATTTCCGTGGATATGGATGTGGATTATGATACGGTCATGGCCCAGATTGAACAGAACCGCCTACTGATCGTCAATGAGCTCAACGCCGCCAATAACGCTTATAGCCAGGGCCAGGCCATTTTGCAGGGATATGCTTCCTATCTTGACCAAACCACCCTGGATACCTTAGAATATTATCTGGATGGGCTGGAAGAGGCCATACAGGCAGAGGATAAGGCCCTGTTGGATGCCTGGACGCCCCCTGTAGAGCAGCTGAACGCCCAGATCATACAGACCCTGAACAGCGGCGCCTACCCCGCCGTCCAATAGGGGGCCAGGAGGACATTGCATGGAGCATATCGACGTCGTTCGGAACTACTTATCCGCCTATGGCAAAGGGGATGCCGTCATGGAATTCCCTGTATCCAGCGCTACGGTGGAGCTGGCGGCCCAGGCCCTGGGCACAGAGCCCGCCCGCATTGCCAAAACCCTGTCCTTCGGGGATAAATCCGGCGAAGGCTGCATCATCATCGTCATGACAGGAGATGCGAAGGTAGATAACCGCAAATTTAAGGATTATTTCAACATGAAGGCGCGTATGCTTTCCCATGCGGAGGCCCTGACTTATACGGGCCATCCCGTAGGCGGCGTATGCCCCTTTGCCCTGCCTGCCGGCGTGCCGGTATACCTGGATATTTCCTTACGCCGGTTCGATGTGGTATACCCTGCCGCAGGGAGCAGCAACAGTGCCGTACCTATGACCTGCCCGGAGCTGGAGCGCTGTTCCAAAGCTACAGCCTGGCTTGACGTATGCAAAGGCTGGAATACGGATTCCCAGGAAGCATAAGCTGCAAAAGCACGGAGGATATTTATGTTGGATGCCCTGAGCGACCCTGTAAAGCTTACCCTAGTCGTCTGCGCCTCCGCCATCATATTGGCTATCGCCATCTACCGCAGGCATAAGATTTAAAAAATGGCTCTTTCCCCTGTATGACGGGGAAAGGGCTTTTTTTCGTAAAGGCCAGCTCTGAAGGCTGTCCTTTTTCCATTTCCTGCATAAAAATGCGTGCGCAGAAGGGATCGCGTCAGTGCAAAAAGCAATGCTGTGGAGGCCTGTTATTTCGCCAGCAAGAAGCGCGGAGCTGGGATGCTATAGGACAATATTCCTTTATAGATTTCATAGAATAAGGGGGCGGAGCGTATGCTCCGTCCCCTTTCGCCTGCTTGGGCCCCTTTTCCCCGCCTGCCCTCGCCGGCTTAAACTGCGGCGAATCCGGCAAAGGTGAGGAAGGGGATGCCGATGAATAGAGCCAGAAGCAGGAGCACCAACCCAATCACGATTCCCAGGATGATCCACAGGGGCTTGCTGCTGGGCGCTTCTGCCGCTGCAACCAGAGGCGTCCTGCCCTGGGGAAGGGCGGCGCCGCAATGGGCGCAGGCCTGCCAATCCGCGGCTACAGGCTTACCGCAGCTTTCGCAGGTATATTTCAGCTTAGCCCCGCAATGGGGGCAAACGGCATAGTCCGGCTCCACTCCGGTACCGCAGCTGCCGCACTTGAGGCCCTTATGCTTGGTACGGAGCACCAGATATATGATCAGGCCGATGCAGTAAGGCACCAGCACGGCTACAGCCGTCCAGAGCCAGGGCTCCATGCCCCGGGCCTTGGCATCCCGATATACCCCAATGCCAATCAATACCGGCATCAGAATAAGGATCAGGAACATGAAGATCAGTAAGAGTAAACCAGATGAAACTACCGCCATAAAGAATCAGCCTTCCTTTCCATCGTTATCATAAAGAATTCCTTCCCTACCGGGATAAAGCTGCCAGATCACCGCGCCGCCCATCAGCAGGGCCAAGGGGATTCCCCCCAGAAGGGCTCCCAGCATATATAAAGCCGCCGGAGGCAGAATTCGCCGGGCCAGCCCCAGCATCATCAGGCTCAGTAAGAGGCTCATAGCCGCCAGGACGCAGCCCAGAATGAGCTGCAGGGCCTGGCTCCGCCTTTGCTGGCGTTCCTCTAGCCTTTTTTGCAGAGCGGCCGTTGAAACCAGGGGCGGCGCCTCCTGCTGGCGCATATAAGCTAACATCCGTTTATCCAGTTCATCCATCGGCCAATACCTCCTTGAGCATTTTCCGGCCCCGGCTCAGCCGGGATTTTACCGTCCCCGGGGGGACGCCAAGGATTGCCGCGGCCTCTTCTATGCTCTGCTCGCAAAAATAGTAAAGAAGCACCGCTTGCCTATATGGCTCCGGCAGGGCGTTCACTGCCTGGCGCAGGGCCCCAGCATCCTCTTCCTGGGGGCCGGGAACGGGCAGCCGCGCCTCCACATAAGCCTGCCCCTCTGCCTGGCTCATGCTGAAAAAGCAAAGAAGCTTCCGCCGCCGCCATCTATCCCGGAAAAGGTTCAGGCAGATGCGGGCAAGATAGGCGCCCGGTTTTTCCGCTTGCAGCAGCTGCGCCTGCTTTTGCAGAGCCCGGAGCCAGGTTTCCTGATATAAGTCCTCCGCTTCGCTCCTGCTGCGGCACAGCTTGCAGCACAGGCTGAACAGCCTGGGTCCCTGGCTTTCTATCAGAGCATCCAGCATCCTATCCCCCCTTATCTTTGGACTTCACCTATAATGACGGCTGGAAGGCAAAAAAGGTTCCCAAAAGAATTTTTTCTTTCTTGTGCAAAACCCTCCCTTTTCGCAGAATCGTCCTCTCTCGTTCCGGCAATGCTAAAGGGTTAAGCATTGACGA
>CALVLF010000072.1 GCA_944336625.1 uncultured Clostridia bacterium
CATGAATATTATTTTCTCGATAATTGAAGATAAACATTGAATCTGTAATTCTTTTCCAAAAAATCTTTTCCTGCAAGACGGTTCTGTGCTATAATTTGAAAGTAATTCTTATCTTTTCATGAAAGGAATATGGGCCTATGAAAACCTCCTGTCGCCTTTTTGCCCTGCTGCTTGTGGCGCTTCTGCTTATAAGTATGGGTTCCCCTGCCCTGGCTGCCGACTATACCCGCTTTTCCCAAACGAAAACCGGCATCAGCAACGACCGTACCATCCTCCTGCGGGCCAACCCGGACCCTTCCGCCCAGGAAGATAACATAATTAAAACCCTTAGCGGCGTCCGGGGGGAAGCCTTCGAACTTCTGGGGGAAAGCGGGGATTTCTATTATGCCCGCTATGATGGAGCCGAGGGCTTTGTCCGCAAGCAGGATTTCGATATTGCGGAAGCTTCTGCCAGCCCCAGCCCCACGCCTACGCCCACCCCTACCCCCAAGCCCAGCTATAGCGCCTTCAGCAGCCCCAAGGAGGGCACCGCCACGGACAGCGCCATCTGGATGCGGGCCACGGCCAGCGCCGATGGGGAAATTGTAAAGAAGCTCTCCGGCGTCCGGGGGGAGGTTTTCGAGCTATTAGGGGAGAGCGGCGACTGGTATTATGCCCGCTATGATGGAACCGAGGGCTTTGTCCGCAAGCAGGATTTCACCCTCCCGGGCCAGACCCCTGCCCCCGCTAGCCAGCCCAGCGGGGATAAGTGGGGCAAAATCCAGGTGGACGGCACCAAAATCAACCATACCATCTACTGCAACGCCATTTCCGGCAACGACTATAAATACAACAAATCCTATTACAATATCTTCTCCATGACCAATTATTCCAGCCAGGTTACCGTGCTCATGGGCCATAATATGCGCAAGAGCGCCGGCTCTTCCAGGGGCATGTTCCATGACCTGCACCATGTGCAGAATGCCTTCCTGGGCAAGAGCAAGTGCGAAAGCTGCGGACGGCGCTGCTCCGGCGCGAAAACCGAAATTTTCGATATCGATTACCAGGGCTATTCCAAGTGGCAGCTGCTCTGCTTCTATGAAACCCCTTCTTCCGGCAGCTATAATGTATTGGTAAATACCGCTACCAATACCGGCAGCCCCTCCAGCTGGCTTTCTACTCAGTATTCCAACGCCCGCAACAGCAGCTACAAGGGCATGGTGGTGGATGACAGCGGCACCGGCAGTGACCGGCTCATGGTGTTGATCACCTGCGGGGACAAGTACGGTTCCAGCTCTACCTCCCGGCTGTATATGGTGCTCAAGGCCGTCAGCTAAGGCGCCTCAGGACTTTCCTAGTGCTTCCTTGCCACACTGGCTTTTCAGCCTTTTCCCTTCACCAAAAGGCTCCCCTGTGTAAGGGGGGCGAAGCCGAGCGCCGCCTGTGGCGGAAGCCCAGTGAGCAAAGGAGCCCTAGGAAGAGCCTCCCAGCCGGTTGCAGGGCGACTATTGCCAACTGAGGGGTTGGTTTGAAGTAGGAAAAAGGCCAAAAGGCCCCCTTTACACAAGGGGGCCTTTTTGTTTTTATTAAAAAGCCACCTCCGCAGTTTATAATTTTCTCCTGCGCTATCTCGGATAAAAAATGCGCCCGGATGGAGCTGCCATCCGGGCGAAAAGGTAGGGCGCAGGGGCGCCTATGATTTTTTAACCACGATGTGGATATCCACTCCGTCCGGGGTATCCTGCTGCTCTACCTCCACCCGCATGCCGGATTCCCGCAGCTGGTTGATGGCGGCGTTGATGGTATTCATGAAAAGGCGGTAATCCTTCACCATCCGGACGATGATGGGCCGGGGCTTGGCGCCATCGGCCTTTTCGTCATAGAGCCTATCCAGGGTTTTATCCACCAGCTTTTCCGTCTCCTTGACGGAAAGGCCCTTTTCCTGAATTTTGCGGATAACGGCCAGCTGCTCTTTTTCATTTTTCAGCTTCAAAAGGGCCCGGGCATGGCGCTCCGTAAGGCCCTGCTCCTTCATGGCCTCCTTGACGGAATTAGGCAGGCGCAGCACCCGCAGCTTGTTGGCGATGGAGGACTGGCTCTTGCCCAGGCGCTGGGCCAGCTGCTCCTGGGTCAGGTCGTAGGTATTCAGGAGGGTATAATAGCACTGGGCCTCTTCCAGGAAATAGAGGTCCTCCCGCTGCAAATTTTCAATGAGGGCCATCATGGCGGAGGCTTCCTCCTCCACGGCAGACTGGACGATGCAGCTCACATCCTCCATGCCCAGGCTCTTGCAAGCCCTAAGCCGCCGCTCTCCGGCTACCAGCTCATAATGATCCCCCTGGCGGCGGACGATGAGGGGCTGAATCAGCCCTACCTGGCGGATGGACTGGGCCAGCTCTGAAATGCTTTCTTCATCAAAGGTGCGGCGGGGCTGGTTGGGGTTGGGGACGATGCGGCGAATGGGGATCTGGGCCAGCCGCTTATCCTCCTCCAGGGGCGAAATGGGCTGGGCCTCCTGTCCCTTTAAAAAATCGAATAGAGGCATATGGAAACCATCTCCTTTAGATGCTACGAAGAAGTTACAGGGGGGATTTTGCCGGGGTGCCGGCTTTGCGGGGGTAGGCTTTGGGGGTAGGGGCCGTCTTTTCCGCCAGGATGACATACCGGCTCCCCCAGGGGGCCGGGAATTCCTGTAAGCGGCAGCGGGCGCCCAGGAGCCTAGCAGCCCGCTCCCCCGCCTGCAGCTCCGCCGGGGCCTGGGGGCCCTTATACATGAGGGAAAGCCCCCCCACCTTCAGGAAGGGGTGGGTGAGCTCCAGCAATACGGGGCAGGGGGCTACGGCCCGGGATAGGGCGATGTCGAACTTTTCCCGCAGGGCCGGGTTCCTTCCCCCGTCCTCCGCCCGGGCATGGATGCGCTCCACATCCGAAAAGCCCAGGGCTTCGCAAAGGGCGCCCAGGAAGCTGATGCGCTTTTGCAAGGAATCCAGCAGCGTCAGGCGGATATCCGGCCGGAGGATGCGCAGGGGCAGGCCGGGGAAGCCCGCCCCCGTGCCCACGTCAATCACCCGGGCCCCCTGGGGCAAAAGGGCCGCGGGCAGCAGGCTATCCGCAAAATGCTTGGTGGCCACCTCTTCCTCCCCGGTGATGGCGGTAAGGTTCATGCGGCCGTTCCAATCCATCAGCATATCATAATAGATGGAAAAGGCCTGGCTCTGGGCCGGCGTAAGGCCGGGGAGCCACTGGGCGAAGCGGTCAGGCGCCACGGCGCTCTCCCTCCTTTGCTTTGAGATAAACCAGCAGCACCGCCACATCCGCCGGGGAAACGCCGCTGATGCGGCCCGCCTGGCCGATGCTGCGAGGCCGGAAGGCATTGAGCTTCTGCCGGGCCTCCAGCCGCAGGCCGGAAATGGCGCTGTAGTCTAGGTCTTGGGGCAGCTCCTTGCCCTCCAGGGCAGCGAAACGCTCCACCTGCTGGGCCTGTTTCTGGATATAGCCGGCATACCGGGCGGAGATCTCCACCTGCTCCTGGGCCTCTTTGGAAATCTGCGGCAGGGAGGCCAGAGAGAGGAGGTCCGTATAGGTGATATTCCGGCGGCGCAGCAGCTCTTCCCCCCGTATGCCCGTATGGACCGGGGGCTCCCCCTTGGCCGCAAGGAGGCTATTCAGGGCCTCGGAGGGGGGCAGGGCGGCGCTGAGGGCCCGGGCTGCCTTTTCCATATCCTCCTTCTTCCTTAAAAGGGCGTCATAGCGGCGGGGGCTGATGAGGCCCGTCCGCCGGCCCAGCTCCGTAAGCCGCAGATCCGCATTATCCTGCCGGAGGAGGAGGCGGTATTCCGCCCGGGAGGTCATCATCCGGTAGGGCTCGTTGGTGCCCTTGGTCACCAGGTCATCCACCAATACGCCTATGTAAGCATCCCCCCGGGAAAGGATCAGGGGCGGCTCCTGCCGCAGCCACAGCCCGCAGTTGATGCCGGCATACAGGCCCTGTGCCGCCGCTTCTTCATAGCCGGAAGTGCCGTTGATCTGCCCGGCGAAGTAGAGGCCCTGTATATCCTTCGCCCCCAGGGCAGCATCCAGGGAAAGGGGATCGATGCAATCGTACTCGATGGCGTAGCCCGGCCGCATGACTTCACAACGCCTGAGGCCCGGCAGGGTGCGGAGCATGTCCACCTGCACGTCATAGGGCAGGCTGGTGCTCATGCCCTGGACGTACATCTCCAGGGTAGAGCGGCCCTCCGGCTCGATGAAGAGCTGATGCCGCTCCTTATCTTTAAAGCGCACCAGCTTATCCTCTATGCTGGGGCAATAGCGGGTACCCGTTCCGGTAACCAGGCCGCTGTACATGGCGCTGCGGTGGATATTTTCCAAAATGATCCGGTGGGTCTCTACATTGGTATAGGTGAGGTAGCAGGGGTCCTGGGCCCGGTCCTCCGCCGAAGAAAGGAAGGAAAAGCGGGGCGGGGGCACGTCCCCATACTGGGGCTCCATTTCGCCGAAATCCAGGGTCCGGCGGTTTACCCGGGCGGGGGTACCGGTTTTAAAGCGGCGCAGGGAAAAGCCCAGCTCCCGAAGGGAATCGGAAAGGCTTTCCGCCCGCAAAAGGCCGCTGGGGCCGCTTTTGGTCACATAGCTGCCGATGAGGATGGTGCTCTTTAAATAAACCCCCGTAGCCACCACCAGGGCCCGGCAATTATACTGGACGCCCCCCCCGGCGATGATCCCCCTTACCCGGCCATGCTCCACCAATATCCTTTCGCACTCCCCCATCTTCAGCTCCAGGCCTTCCTGGGCCTCCAGGGCATATTTCATCCGCTCGTGATAGCGGCGCTTATCCATCTGGGCCCGGAGGGAATGGACGGCAGGGCCCTTGCCCGTATTGAGCATACGCATCTGGATGAAGGTATCATCCGCCGCCAGGCCCATCTCCCCCCCCAATGCATCCAGCTCCCGCACCAAGTGGCCCTTGGAGGTGCCGCCGATGG
>CALVLF010000073.1 GCA_944336625.1 uncultured Clostridia bacterium
GGATGCCGTTGACGGGCCCGATGAAGAAGGGGGTGTTCAGGAAGGCCAGGAAAGGTATAGAAGCGAAGGTCCCGCCCGTCATACAGGCGATGAGGGCGCCAGCCAGGAAGGAAATGACGCCAGGGGCGTAGAACCCGCTGCGAATCTCAAAGTTGCCGGCCTTGCCCCGGCGTATAATCCAATAATCCGCAATCATAGTGCCCATGAGGGCTGGGACGATGGCGGAAAGCAGGGACAGGAAGCCCTGGATACTGTTGAGTATTCCAATAATGGCAAGGAGCGTGCCGATGATGCCGGCGATGGCAGTCGTAAGCTGGCTCTTTTTCTCATCCTGGCCCAGCAGGACAGAGAGGGAAAGGCCGCCAGAATAAGCATTGGAAACGTTGGTTGTCCAGGTAGCCAGGATGAGGGCGATCAGGCCAATGAAGGGCAGCCCAGAGGAGGCCAGAACAACGCTGATATCATAGGTGCCAGTGCAGATGGCCAAAATAGCGCCGATGAGCAAAATCAGAAGCCCTGCAGGCAGCACGCCGACGATAGAGGATTTTATCACATCGCCCCGGTTCTTTGCAAATCGGCAGTAATCGCCCGAAATGGCCGCAGCCACCACAAATGAGCCCACTGCTGCGCTTACGGCGCTGACAAAGGGCATGGGAGCAGCGGGCACATAGCCCCGCAGGGTTCCCGCGCCGCCATTTACCAGGGTATAGACGAGGGTATAGGCCAGCACAACGCCCAGCAAAGGTACGGCAATATTATTGAGCCATTTTAGCCCCGCAAAGCGGAAGCAGGCCGTCAGCAGCATAATGATGCCCCAGACCAGCGAAGATACCCATACGGGGATGGAGACGCCCGTCATATCCGCAACCATAGAGGAAAAGGATGCGCCGCAGACGGATGCCTGTATGCCAAACCAACCAATGCAGGATATGGCAAGGATGCTGCTGATGATATACTTGGCGCCCTTTTCTCCAAGAGCAACCGAGGCGGAAACCGCCGTTGGCAGGCCCGTATCGCAGCCCAGCATGCCCATGAATATCATAAACACGCAAATGAGGGAATATCCAAGGCCGATTGCTGCAATCATCTCTCCAATGGTCAGTCCGCTGCCCAGCATACCGCCGATCATAAGGGCAGGCACGCAAATAACGGAGCCTATCCAGACCATGGCGATGGAAACCCAGCTTTGCCGTTCCTCGGTTTTGATCTCAAATCCGCTTTCTTTTTTCATCGTTGATTACCCCCTGTTCATATAGAACGAACCTGCAGAAACAAGTCTATTGCATAATTATATTCACCAGGGGATAGGCCGTCATTATTTTGGCGGCTAAAAATCGACTTCATTCGTTGTCTGAAGGGACAATGAAAAGCGCCATTATACTGCTTATTTTACAGAGCCATCACGGAAAGGACGCATGAGCCTGACCAGGGAAAGAGCATACATCAGGTCTTTCGACTGGGGAACATCCCCGATATGGAAGCCCAGGATATCCCCTGCCTTTTGCAGGCGATATTTTACGGTGTTCTTATGAACAAAGAGCTGCGCAGCCGTTTCCATAATGCTTGAATTTCTATCCAATAAGTATACAGCCAGCGTCCGGACGATATCTGCGCCGTCTCTGCGGGCGAGAATGGGCTGAAGCATAGAGGTATACCACTCTATGCGGGGCTTCCCTGCGGCAGCAGTTTCCCGGCACTCGCGGACAAATTCAATCTCTGCCAGGGTAAAGCAGCGCCGGAGGGGGAAAATGCGCATCGCGTCCTTGAGACAGGCTTTATTTGTCTCGTAAGCATACTTTACGTCAGCCGTATGCCGCAAAAGGGAGCAGCGTGTGACCATGGCGCTGGCGCCCCGCTTGGCGAAAAAATCCGCCAGGGCCCCGGCCCATTCCTCCGTCTCTTTCAAGGGCCGGCTGCCTATTGGGAAGACCAGAATATCCTCCTCGTAACTTTCACAAAGACTGATTTCCGCATAATTTGCGGAAAGGGACCGAACCTCCCGCACCCAGCCAGCCAGGTTTTCTCCCGCTGGGCTCCGAATGATCCAGATATCGCTCAGAGCATCCACGGCAATATGATAAAGCTCCCCCAGGCGGCGCATCTTTATGGGCTCGTCCTGGACGATGGCGCGGACCAGCTCGGACATATCCACCTTGTCATGTTTGCGGCCCCAAACCCCCATGCTCAGGCGTACCCCTTCCACCGTCTGCCGCCAAAGCTGGGGATCCAGCTTCCCGCTCTCCGCAAAAACCAGCAGCAGCATATTCCCATCACCGCCCAGGTCGATCTCCTCCCGATAGATCCAGATGGGGTAATCCCCCGGAATTTCCCGGCAGTGCTCGCTGGCAGGCAATTTGGCCGCCAGGGCAACGAAACTTTCGCAGGCGCTGAGCCGTGTTCGGGGCCACGGCGCTGCGCTAAGGATGTGGTAATCGGAATCGGTAATGACAGCCGTAGCCCGCAGGCGGTCGCTGGTTATACGAAGCATGGTTTTTACCGTACGGTATTCCGTAGGCAGCCTGGTCATCTGCTCGAGAAGATCCAGAGCAAAGGTGGGATTATTGAGCTCATCCCGCACGATGGCGTTCATCACCTCAAAAATCACCTCGCTGTAGCGGAGGCTGGGCTCGTTTTCCGGCATGCAGATAAGGACAAAATCCAGCGCATCGCACAGCTTTATAAGCTGCGGATCCACGGCAGGCATGATAATCCCTACATAGTAAAGGATAATTCCCACCTCGCCTGCAGCGGCCAGGGTTTCAATATTCGCGCACTGGGCGTCCACATCCTCCGCCACCGAGCAGAAGCCCGTGATTACCAGCTCGCTCCCAAGGAAATCGATGCTTTTATAAAGCCGTTTCTGTATCTCCGTGGTCGTGGCGTATTCCAGGACCGATATTGTGGCCACGATGCGCTCTAGGCCCCTGTGCCCAGCCAATACTTTGGCCCGCCGCAGGCTTGGCAGCTTCATAAGATCGGCAACGGTCAGGCTCATATTCCCCCACCCCTGTGCGTTTTTGATAGGATATGGGGCTATTATAACAGTTTTTCCTTCCCATTTCCATTATGCCGGTGGTATAAGTATAAATGATTTGCGCCCTGTGAAGCAATTCCATTTGCTTTTCCTGGCTTGTTAAAGTATCCTTAATATACAAAGGTTGTGCTATTTGCAACAATACAGGCAAAGCCGGTAAACACGATGGCGGTTGGAGAGCGGGCCCCTTTTCCGCAGCCTGCAAAGACCGACGAAAATAGCATAAGTAGGAGGGTACAGTATGAAACGATATAAAATAGCTGCTTGGCTCATGATAATTCACGGCGGGTTTATGGAGATCGGTGGTGTTATATGTGCAATTCCTGCGCTAATTTTCGGCTCTGACAAGTTTAACATCGGGCAATACTTTTCTTTTAAGCTCCCATATTTTCAAGATAACCTACCCTTAAGGCCCAAGGGGATACACGGTTTTGGCGGCCTGGGCCACCAGATAGCTTCGTTGTGGCCCCTTGCAATAGGGCCCACTATGGCTGCGGGGCCACGCCTTGCTCTCCGGCGGCCCAGGCCGCCAAAACTCTTCGACCTGAGCAGGCCTGCTTTGCGCCCAGTTCGCGGCGCAAGAGCGATGGACTAGCAGCGCTAATTCGAGCGACTGCAACAAAGAAATGGGCCAAAGCAGGCCTGTTCAGGCGCGTATGCCCTTGGACCTTAAGGGTATATGATTTTAATTATGGGCGCAATTTTTGGCGTGATGCGAATCATCGGCGCTATGGGGCTTCTAAAAAATCGAATGTGGGGGCTGGCCCTTTCCGTAATAAACTGCGTCATTACCATGATACTGATGATGTTTATGCTTCCCTTTGGCCTGCAAGATGGGCTGCTTGCCTGCAGCGCTTTAGTTTTAATTTTGACGCAGTATTTTGGCAACCGGAAAATCATTGCATAATTTCCTTTCCCAATCGGCAAAAGCCCTTAGCTATGGAGTCATTGCTCGCAGCTAAGGGCTTTCTAATATGGATTTCTTTCGCTATACAACCGCAGCCGGGGAACTGCCAGAATGCCGGGCAACAACCGTCTCACGGCCTCTCCCGCTTCTGATTTTTTCCGAGCCTGCCAACCGCTTTCCCTGCATAGTGCCCTGCAAACACAAAGAGCCCCATAATGGCCAGATAATCCAGGAAGAAAAACGCCAGCGGTTCTGTAAAATCAAAGAACACAAATTCTTCCCGCAGAAAAAGATAGCTGGGAATATTCCGGTAGAACAGCGCATAAACGCCATAAGCGGCAATAAGGCACCCAAGCAGGCGAAGCAGCCGCGCCCGTGCTTTTGACTTTTCCCTGCACAGCCTACCCGCCATGCCTAGGATTGCATTCCAGTGAATCCCAAGATGGAAGGATAAAAGCAGGAACCCCCAGTAAGCGCAGAGCATATCTTCTTTCTTCACACTGACGCCTCCTCAACATACGGAGATTTGAGTGCTGTTTTGAGGGGGTATTACAGACAAAAAAATAAAGCCTGCAGGCCATGCATCTATCGTACAGCCCACGGGCATCCTGTTTTTTCCGTTTTATTTAAAGTCGTTTACAGTAATCCAGAGAAATCCAACCAGCACCGCTCTTGAGTTTTCCCCAGCCAGCCACAGAGCCGGGGCCGGATTTTACCTCAGTAATAGTAAACACACCTTTGCCATCACGGAAACGGGCAAATGAAAGCAGCACACCAGAGCTTTGCTTTGGGTTCCGTCGAAACGGGTTTTTAAAGGGAGGCCGGTTTCGAGTCTGCCCCCGCCAAAAATGAAAAGAAGGGGCAAGCACCTTCTTTAGGACTTGCCCGCCTTGATGGCCGCAGCACAAGACCGGGGGCGGTCAATGGCCATAATCATCTCAACCATCTGCAGCCCCGGCCAGGGGCCCTAATTTCCAGGCGAACCAGAATTTACAATAATTGAGATTTGCGCATTTAGTAAATCATAAAATCTGGAGATATGCAACCCATCCACCAAAGCATGATGGCATAGCACCGAAACCGGGAGCAATACTTTATCATTCTGCGTGAAGTATTTTCCCCATGTAATTCTTGGATTACTATCTGCGGGGACAGGTGTAGGATTGATAAGGGCTGTATACGATACCCACGGAACTGTGGATATGAAAATTTTATCTAACGCATCCTGCTCTGTTTCCTGGATGGAACGTTTTTGTTTCGCCTTCTCCTGCTCTTGTATGGCATATTTTATGTAAGCTTCAAAGGAACAATTGCTGTCGAGGTCGCAATAACAGTATGTACCATCGCTTAATGCCACGGTATGGGAGGTCCGGCAATAGTCATATTCTATGATTTTATTTTCCATAATCCTCTGCCTAAATTCCGCTATCTGATTGGCCGCTTTGGAAGCACAATAGCATATCGTTAAAAAGAATGGCAGTTTTTTTGCTTTTAGCACTTCCGGCAGCCCCGTAATATCTACATTTACCGTCAGGCTCACATACGGGTAGGTTAAACTGTTAAAATATTCAAAATGACTTTTTCGCTTATAGGTTGTCATATCTATATATTTATAGTTCATTTTCCACATCCCTTTCTAACCGCATCCGCTTCTTCCATATAACACGGCCTCGCTACCCGGTAATTCCAAACCATACAAACAGCCCAACCCCTATCAGCCCTAATGCAATGCCCACCTGAATATACGGCTTCTCTTCATATTTATCATATTTATAAAATAAGCTAGCTGCCCCGCCAATAAATAGAAGCGCAAGGCTGCCCTTCCATGCCGGATTTCCTTTAATAAGGCACATAACCGTCAAAATTTGTGTAGCGGCTATCATAAAATCCAATGCTTCGCCTTTGGAGCGCGTATCTATCTGCTGGTCACGTTCATCCTTTACAGGCCTTTGCCTCGGCGGCTGTTTCATCCTATCCCTCCTACCCGTGCTTTTCGTAATATAATTTAACAAATATCTGAATAATAAGAAATAGCCCTAAAAGGAAGCCCGGAATGACAAAAATACTCCCCCATACTATGTTGGCTGTCAATTTAAAGCCAATGATCCCACAAATCATAAGCACAAACAAAATGGCGTATACGATATCCAACATTCGTGCCTGGCTTTTATATTCTATCATACGATTTCTTTCATCATATTTCTCAATAATATCCTCTTTTGTAGCTTTTTTGAGAATGCCCTCCAAAATGAATTGATTCCCATCAAAAGTAGAAATATGGATATGATACTGTCCCTGATCTGAACCAGCGTATTGGAATCTGGCGAGCGAAAATCCAGGACTATCCCCCAAAGCCCTAACAATATTAAAAATATGCCTGCCAGAAGCCCTTTTTTATTATAAACCTTCATATTGCTTATCCTCCAATGCTTTATTCTCTTTTAAGCAGCATAAATCCTCAACCGTCACGCCAAATACCTGCGCCATTCTATAAGCAAGCATAAGGGAAGGGCTATACTGTTCCTTTTCTATTGAGATAATGGTTCTTGCCGAAACATGCACCAAATCAGCCAGCTGCTGCTGCGTCATTTTTGCCGCTATTCTTAATTCCTTTACCCTGGTTTTCATACGCTCCTACCCTAACATGAAGTTTGCTTCATATAAAGTTAACTTCATGTTACTGTATAGACTTATTTTTGTCAACAAAAATATGCAACTAATTTCAACTATCGTTCAGCATTGTTTGAAATTGCACACAAAAGCTATAATAATATAATAAATAGTAAGCATCTCGGATTTTCAGAGAGAGGGCGGCCGGTGCGAGCCTTCATTGAAAAGATGCCCAACCCATCTTTGAGCTGTGGGCTGAAATAGCAGTAAGCTTCGCCGGGTTCTCCCGTTACAGAGATATGGCATCGGGCTTTTCC
>CALVLF010000074.1 GCA_944336625.1 uncultured Clostridia bacterium
GCTTTTTTTTTTTTAATCAGGGGCTTGCGCCGGGAAGGCGCCGGACCCTATAATTAAGCAAGAAATTTTTCGGTGCAGAGGCAAAAAGGATGGAAAGGGAAGAAAGGATAAAAACGATAGAATTCCGTTTTGCGGCCCGGGAGGATATTCCGCTGATCCTGTATTTTATCCGGGAGCTGGCCGCCTATGAGAAGATGCTGGATCAGGTGGTGGCCACGGAGAGTCTTTTGGAGGAATGGCTTTTCGATAAGAAAAAGGCCGAGGTGCTCTTCGCCTGCAAGGGGGAGGAGCCGGTGGGTTTCGCCCTGTTCTTCCATAATTTTTCTACGTTTTTAGGCCGGGCAGGCCTGTATCTGGAGGATCTTTTCGTAAGGCCGGAATACCGCGGCCAGGGCTATGGAAAAGGCCTCTTAAAGGAACTGGCCCGCATCGCCCTGGAGCGGGGCTGCGGGCGGCTGGAATGGTGGTGCCTGGATTGGAATAAGCCCAGCATTGATTTTTACCGCGCCCTGGGGGCGGAGCCTATGGAGGATTGGACGGTATACCGCCTGGCCGGGGCCAAGCTCCATGACCTTGGAAAAAAAGAATAGGCCGAAAGGAAACCTGCATATCCATATGAATATCAAGCTGATCCGGAATTATCTGCTGCTTACCTTTTCCATTATGCTGGCCTCCTGGGGGCTCTGCGCCCTCCTGTGTCAGGTATGGAGCCTTTCCTTAAACGATCATCTCCTGTTGCGGGGCCTTTTCTTTATCGGAGGTATGTCGCCCACCATCGCCTCCTATGTTTCCTTGAAGGGGCAGGGGGCCGTATCCGGGCTAAGGCCCTGGCTCCGGGCGGTTTTCGATGTGCGCCACAGCGGCAGGGTCTATGGGCTGGTGCTTCTATGCCTGCTGCTGTATTATGGCCTGGGGTGCCTGCTGGCAGGCTGCCAGGGGGAAGCCCCCCTGTTCATGGCCCTGGTGCTGGTGCCCACGATGCTTCTGGGAGGCGGCAATGAGGAGGCAGGCTGGCGGATGATCCTGCAGCCGGAGCTGGAAAAGGGCCTGGGCTTTTACGGAGCCGCAGCCCTGACGGGGCTGATCTGGTGGCTGTGGCATGGGCCCATCTTCCTCATCCCGGGAACGGCCAATGCCAGCATGAATTACCTGCTCTTCGGTATTCTCTGCCTGGCCCTTTCCCTGGGCCTGGGAGCGGTGCGGCGGGCCTCCGGCGGCGTATTTCCCTGCGTGCTGCTGCATTGCCTGATCAATGGCTTTTCGCCTATTTTCACCTTCCCCTATACCCTTTGGAACAGCCCGGCTATTTTGGCGGCCATGGCCATCCTGGCCTGGGCAGTAGTGCGGGCTACGCCCTTTCGCCTAAATGACTGACGTCATTTGGGCGAGCTTTTTACGCTGCGCACCTGTTCGCTGGCGCTCACGGCCGGTGCGCAGCGCAAGGAAGGCCCGGCAGAGCCGGGCCCAACGCTTCTGATGCGCATGTCATCAGAAGCGATTTTATTTTTGTGATACAGAGTGGGGCTCGCCTTAGGGCCTATTCCTCCGGCAGTAGGGCATATACCTCCGGGAACAGGGCTACACTCCGACGGAGGATGCCCTGCATATAGGCGATGAGAATGCCATAGTTGGTCATGGGCACATTCTGGTCGGCGGCGCAGCTGAGGCGGTATTTCATCTCCCGCTCGTTGAGCATGCAGCCCCCGCAGTGGACGACCATATGGTATTTTGTCAGGTCTTCCGGGAATTCCGTGCCGGATGTGAATTCGAACTCCGGGGCTTTTCCCGTATATTTGCGGATCCAGCCCGGCAGCTTTACCGTGCCAATATCCTCGCACTGCCGGTGGTGCGTGCAGCCCTCGCTGATGAGCACCCGGTCCCCGTCCTGCAAAGAATCCAGGGCCCGCACGCCCCGAACCACCGCTTCCAGGTTTCCCTTATATCGGGCGAAAAGGATGGAAAAGGAGGTCAGGGGCACGGAAAGGGGGGTGATGGCGGATACGGCTTCAAAGGCCTGGCTGTCCGTAATGACCATCCTGGGGGGCTTGCCCAGGGAGCGAAGGGCCTTTTGCAGCTCCGTATCCCGGGCTACGGCGGCGATGGCGCCAGCTTCCAGGATGTCCCGTATGGTCTGCTGCTGGGGCAGAATGAGCCGGCCCTTGGGGGCGGCCTTGTCGATGGGCACCACCAGCACAGCTACATCCCCGGGGGATAGAAGATCCCGCACGATGGTCCGCCCCCCTTCCTCCGGGGGCAAAAGGGCGGGCAGTGCCTCCTTGAAAGCCTCTATGCCTTCCCCCGTAAGGGCGCTCATCCAGCAAACGGCCTTTTCCGGAATGCCAGCCCCGGCCAGGGCCTCGTTTACGGCAGCCTGCTGTTCCGGGGATACCAGATCCGCCTTATTTGCGGCGATGAGATAGGGGAGGCCCTTCCTTTGAATCCGCTGCAAAAGGGCAAAATCCTCCGGGGCAGGGCCCAGGGTCCCATCGATGACCAGTATGGCTATGTCCGCCCGGTTGAGGGATTGCTGGCTCTTCTTTACCCGCAGGCCACCCAGCTCTCCTTCGTCATCCATGCCCGGGGTATCCATCATCACCACCGGGCCCAGGGGCAAAAGCTCCATGGATTTGTGCACCGGGTCCGTAGTAGTGCCCTTGATGGGGGAAACGACGGAAAGATTCTGGGCGGTCACGGCGTTCATCACGCTGGATTTGCCCGCGTTTCGCTTTCCGAAAAAGCCGATATGCACCCGCTCCGCAGCGGGCGTCTTATTCAAGCTCATAGGTGCCTCCTTATCTTATTCTTCCATAGCTGCTTCCCGCAGACCAACTGCGGGGAAATGCCCCAATCGGAGCCGCCGCATTCTATGGATAATACTATACGCAAAAGCCGGCCTGGCGGCAAGAAAAATACCCCGCCGCAAGCTAGCTGCAATAAGCAAGCCGGGCGGCCTTCGCATAGGGCCCGCCCGGCCGTTATTTTAAAAACGATATTTATTTTTCCAATAGCAGCTCGGCAATCTGTACGGCGTTGGTAGCAGCGCCCTTGCGCACCTGGTCGCCGCAGCACCAGAGGGCCAGGCCATTGGGGTTGGTAAGATCCCGGCGGATACGGCCTACGAACACGGTATCCTGGTCGCTGGTCTCCAGGGGCATGGGGTAGCGTTTGCTGGCCGGGTCATCCACCAGGCGGCAGCCGGGAGCGGCGGCGATGGCCTCCCGCGCCTCTTCTACGGAGATGGGCCGCTCCGTGATCACGCTGACGGATACGGAGTGGCTCCGCACTACGGGCACCCGCACGCAGGTGCAGGTCACCAGGAGCTCAGGCAGGTGGAGGATCTTACGGCCCTCGTTCTGCATCTTCATCTCCTCGCTGGTGTAGCCGTTTTCATTGAAGCCGCCAATCTGGGGGATCACATTGTAGGCGATCTGGTACTGGAATACCTTGGACTGCACCTGTTGGCCCCGGGAAAGGGCTTCTACCTGTTCCATCAGCTCTTTGGGGCCGCCAGCGCCTGCGCCGGAGACCGCCTGATAGGAGGAGGCGATCATGGCCTTGATGGGGGAGAGCTTCTTTAGGGCGTTTACCGCCACCAGGGTTACGATGGTGGTGCAGTTGGGGTTGGCGATGAGTCCTTTATGCCAGCTTACATCCTCCGGATTGATCTCCGGGATGATGAGGGGGACGCTGGGGTCCAGCCGGAAGGCGCTGGAATTATCCACAAATACGGCGCCTGCGGCTTTGATGGCGGGGGCGAATTTTTTAGCGATATCGTTTTCCGCCGCTCCCAGGACGATATCCATGCCGCCGAAGGCATCCTCCCGGGCTTCCTGCACGGTAATATCCTGGCCCTTGAAGGGTATGGTGCTGCCGGCGCTGCGGCTGCTGGCCAGAAGCCGCAATTTTCCAACGGGGAAATCCCGCTCCGCCAGGATCTTCAGCATTTCCCGGCCTACGGCGCCCGTGGCGCCCAGAATGGCTACATTATATTTTTTCATGCGTCTTTCCCTCCTACAATAAAGCTATCGTATAATACGCGGATGGTCTTTTCAAAGTCCTTATTCTCCACGCCCACAATGATGTTGATCTCATCCGGGCCCTGGGCGATCATGCGGATGTTGATGTCATTAGCTCCCAGGGTGCCGAAGACCTTGCCGCTTACCCCGGGAATGGAAGCCATCTTCCGGCCCACGGCGGCGATCAGGGCGATATTGTCCGTCACGGTGACGCTATCCGGTTCGCAGAAGCCCTTGATCTCCCCGATGATGTCATAAATACAGGGCTTGATCTTTTCCGTGGATACCACTAGGGAAAAGCTGTCGATGCCGCTGGGGAAATGCTCGATGGGCACGTTGTATTTTTCGAATATGGCCAGCACCCCCCGAATGGTGCCGATGTCCGCCGTCAGGTGGCCCTTGCGCAGGGTAATGATGGAAAAATCCTTCCGGCCGGAAATGCCGGTAATAAACCGCTTGCGCTCCTCCCGGGTCTCCTTTTTGAAGCTTTGCTTGATCAGGGTGCCCGGGTCCCCCGGCTCGTTGGTATTGCGGATATTGATGGGGATATCCTTTTTGCGCACGGGGAAGATGGTCTCCTCATGGAGCACGTTGGCTCCCATATAGGATAGCTCCCGCAGCTCGCTGTAGGTAATATGGGCAATGGGCCGGGGGTTTTCTACGATGCGGGGGTCCGCCATGAGAATGCCGGAAACGTCCGTCCAGTTTTCATAAACCCCCGCGTCCAGGGCGGCGGCGGCTAAGGCGCCGGTAATATCGCTTCCCCCGCGGCTCATGACCCGCACCTTGCCATCGGGCAGGGCGCCATAGAAGCCGGGCAGGACGACCCTGGATTTTTCCTTGAAAAGGGCGGATAGGCTTTCTTCGCTCTTATCCATATCCAGCTTGCCATCATAGGTGAAGCTGACCCATTCCGTTGCGTCTATAAAGCTGTAGCCCAGGAAATCCGCCATGAGCTTTGCCGTAAGGTATTCCCCCCGGGAAACCAGGTAATCGATGGACATGCCTTTATGCATCTGGCTGCGGATTTGGGCAAACTCCGCCTCCAGGTCCACCTGCAGACCCAGCTCCGCCTTTATGGCATAAAAGCGCTCTTCGATCATGGAAAAGATGCCCTCGTAGGATACGCCGTATTTCAGATGGGCATGGCAGAGGTAGAGCAGATCCGTGATCTTATTATCATCGGGGAAACGCTTGCCGGGGGCGGAAACCACCACCACAGCCCGCTGGCTGTCCGACTGGATGATATCCTTGACCTTCTGGAACTGGCGGGCATCTGCAAGGGAGCTGCCGCCGAATTTGGTTACTTTTATCATGCTATGGATTCTCCTTGTAATGGCAAATTATTCCTGGGCGATGCTGGCAAAGAAGAGGGGATGGCCCGCTTTTTCCGCTTCCCTGGCCATGGCGTGCATCTGGGCCACTGGCAGGGGCTTCGTCAGCAACCAGCCGTCGCCCCGCTCCTGGGCCTCTGGGATATCCGCTTCCCCCCGTATATAATAAGTATGCTGGAGGAGGCTGTTATCCACCCTGGCCGGCTCTGTAAAGCAATGGAGCCGCCCCACCTGGTGCAGGATATCCATCACATCCTGCATCATATTCATGCCCGTAGGCAGGGTGCCTGCTCCGGCCCCGAAAAAGCCCAGCCGGCCTACGTATTTCCCTTCTAGTATGGCGATGCTGGAGCGAATGGGGAGGTTGGCTTCCAGCATATCCGCATGCAGGAAGGCAGGTTCCACATAAACGCTGATGGAATCCCCCTGGCGGCGGCTGCCCATGACCTGCTTGCAGGTCATATTCCGCTCCTCCGCCCAGCGGATGTCTGCCTCGGTGATATGGCGAATGCCGGCGGTGGGGATATCCTCTTCCCGCACAATGGCAGAAAAGGCCAGGGTGGCCGACAGGGCGCACTTGCGGCAAAGATCCAGCCCATCGATATCGGCGGAAGGATCCGCCTCCGCATAGCCCATGCGCTGCGCCTCCTGCAGGGCGGCAGAGAAGGGGAGATTGTTTTTATGCATGTTCCCCAGGATGAAGTTGGTGGTGCCGTTTATGGCGCCGGAGATGGCCTGTATCTCATCCAGCCGTTTGGCCCGCAGCAGGTTGAAAAGCCAGGGGATGCCGCCGCCGGCGCTGGCCGTGTAGCGGAATTGCACCCCCGCTGTCTTGGCAGCCTGGGTAAGTTCGGCAAATTTATGGCATACCAGCAGCTTGTTGGCCGTTACCACGTGCTTGCCGGCTTGCAGGGCAGCAAGCACATAGGAGTAGGCCGGTTCCAGGCCCCCCATGGCTTCAGCTACCAGTTCGATCTCCGGATCCTGCAGGATCTCCTGAAAATCCGTTGTAAATAAACCTTCTGCCGGGGCAGGGCGCAGGGACCGAACCAGGGCCCGCTTGATGGAAATGCCGCAATCCGGCTGGCTGGTGATGATCTGGTAAGCACCGCTGCCAACAACGCCGAAGCCAAGCAATGCGATTTTCATAGGGGTTATGCTCCTTCTGTCTTTTTTATAAAAACACTTGTATTTCTCAGGAAAACAATGTATCATATTCACAGCGGAAATGCAAGGGGAAAAATCGATTTTTTTCTTGTCTGCCCTCTTTATAAATCCAATAATATTCTTAAAATTCGGAGGAAAAAGACCATGCTCTATCAAAGCACCCGGAGCGAAAAATATACCGCTACCGCCTGCCAGGCCATCTTGCAGGGGATCGGGCCGGATGGCGGCCTGTATATGCTGCCGGATCCCGGCGCCCGCAAATTTCCCATGGAAAAGCTGGCGCAAATGTCCGCCCGGGAGATTTCGGCGGAAGTTCTGGCCTTGCTTCTACCGGACTTTTCCCGGCGGGAGGTATCTGAAATCGTAGAGGCCTCCTATAAAAATAAATTCGAAACGGAAGACCTGGTTCCCTTGGTCAAGGTGGGGGACCGATTCATCTTGGAGCTGTTTCGGGGGCCCACCAGCGCCTTTAAGGACGTAGCCCTCTCTGTGCTGCCCCATTTGATTACTGCCTCCAAGAATAAGCTGGGCGTTACGGAGGATATCCTAATCCTGACGGCTACCAGCGGAGATACAGGAAAAGCGGCCTTGGAAGGCTTTCATGATGTCCCCGGTACCCGGATCATCGTTTTTTATCCCCATGGGGGCGTCAGCCAGATCCAGCAGGCCCAGATGGCCACCCAGGCAGGAAGCAACGTGCGGGTTTGCGCCATCCGGGGGAACTTTGATGACGCTCAGTCCGGCGTAAAGGCCATCTTTACCTCCCCCAGGGCTGCGGCAGCGCTTCAGGGGAAGGCTATCCTTTCCAGCGCCAATTCCATCAATATCGGCCGCCTAGCACCCCAGGTTATGTATTATTTCAAAGCCTATGGTGATCTGCTGCGCACTGGGGAAATCTTCCCTGGGGAGCTGGTGGATTTTGTGGTGCCTACGGGTAACTTTGGAAATATCCTGGCAGGGTATCTGGCAAAGCGGATGGGCCTGCCGGCCGGGCAGTTCCTCTGCGCCTCCAATGCCAACAACGTCCTGACGGACTTCCTAGGAACCGGGGTGTATGACCGGAACCGGCCCTTCCACCTCACCATTTCCCCTAGCATGGATATCCTGATCTCCAGCAATCTTGAGCGGCTTCTGTTCTTGGCCAGCGGCGGCAACTGTCAGGAAGTATCCTCTTATATGGACTCCCTGAAAACGTCCGGGAAATATAGGCTGGAACCCGCTACCTGGGCGGCCATCCAGGCGGATTTCCTGGCGGGTTATGCGGATGATGCCCAGACAAAGGCCGCCATCTGGCGGGTCTATGAGCGCTATGGATATCTCATGGATACCCATACGGCCGTAGCCTGGGACGTGGCGGACCGGGTGCCCCTTAAAAATAAGACGGTGGTGGTCTCTACAGCCTCTCCGTATAAATTCTGCCCGGCGGTCCTCAGCGCCCTGGGAGAGGCGGAGCTGGGGGATCCCTTTGCGCAGCTCGACCGCCTCCAGGCGCTGACGGGCATACCGATTCCGGCCAATCTGGCCGGCTTGAAGGAGCTGCCTATCCTGCACCGGGATATCATCCATAAAGAAGAAATGGAGGATTACGTCCTCGCTTGAGAACCGGATCCAGAAGGAGCGAAAATGGCCACGAAGAAAAAGAATCATCAATATCTGATTGTAGATAAGCGGATCTTGCCGGATTATTACGAAAAAGTGCTGGCGGCTCAGGAATTGCTCCGTACCGGCGCAGTAAAGGAGGTCAGCGAGGCAGCCAGGCAGGTGGGCATTTCCAGAAGTACTTACTATAAATATAAGGACTATCTCTTTACGCCTAACCCGGCGACGGAATGCCATAAGGCGGTAATTTCCCTTATTCTGGTGCATGAGCCGGGGGTTTTGAGCCAGCTGATCAATACCATCGCAGAGCTGGGAGGGAATATTCTCACCATTACCCAGAGCCTGCCCATCGGCGGTAACGCCAGCGTCCTGCTCACGTTGGATATCTCCTGCATGACCCTCTCCCCCCATGATATGGTGGAACGGTTTTCCCAGCTGCGGGGCACCAGCAATGTGAAGCTCCAGGCCATTGAATGAGCCTGAAAACAGGGCGGGCATACCCATCGGGTATGCCCGCCTAAGCATTTTAAAAAGCAGGGGGGAGAGGAAATGGCTCCTTCCGGCGCCCTGGTCAATGCATCCCCTCTTCTAGGGCGCGAATCTTTTTGCTGCATTGGTAAACGGCGCGGCAAAAAGCCAGCGTAACGGCCAGGATGATGGTGAAAAACAGAAGGAAGATAGGCTCGCCTGTATCCAGCACTGCAGCAGCTTCCACCCCCAGGAAAATCACTTCTATCCCCAGGAAGAGGGCGAAAAACCGCCGGATCCGCCGGTACTGGGCCATCTTGGAGGCTGTATCCGAATACAGGGTAAAAGGCCCCGCCGCCTTTTCCCGCCGCAGGTAAATCCAGCGGGCCCAGCGCTCCACCACCTCCAGGCCGCTTTCCTTTAGAAAAGCCAGATATGATTCCTGTTCTGCCAAATTGGCGGGCAGCAGCTCGATCCAGTATTGGTAGGTACCGGGGCGGCAGGGGACGAAGGTATACAGGCCTAGGCAAAAGGATTGCAGGGCCCAGCCCTTTTCATCCAGCTCCCGGAGCCAGGTTTCTTCTGCATCCTTATCATAATAAAGCTTGAACTTACGCATAGCAGCATACTCCTTATTGCGCAAAATATTTCTTTCCATTGGCCAGCAATTCCTCCAGGCGCAGGAGCTCTTCCTGAAGGGCCTGGCTGCCGGCGGGGGTCCGGAGATATTCCTTCTTCTTACGGGATTCGGTCTCTATGCTGTACAGGCGGATCCAGCCCCGCTCCAGCAGGGTGTTCAGGGCGCCATATAGGGTGCCGGGGCCCAGGATGATTCGCCCGCTAGTCATGGCAGATACGGACTGGATAATCCCGTAGCCATGCAGGGGCTCTCCCAGGGCCAGCAAAATGTAGTAAAAGGTTTCGGTCAGTGGCGAGGCTTTTTCCATCTTTTATGCTCCATATATCCTAATACGATATATCATTTTACGATATAATAAATATAGCAACATCTGCTGGATTTGTCAAGGAGATTCTTCGCATTGTTTCCAGGAAGCGGATATGATATGATACGAATATGAAGATCGTGCAATGTACAGATTCCTTTTTTCCCATCGTAGACGGGGTGGGCAGGGTGGTCTATAATTATGCCAATACCCTTGGCAATATGGGCCATGATTGCTATGTCTGCGCCCCTCTGACCGATACGGGTTACCGCGGTGGCTGGCCCTTTGAGCTGGTGGATTTTTTAGGTACTTCCGTTCCCGGGTATCACCAGTATACCATGGGCTTTCCCATTTTAGACGCCCATTATCACGCCCGCATATCCCACATTACGCCGGAACTGGTCCATGCCCATTCCCCTTTTTTCGCAGGGCGGGAAGCGATGCGCCTTTCTTTAAAGCATGATATCCCCCTTGTGGCTACCTTCCATTCCAAGTATTATGACGATTTCTATAAGGCCACGGGGGGCAGCGACACCCTGGCTTCCCTGGGGGTGAAGCTGATTCTGGAATTTTATAGCCGTTGTGATGAGGTTTGGGCTGTGAGCCAGCCTTCCGCCCAGGTGCTGCGGGATTATGGCTTTAAGGGCGAGATTGTGGTGATGGATAATGGCACGGACCTTATGCCCATCCTGCCGGAGGATAGAGCCAGGGCAGCAGCTTTGATTCAGCCCGGGGAAGGCGAGCGGGTGTTCTTATATGTGGGTCAGCTGAATTGGAAGAAAAACATCCTGCATATTCTGGAAGCCTGCGCGCAGTTGAAGCAGGCAGGCCTGCGGTTCCGCTTGGTTTTGACGGGCCAGGGACCAGATCAGGATTCTATCCGGGAAAAGGCCCAGAACCTGGGCCTGCTGGAGCAGACGGTTTTTACAGGGCATGTTCAGGAGGATGGGCTCCTGCGGGGGCTATACCAGCTGGCGGATCTTTTCGTATTCCCCTCGGTATACGATACGTCTTCCCTGGTTTTGCGGGAAGCGGCGGCCATGGGGACCCCCGGGGTCGTTACGGAAGGGAGCTGCCCGGCAGAGGTGGTGCGCCATGGGGAGAACGGCTTCCTGGCGAAAGATACGGCCCAGGACCTGGCGGCCGTTATGGCGGAAGCGCTGGCAAACCCCCGCCTGGCTGCCATTGGGGATAAAGCGCGGGAAACCATCCCCGTTCCCTGGCGCGAAATCCTGGAGCGGGTTCTTTCCCGGTATCAGGCCCTGATTGCGGAATGCAGCCGGGCGGAAACCCGCCCGCGCCATGACCTTTTGCGCAGCAAAATACGCAAATATCTGGACCGGACAAAAATAAACGGATAACCTGCAAAAAAAGATTGACATTGCCAGAAAAAATAGTATAATGAAATGCGTGACGTGTCCACGCGCTCGGTTCGTCTAGTGGCCTAGGACACCGCCCTCTCACGGCGGTAACACGGGTTCGACTCCCGTACCGGGTACCATTTGCTCTAAGTAGATATAGAGCTTAAAAGCCCAGATTTTATCTGGGCTTTTAAATTTATAAAAAAATATATTTTTTGGTGTCCCATTTGCCCCGGGGTTATTTGTATTAAGTATTAGCCGCAGTAATGCGAGTTTTACAAAAGGAAGGTGTTTTTCATGAAAAAAGCGCTGTCGATTCTCCTGCTCCTGATCCTGGTGCTTTCCTGCTCTTATCCGGTGCTGGCAGCCGAAATCGTCCCGTATGGCATCAATATTACAGATTGCGGCATGTTTTATGATTTGACCTATGGGAAGTATTATCTATATGGATACGCCTCCGGAAAAAACGAATATAAAACCGTAACGGCAACCCTGTATACGGACAGCGGTAGTTTCGTATACGCCGTAACCAATAGCGATACAGACGTTCGCGTGGATGCTGGCGGCCTGATCCCCTTTGACCTAGCTCCGGGCCGGTATAAGGTACAGGTGGTTGCAACCACCCATAACTCTACCAACAGCGGCGGCGTTCGCTATTATGAAATAGATTAATTGCATTATAGCAAAGGCTGGCACCTCAGATGCCAGCCTTTGCATTTCGTTTCTTGGATTAGTTTATTTCCAAAGTAGCGTCAGAGATTCCAATATGGAGTCTATCTGGCTGGGATCGGTTATCCCATCTATGGTTATTGAGGTTCTTTGCCCTATAATTAGCCCTGTAAACATGTCTTCCTCTGCCATGTATACGCCATTGATTTCAATACCCCCTTTCGAAACATATTGATCGTATACCTGTCCCTCTACTTCAATAGTTCCTCTTGTTTGTGCTTGGCTTTTCTGTAAGTCTTGCTCAATGTATACAATTATATCCTTATCTCCTATATGATACTCGGTGCGTACATATTCTAAAGATGTATATGCGCCAGAGTATAGCGTTATACTGAAGATCGAATCCTTGTACTCCTCCAGGATGTAGACATCCTGCTGGATATAGTCCACCAAGTCGTCCAGGGAGGCGAAAGAGGTTTGCCCGTCAATTTCGCCGGTTCGTGACCTTACCACCGGTATCTCCCCATACTGCTCTTCCGTGTCATTCGATCGGATGATGATATACTGATCGAAAAACTCAACCACAGCATTATATGCCTCTCGAATCGCAGCCCGAATAGCAGGCGTACAAGCAAAGAATAGGCTGAGGATGGTTAATAATGCTGCCAGGAGTAATATCCGGCGGGGCAGATGGGGGGCGGGGCGGGCTTCTTCCTCCTCCCATTGGGAAAGCCGCTGAGGATCCGTGCCGGAAAAGCGGCGCCATTCTTCCGGGGCTTTATCGCTTTTGGCTCTGGCCCTCTCGAAAATGGATGCCGCAGAGGGATAGCCTTCCTCTTCCCACTGCTGCCTGGCTTCCGAGTAGCTGTGGATGCGCCAGGGGTCGAGAAGATAAGGCTTGCGCTTCAATCGCTTGCGTACTTTTCTTCGCTTCATATTGTCTCCTTACCCATTGCGGAAAGTACGAGCAAAAGCAGGAGGATTTTCTTTTTCGTCTCCTCTGGAAGCTTCCGAAGCCTCTCCTGCATGCGTGAAAACTGCCGGCGCAGCGTTGCCGGCTTTATATGAAACTGTTTTGCCAGAACCGAAATAGGGATGTCATCCAAAAGATAGAGTATAAATGCTTCCCGGGTTTGGGCCGTATACTGCTGCAGAAGGGATTGTAAAACCATATGCGTTTCCACGTCCCGAATGGGAGAGTCCGCATGGAAGGTTTGAAAAGCGATGGCATCCATGTCCCCGTCTTCCATGGGCTCTATCTTGTATTTTCGCGCGGCTGCGTTGATCGCCTTGTTGCGGATTACCGTCTTGATATAACAGAGGCAGCTCTTTTCCGAAGCGAAAACCAGATCCCGCTCTAATACGGCAAGGATTGCGTCACTTAAAAGGTCTTGGGCTGCGTCTGTTGTAAGGGAAAAGGTATAAGCGGTATGCAGTAGATGCTTTTTATTTTTGACGAATATTTGGGCGATTTCTTCTTTATCTTTTATTTCCGACATTATTTTTACCTTTTACAATTCCGATCTTTTTTTGAGAAATCAAGAATGTCCTTCAATATGCAATAAACAAAGGCAAGGTCATCCTCGCAGAATTGGTTTAAGAGGAGATCGATCTGCTGCTTTAATTCGCTTTGCCTGATCTCCAATTTATTTGTAAATAACAATGCCGGGTCAATATGAAGCCGCTCCACTAAATTAAGCAGCATTTTATAGCTGGGCGCTGCTCTGCCAGCCTCAATGTTTTGATAATTCCGCAGCCCGCTTTCTATCAGTTCAGCCATGGCTTCCTGGGTCATATGGTGTTGGATACGAATTTGCCGTATAACTTTTCCTATGGTATGCTCTTCGCGCATATGCTCACCTCAATACCTAGCTTCTCAAATGTAAGCAAAATTATGAACGTTTTAATATGCGTTAAAATTACGAAAAATAAAACGCATAACTGCCGGACATAAGCATTGAGGTGATAAAGATTATAGACATTTAGGAAGAAAAATGTGACGCAAAAACGATTTGGGTACCCATATAGACGGGGAATGGATGACAAGATTTCTTACCTGGGGCAGGTCGCCAGCTTAACGGCAAGGCCGCCGAAAATTCGGAAAACTAAGGATAAGCAGGAATAATAGCAGAGAGGATTTGGCAGCAGGCGCAGAGTGTACCTGGTGGGTGCGTATCTCCGAAAAAACGGCAGGGGAGGGGCCGGGAGATACTTGTAAATAAGACGCTGAAAAGGGTTGCTGTGCGCAACCCTTTTTTTATAAAAATAACCTATCTTTTAAAGCTTGTACGCAGAAACTTGCGCCCAGACCATAAACTTGCAGGGGCTGCCACATAAATACGGAAAGGCGGCGTTTATTTTATGTTTACCAGATCTGAACGGCTTATCTCCTCTATCCTGGGCTCCACACGCTGGGATATCCGGCCTATGGCCTGTACGCTGGATATCATTATCGAAATCCACTTTGTTAAGCATATTCCCAAGGGCGATATACGGCTCACAAGATCCGTTTATCCTCTGGCCGCCATCCGGCTGGAGAAATCTGTTCCGGCTATTGCCAAAAGTGTGGAGCGGCTGGCGAATCTATGCTGGGATATGGCCAGGGGACAGAACCGCATTCTGGAGTTGGTTGGCCGGGACCTGTATGACATCCCTTCCGTTAGCGATATATTGTTCTACCTTGCTTATCTCCTCTATTTTCACAAACCCTTTTTCACGGTATTGGACGATCTGGACCGGCTGAGCCAAGCCGATCCAGAGGAGGGAAGGGTGAATAAATCTTCCCCTTGGCGCAGCCGCCCATGCGGGGCCGCCTTTCCCGCCCGGGTCAGCGGAATGCAAACGGAGAATCCTGGCATTGCATTATGCGGCTGCCGCTTTGCTTACCGATGTATGCATATCATTCCGAAGTGAAGAACAGTACGTCCGCTGGCTTCCCGCCAGCAGAGGGCACAGCCATGGGCAAAAATACCGTCGGTATCTGCAATACATGGATCGCCAAGCGTCTCTTCCCAACATACAACGGCATTCTGCTTCTAATCCCGGGCACACAGGCGCGGGCGGAGAGGACCTGAACCGCTGCTAGATGAAAATATTCTTTATCGCCCCCAACCTAGCCCAAATAAATAGAAAACGCAAATGGGGGAATTTCGAAAAATCCCAGCTCGTAGGAGCTGGGATTTTTCTGCTTTTCTGCGCCATATTTTTCCGGCATGAAGGGGAAAGAAGACGAATCCCTAGGCATGGAGAAAGCCACCGGCCCGCCCTTTGCAGCGCCGGTGGCAAAAGGATATATGCCCGCTCAATCTTCGTCGATGATAATGGCCTCTTCCGTCAGGCGAATGGAACAACCATCCTGGATCTGCTGGAATTGCTCCTGGGTGATCTTGCGGATGGGCAGGTCTATGCCGTAGATCTTTTTGCTGATGATGGGGGAAAC
>CALVLF010000075.1 GCA_944336625.1 uncultured Clostridia bacterium
ACCTGGCGTTATGAGGCCAATGGCACTGGCGGCATCCTTTATGCCGGCGATTATATTTGTGAGAATATTGAAGCTGGCGGCATGGCCATCGAGTTCTACTACGGCCGCAAACACCAATCTGTTATGGAAGCTGCGGGTGCAGTAGAGGCGGTCAAATCTGTGGTGGACTACTGTACCGAGCACTATGGCCCCTTGTCTTTTGGAACAGGGGAAACCCTCAAGCTCATCCAAAGCCGGGTCACTGGCGGCGGCTATGCCACCAACGGCGCCAGCTTGCTTGACGAAGCAGACTTCACGGCAGATAATCTCGGAAATGCCGATAAGGGCGGCGGCGCAGGCGAGGTTATGATCCATGAGCTTGTCCACCAATGGTGGGGTCTTGGGAATATGTTTGATCCTTCGGATTCTACAGGCCCTTGGTCGGCCGAAGGGCTGACCGTTTACACTACCTACCGCATCGTCAAAGAACTATATGGGGAAGCCTACGCCCAGGAACATTATATCGACCAATGGCAGCAGGCTGTGGACGACTACTATTTGGATTTCTATGTGCGCAATCCCGATTACCTGGCGAATCTGCCGGAAGACAAGCAGCTGGAGATCAGAGGTAACCTGATCTATGTGCGGCAATACTGCGAGATGCCGCTCAAAATTTTGAAAGCAGAGCAACTGGTGGGCGGCGAAGATGCTTTTGATCAAATCCTGAATCGTCTGTTCAACCGGGAGCTGGGCCCCATGTACCCCTATCTGACCTATCAGGATTTCTTAACCGCCTGCGGGCTTAATGAGGAGGAGCTGAACCTTGATTAAGATATTTCAATATGAGTGCAAGCGCCTGTTGTGGAACAAATTCTTTTTGGGCCTTTTGCTAACCCTGCTGTTCTATGGATGGCAGGTACTAAACAGCGTGACCATTTTAGGGGTGTCTCACACCGCCCCTTTCTCCCCCTGGAGCTTCGGGGACTTTTTAAGCCGGATGCTGCCCCTGCTGTGGATCGGGATGCTGTTCTTCCTGACCTTTTTCACCTCCGGCAAGGCCCGGCGTATAGCCGTGCTCACGGCTGCTACGCCCATATGCCCGCGGGCATACGCGCTGGTCCGGTGTGCTGCAGCCCTGGTGGGGGCAGCTCTCCTGGCTCTGGCCTGCATCGCGGAGGCTGCGGTGTTTTACGGCCGGTACTTCCACTGGTATGCTTGGGGGGAACTGGCTCTCCCCGCTTTGGTCAGCCTTCTCCCGCCCCTTCTGTTCGCTCTGGGCAGCGGTTGGCAGCTGGGGAAGATCCGCCCCTGGCTTCTTTACCCATGGATGCTAGTTCCCTTTGTGTTAATGGCCCTACCCCTGCCCAAGGCCCTGGGGCTGTGGAACGGCAGCTTTTTTACGGCGCATCCGCTG
This sequence comes from uncultured Clostridia bacterium, assembly GCA_944336625.1. Lineage (GTDB taxonomy): Bacteria > Bacillota > Clostridia > Christensenellales > CAG-138 > Pelethousia. Next base: position 1,394 of record CALVLF010000075.1, read on the forward strand.
GCCCTGGGGACGCTGGACCCGGCATTTACCCTGCCGGGGGCAGTAATTGCCATCCAATGCCTTCTTCTGGCAGCGGGGGTGGCCATGCTCATCTTTCACCCAGGGAAAGACCTATCCTAAACCCTTCGCAAGCAGCATGCCCATCTTTTTCCAGTAGCTCCCCCAAGCGGCTATGCCCGGGAAAGTGTTTTGTTATGCCATAACGATTCCGTTATGGATAGAATTGGCGGCAGCAGGGCCGCTTGCTGCAATGCGCGCTGGATTGTGCTGTAAAAAGCCTACCCTTAACGAACAAGGGTAGCCGCATTGCATCGGAATAAGCCGCTGCGCAGCATCCTTCCTGGCCTGCAAGCCTGCAAAAAAGGCTGCACGCTTTACAAAACCCGCACTACATAGTATAACAAATATACTGTTATACTGTGAAATACCGGCTGCCTTCCAAAGGGGCCCGGAAAAAGGAAAACGGGAGAAAAATCTGTGGCAATAAAGGGAATGAATCCTCCGTCGCACATTCAGATCCGCGGTGGGCGCGTGCATAACCTGAAGAATATCGATGTGGATATCCCCTTGCATAAAATCGTGGGGATCACCGGAGTATCAGGCTCCGGTAAATCCTCCCTGGCGCTGGGGATTCTATATGCGGAAGGTTCCAGGCGGTATCTGGAAGCCCTTTCCACCTATACCCGGCGGCGCATGACCCAGGCAGAGAAAGCTCAGGTGGACCAGGTGCTCTATGTGCCAGCCGCCCTGGCGCTGCGGCAGAGGCCCGGCGTCCCTGGCATCCGCAGCACCTTTGGCACGGGGACGGAATTGCTCAACAGCCTGCGCCTGATGTATTCCCGGCTGGCAAGCCACCGCTGCCCCAATGGGCACTATGTGGCCCCTTCCCTGAACGTGGCTGCAGGGCTGGAGCTTACCTGCCCGGCCTGTGGCGCTCATTTCTTCGCCCCCAGCGCAGAAGAGCTGGCCTTCAACTCCCAAGGCGCCTGCAGGCGCTGCGACGGAACGGGGATTATCCGCACCGTAGATGAATCCACCCTGGTGCCGGATGAAAGCCTGAGCATCGACCAGGGGGCCGTAGCCCCCTGGCAGACCCTGATGTGGTCCCTGATGAAAGATATTGCCCGGGAGATGGGCGTCCGTACAAACGTGCCCTTTAAGGAGCTGACGGAACAGGAGCGGGAGATCGTCTTTCACGGGCCGGCGGTGAAAAAGCGCATCATTTACCAGAATAAGACCAGCGGCGCGGCGGGGGATATGGATTTCACCTATTTCAACGCCACCTATACGGTAGAAAACGCCCTTTCCAAGGTCAAGGACGAGAAGGGCATGAAGCGGGTAGAAAAATTTCTTCGCCAGGACATCTGTCCGGATTGCGGCGGCACAAGGCTTTCCGAGGCCGCCCGCGGGCCCCGGCTCCGGGGGATATCCCTTGCACAGGCCTGCGAGATGACCCTTTCGGAGCTGGTGGAATGGGTCGCCGGCGTGCCCGCTTCCCTGCCGGAGGAAATGCGCCCCATGGCGCAAAGCATTTGCGAAGCTTTCCAGGGGGCGGCAAAGCGGCTCATGGACTTGGGTCTTTCCTATTTGACCCTGGACCGGGCCGCATCCACCCTTTCCACTGGGGAGCGGCAGCGGATGCAGCTGGCCAGGGCTGTGCGCAATCGGACCACCGGCGTGCTTTATGTGCTGGATGAGCCCTCCATCGGCCTGCATCCTTCCAATTTAGAGGGGCTGAAGGGCGTCATGCGGGATCTGCTTGCCGATGGGAATACGGTGGTTCTGGTGGATCACGATACCCACGTGCTGAAAGAGGCGGATTGGCTCATCGAGCTGGGCCCGGAAGCGGGCGCCAAGGGGGGCAGGGTTATCGCCCAGGGAAGCATCCAGGAGGTGGAGAAAAACCCCGCCTCCAGAATTGCGGGGTTCCTCACGGGAAGGCGGGCTATCCAGGTGGGCAACCATATCCCCGCCAGGGAAATGTTTGCCCTGGGCACGATCCGCCTATCCACCGCACAGATCCATACGGTCCAGCCCCTGGAGGTGGATTTTCCCAAGGGCCGGCTTATCGCCGTAACGGGCGTTTCCGGCTCCGGCAAAACCACCATGGTGCTGGAAAGCCTGATCCCTGCCCTGCAGGCGGCCATAAAGGGAGCAAAGCTGCCGGCACATATAAAGGCCCTAGCAGCAGAGGGCATCCGGCAAGTCAAGCTGATCGACGCCACGCCCATCGGCATCAACGTGCGCTCCACCGTAGCCACCTACGCGGATGTGCACGACGAGCTGCGCAAGATCTACGCCCAAACGCCGGATGCGAAGGACAAGGGATAT
>CALVLF010000076.1 GCA_944336625.1 uncultured Clostridia bacterium
GGAAGGGAAGGGGCAGGATGGTCAGGGGGAGGCCCAGGAGATTGGCCAGTATATAGGCTGCAAATTCCCAAAGGAGGGTCAGGGTAAGGCCATAAGCCAGCAGCCGGGCTAGGGAGCCGGACTGGCGGCGGCAGCCCCGGAAGAGGCAATAGAACAGCCCGCCCAGGGCGCCTAACAGCAGCAGCCCTACCCACCAGCCGTAACGGTGGATGAGGAACGCCAGGGCATAATCCATGGTGAGAGAATTATAGGAAGACCCGCCATAGGCAGCCTGGAGCTGGGCTAGCCCTTCCAGGTATGCCCCGCCATAGGCCCCTACGGACCCCGGGCCCAAGAGCCGGGCGCCTGCCAGCATTTCCCGCAGGGCCAGGGACAGGGCCCCCGCCCCTTCCGGATCCAGGGAAGGCTGGAGCAGCACCTGCAGCCGCAAGGCCTGGTAGGCGGGCAGGCTGGCCAGGAGCAAAAGGCCCCCCGCCAGGGCCCCGCCCCAGATTATGGCCAGGCCCTTCCATTTGTTTAGGGCAAAATGGCCCGAAAAGAGGGCCAAGGTCAGCAGAACCAGGCTAGGGAGGAGGAGCTGCAGGCTGGCGGCATAGGGGGCCAGAAAGCCCGCCGGCAGCAGCAGGGCTAGGCCACAAAGGAGCAGGGCCTTATAGCCTTTGCCCCGGCATCCATAGAGCAGCAGCCCATAGACAGCCGGGAATAAGAGCAGCAGGCTGGGCTGGGCGGATACCAGCAGGGCGGACCGGTAAAGGGGGGAGCCGCTCCACAGGCCCCGGGTATGGATGCCATACAGGCAGGCCCCTGCGGCCAGCAGGCCGTATAGGAGCCACCGAAAGCGCAGCAGCAGCCCCCAATCCGCATGATACAAGAGCAGGAACCCGCCCAGGCCCAGGCCCAGGGCAAGAAGCTGCTGCATATCCATGGGCTGGTTCAGGGCCAGGGCCCGCAGCAGGAGCCCGGCCCCCAACAGGGCTGCCGTTATGGCCAGAAGGGGCCAGGGGAGCTGGGGCTGGTAGGAGGCATCCAGCAGGAGGCCCGTTTGCTGCGCATCCCCCAGGGAGCGGAGGGCTTCTTCATAGGCCGGGCCTTCCTCCATGCCCGCAGCCTGGTTGGCTGCCGCCCGGTCCTGTATATGATCCCCATATTCCTGCCGGATCAGGGCCCGGGCCCGCTTCCAGCGCACCTGGGCGCAGAGGGTATTCAGATATGCTTCCGCTTCCTTAGGCCAGGACATAAGAAACCCCTCCTTCCAATACCCGCTCTACCCCCTGGGCATATGCCTCCCAGGCCCGGCGCTTTTCCGCCAGCAGGCCCCGGCCCGCCTGGGTCAGGCCATAATACCGCCGCACCCGTTTCCCCTCCGCCGGGGCCGTATAGCTATGGATGGCCCCGGCCTTCTCCAGGTCGTGGAGCAGGGGGTAGAGGGTACCGGCCTTCAGGTCAAAGGTATGGTCGCTGCGCCTGTCCAGGGCCTCGATCATCTCATAGCCGTATTTATCCCCCTCCGCCAGCAGGGAGAGAAGGAGCAGGGACATAACCCCGGATGGGGAATTTCCGTTTGGCATGGAAACCACCTCCAATATATAGATCGTCGATATAAATATATTATATCGATCATCTATATATTCCGCAAATGAACATTTTGTAAACGGGGAAGGGGCCTGGGCCGGCATATGCAGGCGGGATTGGAAAGAGCTGCCCGAATCCCTTCTGCGGCACCAAAGCGAGAAGGGGAAAACCTGCCGGCTGTAGGAGGGGAGAAAGGTTCCATCTCCGCCCGGTTCCGCTGGGCTAGGGCTTCTCCTGCCTCCTGCATAAATAATAGGAAGGGAATGTATGCCATTGCCGCCGGGCGTGGGCAGAAGGGCGGAACATGCCGCAGGGAGCCCACTTTTTAGCCAAAAGGCGGGCCCAGCGGATGTTTCCCGTGAAACATTCAGGGGCGGCTTTTATTGTTTCCCGCCCAAGGGGCAACTTGGGATTGTCCTATTTTCCCAAATGCCGTATAATGAAGCAATGAGGTAATCTTTTTTAAGGGGAGGGCAAACGTGTCCAAGATCATAGCCGTTGCGAATCAAAAGGGCGGCGTGGGGAAAACCACCACCACCGTCAACCTATCCGCCTGCATTGCCCAGGCGGGCAAGCGGGTCCTCTGCGTGGATCTGGACCCCCAGGGCAACAGCACCAGCGGCCTGGGGGTGGATAAGGAGGCGCCGGAATACTGCGTATACGACGTGCTCATCAACGATGTGGACCCCCGGGAGGCCCTGGTGCATACCCAGGTAGAGGGGCTGGATCTTCTTTCCAGCCGCAAGGAGCTTTCCGGCGCGGAGGTGGAGCTGGTGGGCGCCCTGGCCCGGGAAACGGTGCTCAAGCGGGCCCTTTCCAAAATCCGCCGGGATTATGACTATGTGTTCATCGACTGCCCGCCTTCCCTGGGCCTTTTAACCATCAATGCCCTTACCGCCGCAGATACCCTTCTGGCCCCCATCCAGTGCGAGTACTATGCCCTGGAGGGCCTTTCGGACCTGATGAACACGGTGAAGCTGGTGAAGAACCGCCTGAACGATAAGCTCCGGGTGGAGGGGGTGGTGCTGACCATGTTCGACGGCCGTACCAATCTCAGCGCCCAGGTGGTTACGGAAGTAAAAAAATTCTTTAAAAATAAAGTCTATGAAACCATCATTCCCCGATCCGTCCGGCTGGGGGAAGCCCCCAGCTTTGGCCTGCCCATCACCCTGTATGATGATAAGTGCGCCGGTGCCAGGGCCTATGTAGCCCTGGCCCGGGAGCTCATGGGTGAGGAAGAGCCGGCTGCCGGGGAAGGATAAGAGGGAGGTAAGGGAACATGGCCATGAAAAAAGGCCTGGGCCGGGGCCTGGACGCCCTGCTGGGGGATTATACCCAGCCCACCCCGGAAGGGGTGCAGGCCCTGGATATTCACGCCATCGATATCAATGCGGATCAGCCCCGGAAGGATTTCGACGCCGCCAAGCTCCAGGAGCTGGCGGATTCCATCCAGCGCCACGGGGTGGTGCAGCCCATTATCGTCCGGCAAAAGGGGAGCCGCTATACCATCGTAGCCGGGGAGCGGCGCTTTCGGGCTGCCCGGATGGCGGGGCTCACCACGGTGCCCGTCATCGTAAAGGATATGGAAGAGGCCCAGGTCATGGAGGTGGCCCTCATTGAAAACCTCCAGCGGGAAGACCTGAACCCCATCGAAGAGGCGGCAGCCATCCGCTTCCTCATGCAGCAGCATGACCTGACCCAGGAGGAGGTTTCCAAGCGCCTTTCCAAAAGCCGGCCGGCCATTGCCAACAGCCTGCGGCTCCTTTCCCTGCCGGAGCAGATTCAGGATTATCTGAAAAAAGGCCAGCTCCAGGCCGGCCATGCCCGGGCCCTGGCAGGACTGCAGGATGAAAAGCTCCAGCTGGCCCTGGCGGAAAAGATCATCCGGGAGGGCCTTTCCGTTCGGGAGGCAGAGGCCCTGGTGCGGGAGCAGGGGAATAAGCCCCCCCGCCCCCAGAAAACGCAGGCCCAGACCGACCCGGACCTGGCCGCTGCAGAAACCCATCTGCGGGAGCGGCTGGGCACCAAGGTCTCCATCAAGGGGAACGGGAAGCGGGGCCGCATCGTCATCGAATATTATAACGCCGAAACCCTGCAGGGCCTTTATGAGCTGCTGCAGGCCGGCGGGGAAGGATAAAAGAAAAACCATGGAAGATCTGCCCTTGACCTATCGGGCCCGTATTCAGATTTATAAGGGGGATAAATGCTTTGGCCCTGGCATCGCGGAGCTCCTGAGCCTGGTGCAGGCAATGGGTTCCCTCCGCTCTGCTGCCGGGGAAATGGATTTGGCCTATTCCAAGGCCTGGCGCATGATTAAAAACAGCGAAAACGCCCTGGGCTTTAAGCTCCTCCATTCCCAAACCGGGGGGAAGAACGGGGGCGGCGCCATGCTCACCCCAGAGGCGGTGGATATGCTCCGGCGTTACCGGGAATTCATAGAGGAAGGGGAGCGGGCCCTGGACAAGCTCTTTGCCCGGCACTTTGAAGGGATGATCGCCCCGTGACCCTTGGGGAAGCCCTGGAGATCCCCCGGGGGATTACGGCTGTTATCGGGGGCGGGGGAAAATCCACCCTGCTGCTGCGCCTGGGCCAGGAGCTGGCCCAGGGGGCAAAGGTGCTCCTTTGCACCAGCACCCATATGTTCCCGCCCCCGGGCATTCCCCTGGCCCAGAGCATAGGGGAGGCCCGGGCCCTTCTATCCGGCGGGAACCTGGCTGCCCTGGGCAGCCTGGGGCCCCAGGGCAAGCTGGGCCCCTGCGCCCCGCCCCAGGAGCTCCTGGCCCTGGGGGATTATATCCTCTGCGAGGCGGATGGCTCCAAGGGCCTGCCCCTGAAGGCACATCTGCCCCATGAGCCGGTTGTTCCACGTGAAACAGCCCGGCTGATCTATGTGCTGGGCCTGGATGGCCTGGGCCGGCCCATTGCAGAGGCGGCCCACCGGCCGGAGCGTTATGCTGCCCTGCTGGGGCAGGGGCTGGCCCATCGGGTAACGCCCGCAGATGCGGTAGACCTTATCCTTAAAGAGGGCTATGGAAAAGAAAATGCGATTTTATTATTGAATAAAGCCGAGGGGGAACGGCTGGTAGCGGCCCGGGAAGCGGCCCGGCTCTGGCCGGGCAGGGCGGTAATCGCCAGCCTGCAAAGCCCCCAGGCGGTACGGGAGGCGTATATTCATGGAAACAGGTGCCCGTGACGGGAAGCGGGTTGTGTTGATCAAAGGCGCCGGGGACTTGGCCAGCGGCGTAGGGCTGCGGCTCCACCGGGCCGGCTTTCGGGTAGCCATGACGGATATCCCCCTGCCTACGGCCATCCGCCGGAGCGTCAGCTTCTGCCCGGCGGTTACCCAGGGGGAAGCCCAGGTGGAGGATGTAACCGGGCGCCTCGCAAAGGCCCCGGCAGAAGCGGAAACCATCTGGGCCCGGGGGGAAATCCCGGTCTTTATAGACCCCGGGGCGGAATGCCGGCATTTCCTCCGGCCCGCCATCCTGGTGGATGCCATCCTGGCCAAGGCCAACCTGGGCACCAGCATGGGGGATGCCCCCATCGTAATCGCCCTGGGGCCTGGCTTTACGGCCGGGGTAGATTGCCACGCCGTCATCGAAACCATGCGGGGGCATAACCTGGGCCGGGTCTATTACCAGGGCAGCGCCCTGCCCAATACGGGCGTCCCCGGGGACGTGGGGGGCTATACCAAGGAAAGGGTCATGCACGCCCCGGCCGCCGGCGTATTTCGGGGCATCCATAAGATCGGGGACCAGGTAAAAGCCGGGGAGGCCATTGGCCTCGTAGGGGATACGCCGGTGCGCACCCAGATCAGCGGCGTGCTCCGGGGGATTCTGGCCGACGGGCTGGAGATACCCCTGGGCATGAAGTGCGCCGATGTGGACCCCCGCTGCCAGCCTGCCAACTGCTTCACCGTATCCGATAAGGCCCGGAGTCTGGGGGGCGCCGTGCTGGAAGCGATCCTGCATTTTTCTTGAGCGGCAGCTGCCGCTTTTTCTCGCCCCGAATGCTTGGCTTTCGGGGCGCCCTATTTTATAAAGGAGAAGATGTGGAAATGCAATACGAAATCGTCAGCCTGCGGGAGCGGCCAGATCTGGCCCAATCCGCTGCCGCCTGGTTTCACGAAAAATGGCAGGTGCCCCTGGCAGATTATATGCAAAGCATAGAAGCCTGCCTGGCGAACCATGCGCCCGTGCCCCAGTGGTATCTGGCCCTGGAGGGGGCGCGCATCATTGCTGGCATAGGCATAATTGAGAATGACTTTCATAACCGGAAGGACCTTTCCCCCAACCTGTGCGCTTTGTATACGGAGCCGGACAGGCGGGGCCGGGGGATAGGAGGCAGGCTGCTTTCCAGAGCTTGGGCGGATCTGCAGGCCGGGGGCATCTGCCGGGCATACCTGGTTACGGAGCTCACTTCCTTCTATGAACGGTATGGCTGGGCCTTTCATTGCATGGTGCAGGATACGGAGAGCAGCCAGGCCCTGCGCCTGTATACCTATCCGGCCGAATAGGCGCCGGAAAAGGAGGGAAAATTTCCCTTTCGCCCGGCGCAAAGGCCCGAAACGATTGTGTTTTTCCCGGGTATGGACTATAATATATGTTTGTGCTGCATAGGCACTGGGCCTTTTGGCAGCCTTATCCGAATGTACAAGGATATGAAAAATTTATATAGATTCGAGGTAACGGCATGAGAAACGAGAATATCCGCAATGTGGCCATCATCGCCCATGTGGATCACGGTAAAACAACCCTGGTGGATCAGCTCCTGCGCCAGAGCGGCGTATTCCGGGCCAATGAGCAGGTGCAGGACCGGGTTATGGACAGCGGCGATTTGGAGCGGGAGCGGGGCATCACCATCCTTTCTAAAAATACTGCGGTGAACTATAAGGGCGTGCGCATCAATATCGTAGATACCCCGGGCCATGCGGATTTCGGCGGCGAGGTGGAGCGGATTCTGCAGATGGTGGATGGGGTCGTTCTGCTGGTGGATGCCTTTGAGGGCTGTATGCCCCAGACCCGCTTCGTCCTGGGTAAGGCCCTGGCCCTGGGCAAGGTGCCGGTAGTGGTGGTGAATAAGGTGGACCGCCCCGGCGCCCGTCCTCTGGAAGTGGTGGATGAAACCTTGGAGCTTTTCATGGATCTGGGGGCCACGGCGGAGCAGCTAGATTTTCCCGTGGTTTATGCCAGCGCCCGGGATGGCTACAGCGGCCTGGACCCGGATAACCTGGGAACGGATATGCAGCCCCTTTTTGATACCATCCTTTCCACTGTGCCCGCCCCCAGCGGGGACCCTTCCGCCCCCCTGCAGATCCTCTTTTCCACCATCGATTATGATGACTATGTAGGCCGCATCGGCGTGGGGCGGATCGTCCGGGGCACGGCCAAGCGGAACGAGATCGTCACCCTCTGCGGCGGTATGAAGGAGGATCGGCGGGAGGTAAAGCTTTCCCGGCTGTATCGCTTCGAGGGCTTGAAGCGGGTGGAAATCGAAGAGGCTGCCGCCGGGGAGATCGTGGCGGTGGCGGGGGTTACGGGCCTTTCCATCGGGGAAACGGCCTGCGACCCGGAGCATGTGGAGCCCCTGCCCTTTGTCCATATTGACGAGCCTACGGTTTCCATGATGTTCCTGGTGAACGACAGCCCCTTTGCCGGCAAGGAGGGGAAATACGTTACCTCCCGCAACCTGCGGGACAGGCTCTTTAAAGAGGTGGAAACCAACGTTGCCATGCGGGTGGAGGAGACGGATTCCACGGATATGTTCAAGGTCAGCGGCCGGGGGGAGCTGCATCTTTCCATCCTCATCGAGCAGATGCGGCGACAGGATTATGAATTCGCCGTGTCCCGGCCCCGGGTCATCATGAAGACGGATGAGCGGGGCAAGCTGCTGGAGCCTATGGAGGAGCTTACCATCGACGTGCCCCAGGAATTCGTAGGCGCCGTTATGGAAAAGCTGGGCCAGCGCAAAGCGGAGCTGGTGAATATGCTCTCCCAGACGGATGGCAGCACCACCCGCCTCATTTTCACCATCCCTGCCCGGAGCCTTTTGGGCTACCGCAGCGAACTGCTGACGGATACCCGGGGCAACGGCGTCATGAGCCATATCTTCCATGGCTATGCCCCCTATAAGGGGGATATTGCCGAGCGGACCCACGGCAGCCTCATCTGCCATGAAACAGGGGAAACCACCAGCTATGGCCTCTTCAATACCCAGGAGCGGGGCCGGCTGTTCATCGGCCCCGGGGTCCCCGTTTACGAGGGGGAGATCGTAGGGGAGTGCGCCCGGAATGAGGATATTGTGGTCAACGTATGCAAAAAGAAGCATGTGACCAATATGCGGGCCGCCGGCAGCGATGAAGCCCTGCGGCTCACGCCTCCCCTCCAGCTGAGCCTGGAGCAGTGCATCGAATTCATTGCGGACGATGAGCTGGTGGAGGTAACCCCCAAGTCCATCCGCCTGCGCAAAAAGCTCCTCACCAAGGACGCCCGGGTCAAGCAGGCTAACCGCAGCCAAAGCTAGCGGTGCTGCGCGCACGGCGCTAAGCGCGGTCCTACGCGGACGGCGATATTCGCGAACAAAGGCTGGCAGGGAACGCTGGCTAGAGCCCGCGTCCTTCCTTAAGAGCCGCCGGGGCCCTGGATCATGGGCCCCGGCTTTTTCCGTCCTCGCGGGAGCGGGGCCATATCCCGCTGCGTGGGGCCGCATATGCCGCCGGGCAAGGTACGGCTTGCCCGGCTTTTACGGGGCGGCTTTAAGGAAGGCGGCAAAGGCCCGAAAATGGGGCGGCGGGTGCGCAGAGCGCACACAAAGGCAGGGCCGGGGCGCAGCCCGGCCCTGCCTTTGGTTTGGCGGCCTTAGGGCCGCCAAACGCCGCCGCCCCTGCTGCCCTGCACGCCCGGGTGCTGCGCGCACCGCGCACGGCGGTAGCGCGCGCAAACGTTGGCGGGAAGCCTGCCGCAGTGCCCGCGTCATTCACTTACAGCCGCCCGGCCCCTGGATCAATGCCCTGGTTTGGCAGGCCGCTTCTGCGGGGGGCAGCCTGCCAAATATATATTGAATGCCATACCGGTGCGTAAGTATTAATAAAAAATCTTTATAAAATATTTATAGAAAAAACAAAGTTCTTTATATAGAAAAGCAGCGCTTCTTTTTGGGATAAATAGGATTTACAGTTATTTTTCTGGGATATCCCTCTTAATGCAGGCTGCTTTTTTTATTTACGGCCAATATATAGCTATTAATAATCATTATCATACACGTTGAAGATTTTGGTAATATTCTATTGATTTTATGCTTTTTTTATGGAATAATGAAAAAGCGCAATCTTCTCTGCTTTACTTTTTCTTATCCATTCTTATTCAAGCAAGTCAAAGGAGGCGTTTTCCATGCAATATGTGATTTGGGCACTGCTGGTCATTTTTTGCTCCTGCCCTGTGATCGTCGCGCAGATCGTTACGCGCAAAGAGGAACAAGATTCTAAAGGAGGGCAAAAGCAATGACTTTAGCTGTAATTATCGTCTATCTTGTCGCCATGCTCTTCGTTGGGATATTCGTTTCCCGCAAGGTTCAGAGCAATGAGGACTATTTGATCGGCGGTTTCCGCATGGGCCTGCTGCCCATGACCGGAACTTATCTTGCAACCTTCTTCAGTGCTTTATCCCTGCTGGGCGGCGTTGGCTTAATTTACCGTACAGGCATTGGCGGTAGCTGGATGCCCATGGCATGGGCCCTTGGTTCCGCTTTTGGCCCCATCATTGCCTATCGCTTCCGCCGGGTGCAGATTGTAAGCCCTTCGGAATTCTTCTATCGCCGCTATGGCAGCCGGGCGCTTCAAGCCTTTGGCGCTGTTGCCAGCATTGTATACCTCCTGTTCAATATGGTGGTACAGATCACCGCCATGGGCGTCATCTGGCAATTGGCAACAGGCGGCAATTTCTCTACGGGCCTGGTTATCGGCATGGTCATCACCATCCTTTATACCCTCTTCGGCGGGTTTTTGGCCGTGGTGTGGACCGACGTTGTCCAGTGCTTCATCTTCATTCTCTCCATCATTATTGCATTCGTGTTGGTCGTGACCAAAGCGGGCGGCATTGGCGAGATCTACTCTGCGGCAGCCCTTATTGACACCGCGCCTGAGGTAGGTGCCGCTGCCAATGCGCCGGGTTCCATGTTGTCCCTTCTGGGCTCCTATGGTGCCCTGTCCCTGTTCTTCAGCTTCCTGGTCCAAGGCCCTGGCACCGGCAGCCGGCCAGAATATCTGCAGCGCATGCAGGCCTCCAAGAACATGAAAACAGCCCTGGGCATGTATAAATATGCCTGGGTGATCCTGATATTTGTCTATATCGCCCTGAATATTATTGGCGTTGGCGGCCGCGTACTAATCCCCACCATGCCGGAGGGCATGAGCTCTGACTGGATTATGCCGGTCCTCTTTACCCAGTATACGCCGCCCGTCATTGCTGGCTTGTTCTTTGCCGGCCTCTTGGCTGCGGCTATGAGTACCATCGACTCCAGCATGATGGTTATGACTGCGGCGGCTTCCGACCTGCTGCAAATCTTCTCCAAGAAGGAGTATGATACCAAGAAGATGATGTGGTACAGCCGTTTGGTCACGGTCATTACCGGCGTTATCGTGGTGTTCATGGCCCTGGACAACAGCGACTTTATTGTGGACGTTGCAGGCTATGGTTTCGGTATTTTGGGCCTGACCTACTTTGTGCCCCTCCTCTTTGGCCTTTATTCCAAGCGGGCAAATCTGAAGGCTGCTTGGACCTGCGTTATCGGCGGCAGCATTGTGTTCTGCATTTGGCAGTATTTCACCTCCGCCGGGACCTTTGCCGGCACCATCGCCGCGGATATCCCTCCCATTGGCTTAGCCATCTTGGTAGGCTGCCTGCTTATGTGGATCGTCTCCAAGGTTACTCCGCCCATGGATGAAAAATACTGGTTGCCCTATTTTACGAAAAAATAATCCCCTCGTTTAAGAAGATTGTGCGCCTGCCCCCGGAGCTTGGCTACGGGGGCTTTTTTACAGCTTTCCCGGCGTGGACGCCTTATCCCGTCAGGTCATGCCCTTGTCCGTTAAGGGTAACGAAAACGCATATGTTTTCCGGCAAGCCCAAACGAACAAAGCAGCCGGTCCCCGGTTTCATGGGGGACCGGCTGCATATATCCAGCCACTGGGTCCGTGTTTTAAAATGGCCCCATCCGCCTGTATAAAGTAGAACCACAAGATGTATCCTGCTTTCTCCTGGGCGGAGAAGAGCCCGGTATTGGGCACCCTGTAACATAGAGCAGGAGGGTCCAAGGTTATTCTGACGCTCGCGTATACTTGCAGCCGCCTGTAGCAGCAGATAGACAGCTGCTTTAAAATCATTGCCAATTATAACAGGGTTCCCCCCAGGCAAAGCCACGGAAATCCATTATAAAAAATAAGAAATCACCGTCCAAACGCCCATGGCCGTTACAAATATATAAACCCAGTTTTTCATGGCGTTCAGCTGCACCCGCCGGTAGATCAGCCGCCCCAGAAGCACCCCGGCGCAGATGCCCAGGGCCGAGAGGAGGGTCCAAAGGAGGACCTGCCTGGTTACCAGGCCGTTGACGGTGCGCACGGCGGCAGCATACAGGTTTGTCACCACGAAAAAGAATTGGGTGGTGCCCATGTAAGCATCCTTATCGTCCAGCACGCTGAGGCAGTATAGGGCGATAGGGGGGGCGCTTACGGCGAAAAGGCCGCTGAAAAGGCCGGATACGGAGCCGGCCACAAGGCCCGTGGCCGGCGTAACGCGAAGGCGCAGGTTCTGGGCGCCCAGGAGGTAATAGAGCCCCAGGGCGATGAGGAAAAACCCCAGGGCCAGCTCCATGCCCTGCTGGGGCAGGCGTATGGCCAGCAGGTTGGAAAGGGGCATGATGATGAAAAAGGCGATGAGGGGCCATAGCATGGCCCGGGGCCGGGCGGCCCGCCAGAACTGGATGAATATGGAAATGGAGCATACGAAGGAGGCCAGGCAGCATACTGTGGCAGAAGCCGGCACATCCGAAAGGAACAGGGGGAAGAATACCATGGCCAGCACCGCATAGCCAAAGCCCAGAACCACCTGCAGCATCCCGCCCAGCATGGATGCCAGAATCAGCCAGATATACGTCATGTCCATTTTGTTTACGCTCCAGAAAAGATTTTTGCCGCCGGAAAGGGCGCGGGTGGAAAAAGCAAGGAGCCTGCCCGGCCCAGGGGACGGCGCAGGCCTACCTATCATGATACCCGTCCCCCGGCCGTCTGTCAACTTCCTGCAAGGGTTCCTCCGGGAATTGAAAGGCGGGCCGGAATAGGCTATAATAACGGCATGGATATGCAAGAAAAATGGAATAATTTGCAGCCCGAAGGGGAGCCTGTAACTCCTCCGGCGGAAACCGCGCCCCAGCCCCCAGAGGAAGCCTCTGCCGGGGCATCCGCGGGCGCTTCTTCTATTGCCCAGGAAAGCCCCGGGGAAGCTGCGCCCGCTGCGGAAACGGGGGCAGAGATTCCCGCGGGCCCGCCCCCTTGCGCAGAGGGGGAAGGGGAAGCCAGCGCGGATATTTCCCCGGAGGATGCCCTCCCTGGCGGAGATATTTTAGAGAATTCCTTTGCAGCGGAACCCGGCCCGGAAGCCCCTGGGGGCAGCCCGGAAGGGGAAGCCCAGGACGCGGCCGCGCCCTCTGCCGCAAGCGAAGCTGCGGAGGCTGCCCCTGGGGCGGCTGGCGAAGCGGCCCCGGAGGTTTCCGCCGGGGATGCGGCCGGGGGCCAAGGCGCCCCGGGTGCCCCGGCAGAAGGGACTGTTCCCTCGGAAGGAAATGTTCCGCCGGAGGAAGCCGCCCCTTCGGAAGAAACTGCGCCCTTGGCGGAAACGCCTCTTCCTCCGGAGGAGAATGCCCCCCAGGAGGAAGGATGGGCCCTGGAGCCCCGGGAGGAATGGGAAGAGGAAGAGGAACTGCCCGCGGATTTCGACAGCCGGTATATCTGGGATGCATATAATCAGGTTCTCTATGAAGCCCTGCCGGATACGGAAAAGAAGCGCCGTAGCTGGGATTTCTGGCTCAAGCTGGGGGCCTGTGCCGCCCTGCTGATCCTCAGCGTAGCAGGCTGGCTCCATGGAGGGAAGCTCCTGGTGCCCCAGCGGACGGAGGAGGCCATTACCGTCCTCCAGCCCCAGCCCTCCCAAACGCCCCAGCAGGAAGAAGCCCCGGCAGAGGATACGCCCCTTTTGCAGGAAGCGGTGGAATATGTCCCCACGGCTATCCTGGTAGATGGGGAGGCTGCCGGCGTTCTGGCCAGCCAGGAGGCTGCTTCCGCCCTGGTGGAGGATGCCATGTCCTATTTCCAGGCCCTGGTCCGGGAAGAGGAGCCGGAGGGGGAGATCACGGCAGAGGTGGTAGAAACGGTCTCCTATCTCCCGGCGGAGGAAGATGCGGCAGTGGAAAACTATGAGGATGTATTCGCCCGGTTTACCGGCAGGGATACGCCCATCACCGTCCGCTGTACCGTGATTACCCATGCGGCGGAAGAAATCCCCTTTGACGAGGAAGAGGAGGATGATGAAAACCTTCTGGAAGGCACCCGCATCATGGAAACCATGGGCAAGGCAGGGGTGCGCGCCGTTACTACCTATACCGTTTACGATAATGGCCGGCGCAGCAGCAATCTGAGCCATACCGATGAAGAAACCCTGGAGCCCCAGAACCGGGTGATCCGGATAGGCCAGCAGGAGATAGACCGGAGCGCCGAACCTGGCCGCAGAGAAGGGGCGGAGGGCCCGGAAACGGAGCTTTCCTTCCAGTCCCCCCTGCCCGGCGGAACCATCCAAAGCAATTTCGGCCAGCGGGAAGGGAGCATGCACCTGGGCCTGGATTACGTCCCCGGGGAGGATGGGGATGCGGCGGTGGTGGCCAGCAGCAGCGGCACGGTGGTCTCCCTGATGGAGCGGGGCGCCTATGGCCTGCTGGTGGAGCTGGATCATGGGGATGGATTTACCACCCGCTATACCAACCTGGCGGAAACTAGCGTACAGCTGGGGGATTCGGTATCTGCCGGGCAGGTCATCGGCCAGGCGGGCATCAACCCGGAATGGGAGGAGACCGCCCTCCACTTCGAGCTGCGATACCGGGGGGAAGCCTATAATCCCCGCCAATATTTGGATTGAAAAGGGCAAACCGGGGGAAATAGGCCATCTTGGGCTTTTTCGGGGCGATAGCCCCTTGTATACGATGGGGAAAACATGTTACAATACCGGGGGTTCGTCGTCGCAAAGTCCGCGTTTATTCTATTACGGGGCAAACTCTCAGTTCGCAATGGTCGTGCTGCGTCGGGCCCGAGGGCCCTTCCTCGCACTCCCTTGCTCACTGGGCTTCCGCCACCGTAAAAGGCCCAAAGCAAGGCGAAGCGTTGTGCGCGCGCTTGCAAGCGCACAGCGGAGGCGCAGCGACGGCCTTTTGCGG
>CALVLF010000077.1 GCA_944336625.1 uncultured Clostridia bacterium
ACACCTCTTCCCAGCTTTCGTTGGAGCCATAGCTCACCATGTGGGAGCCCTTGGCGATGTTCATGTTATCCACATCTTCCACGCCCTCATGTTGGGCCACGAAGAAGCGGTTGCGCTTTTCCTTGAGGAAGTAGACCCCCCAGTATTCCCCGTTCAGATAGAGCACCACCGGCCGGTAGGCCTGGTATAGGACGTTGATATCCGTGCCCTCCAACAGGCCGGTGGCCAGCTCGTCCCGTATTTTAGAGCGGTTCTGGTCCTGGGCCCCGGCCCGGAGCACCAGGGATTTATACTCGGTAAAGTCCCGGTTGTCAAAGAAGGGGTATTCCATGCGGCTGTTGCCGTATGCCCCCCGGGCGATGATGTTGAAACCCTTTTGCGCCCGGCCCCGGCCATAGCTGCCGGCGATGCGGATATCCACATTCTGGCTGAATACCTGCTGCCCGTTTTCCATGAAGGAGAAGGCCGCGGGCTTGGTCCAGATCTCGTCCACCTCTTCCTCGGTATCGAACTTGGACTGGTAGTAGGTGGCGCTGGAAAGGACGTCGCCATAGCTGGCGGCATCCGGGTCGAACTGGTCGCCGGTGGCGTAGATGCCCGTATCCTCGTCCCAGAGGTTTGCAGGGTCCGTCACCAGGGTGACGATGGGCAGGGCATGGTCCACCCCGTCCGAAGTAAAGAGGAAGGTGCCGCTTACGGAATAGCCCGTAATGTACCCATCCCGCAGGGATATGGCCCGGATCACCGTATTTTCCGAAACCTGGATGGGGCCGGTATAGGTGGGGCTATCGGCGGTAGGAGTGGTGCAGTCCAGGGTATAGTGGATGGTTTCCCCTTCCCCGGCCGTCAGCTCTACCGCTACGGGGCCGTCGAATATGCCGGGAGTGGTGGCGAAGCCGGGCTGGCTGGTGATGCCGGGGCTGCCCTGGCCATTCTCCCCCCCGGGGGTGGGGCTTGCATAATAAAAGAGCTCGTCCGCTGCCGAACGGCCGTAGCTCACATCCGCCAGGAAGGCCCCGGCGCTGAGCTTATCCAGCAAATTCCCCTCCGGGTCAAAAAGGAAAAGGCTGTCCCCGGCGGCATTCAGGCTGAAGTTGGCGTGGAGGTCATTTTTTTTTTGCCCGTCGGCCCGGTTCAGGCCCGAAGCATAGACGATGAGGTATTCCCCGCTTTCCATGGTCACATCGGGAAAGACCCACTTGGCAGGGTTGCCTGCGTTATCCGAAAGGGCGTAGCCCGCAAGGTTCAGGGCCTCCGGCCCGGCGTTATACAGCTCGATCCAGTCGTAATAGCCCCCGTCCGGGGCGGCTAGGGCAGCCTGGTTATTGCCGGACATTTCGGAAATATACAAATTCCCCAGGGGGAGGCGGTAAGCGGCCAGGGCCTGGTTATAGCCACCGGCCGTATTGGGGAAGCCGGGGCTGGGCTGGCTGGAGGCGGCAAAGCTGCCGGTGCCATCCGGGCTGCGGGCCATGGAAACATCCGCTTCCTGGCGGGAATAGGAATAGGAATCCAGAATCATGCCCATGGGGCTGGAGAACACCACGTCTTCCTCATAGGCCCGGAGGCTGAAGGGGGCATGGAGCTCCCCCTCGATGAGGCCCTCGTTTCCATCGCAGAGGATGAGCAGATACCCCCCGGCAGGGATCACCGTCCCTTCCGGGAACTGATATTTCATGGGCTGGGAAAGGTTATCGGAAATGCCATAGCCCGTAAGGTCCACGTCGGCGCCGGTGGAATTATACAGCTCGATCCAGTCCGGGTAGGTGCCGTCCGCCGCCCGCAGGGTGGTAGAATTGGAGGCCATGAATTCGTTGATATAAACGCCTATATCCTCCCCTTCCTGGAGGGAAGCTTCATAGGCGGCAATGCCTTCTTGCGTATTGGGGTAGCCGGGGCTGGGGAGCATTTCCTGCCAGGCGCCGCTTTCATCCAGGGCCAGGGCCATGCCTGCAGCCACGGCCCGCAGCTGCAGGCTGTTGATGGCCTGGCCCCGGCCATCCAGGAAGGTGAGCTCCTCGGTGGAATTGAGCTTAAAATCCGCATGGAAATCGGAAAGGGCTTCCCCGGCGCAGTATACCACAATATACCCCCCGGGCTCCAGCAGGGTGCCTGCGGGGAAAACATACTTAGCCCCTTCCAGCAGGCTGTCGGAAAGGCCATAGCCGGAAATATCCACTTCCTGGTCCGTAGGGTTATACAGCTCCACCCAATCCGGGAAATTCCCCAGGCCGTCGGGAACGGAGCCCTTATTGCTGGCCATGACCTCGCTGATGACAACGGGAAAAGAGGCGGTGGCCTCCTGGCCCCCGTCCTGCAAGGTAAGCATATAGAGGATGAGCCCCAGGAAAAGCAGGGCGCAAGCACTGATTGTGGCAAAAAATCGGCGTTTACTCATAACATGGCTATTTTATCACATCGGCCGCTGTTTACCAACCCATGAGAAAAAAGTTTATGATTTGGGGCGCGCCAGCCTTGGCAGGCGGCCTGCCCCAGAGCCCGCGGCCTTCCTTACGGGCCGCCGGGGCCCTGGATTATGGACTCCGGCTTTTCCGGCGGCTGCAAGGAAGGGCCCCCTGGCCCGACGCAGGGCGCCTATTGCGAAGGGAGGGATTGTAACCGTAGCAGTTCTATACAAACGCTGGCCAGAATTCCCACTTAATTCTTAATAGTTAATAGGAAAATATGTAAAGGGAAGGCAGTTGCGCAGGCAGCTTGAGACATTGCCTTTGCAAAAGGCAGAAACCTTCAGTTTCCGCTCCGCTAGGGCCAAAGGCCCCCGGGCCTTTGGAATCCGGCTGGGAGGCCCTCGCCCCCCAGACCCCGGAGATGCAAGTCTCAGAAGAGGTCTTGTCTCGGGCCCCCTGCATTCGGGGCGATCCGAAAATTGCCAGGGGTTCCTTATGTTTCGCCGGTCGTGCTCCCGGCTGACCACAAGGAAAGGGGGCCAGCCCCCTTTCCTTGCGAAGTCAGCTTATTTTGGTTGGGCGGTTTATGCTGCGGATTGGTGGGCGCCCGGCCTTGCCCTTCACCCAAAAGGATTCCCCGGGTAAAGGGGGCGGAGTTCTTTGCGGCCCCAAAGGCAGGTTTGCAAAAATTCCGGCGGAGGGGCGGCGGCGGGAGCGCGAAGCGCTCCTGGAGGGGCCCCTTGGGGCCCCTCCCCTTCGCAGGCGGGCCGGGATGCTGGCATCCCAGCCCGCTGCGAAGCGCCGCCGCCCCTCCGCCGGAATTTTTGCAAACCTGC
>CALVLF010000078.1 GCA_944336625.1 uncultured Clostridia bacterium
TTGCTTTGGGCCTTTCGCGGCGGCGGAAGCCCAGTGCGCAAAGGAGCGCGAGGATGGCCCCTCAGGGCCGACGCTGCGCGACTATTGCGAACTGAGGGGTTGGTTTGAAGTGGGATAAACGCTTCCAAAAGGCTCCCTTGTGTAAAGGGAGCTGGCGGCAAAGCCGCCTGAGGGATTGTAATCGCAGCAGCTCTATAAAATCGCTGGCCAGAACTCCAGCCGCTACAATCCCCCAGTCCGCTGGCGCGGACAGCGCAGTTCGCAATAGTCGCCCCGCATCGCCCCTTGGGCCCTTCCTAGCGCTCCCTTGCGCACTGAGAGTTTGCCCCGTAATAGGGAAAACGCAGCTACGCGGACTTTGCGACGGCGAGGCGGCGCCGAGCGCCGCCAGCTTCAGGCCAGGCTTTCGGCGATTTTCCGGCCGGTAGGAGTAGCAGCCAGGCCGCCCCGGGCGGTTTCTCGCAGATCCGCCGGAAGGGAACGGCCCACGGACCGCATGGCTGCCACCGTCTCATCAAAGGGAATGGTGCTGCCCACCCCCGCCAGCACCAGGTCCGCAGAAAGGAGGGCGTTGGCCGCGCCTATGGCATTGCGCTTGATGCAGGGGCATTCCACCAGCCCGGCTACCGGGTCGCATACTAGGCCCAGAACGTTCTTCAGGGCGATGGCCGCCGCATCCAGCACGGCGGGCGGCTTGGCCCCGGAAAGCTCTGCAATGGCGGCGGCAGCCATTGCGGCGCCGGAGCCCGTTTCCGCCTGACAGCCCCCTTCCGCCCCGGCCAGGGTGGCGCTGGCGGCAATGATGGCTCCGATAGCAGCGGCGGTGAACAGGCCGTCCAGAAGCTGTTCATCGCTCCAGCCCCGGCTCCGTCCCGCTGCCAGCAGGGTGCCGGGAAGGATGCCGCTGGCCCCGGCAGTGGGGGCGGCCACGATGCGGCCCATGGCTGCATTTACCTCCACCACCGCCATAGAGGCAGCGGCGGCATGGGCCAGCAGGGGGCCGGTAAAGGCCCCCTTGGCATAGGCATCCAGCTTCTGGGCGTCTCCGCCGGAAAGGCCGGAAACGGACCGGGGGGCTTCCTCCAGCCCCTTTTTTACAGAGGCCCGCATTACGCTCAGGTTCCGGGCCATCTCCGCCCGCAGGGCCGGGGCATCCATGTCCCCCAGCTCCAGCTCCCGGCGGAGCATGGCTTCGTGAATGGGGATCCCCTCCCGGCGGCAGATGGATAGGAGTTCTCCCCCTGTATTGAAAATATAGGACATGGCACAGCTCCTTTCACAGCGGTCTATTCCCGCCAGGCGTCAGCGGCCCGCCACGGCCCGCACTTCCAGGATGTTCTCATTGGAGGCGAATACCTCCTCCTGGATGGCGGGGGGAACGGGGGTATCGGTTTCGATGATCATGCAGGCATCCTGGCCCCGGGACTGGCGGAATACCTTCATCCCTGCTACGTTGATCCTGGCCCGGGCCAATACGGCGGTTACGTCGGAAATGGCGCCGGGGGCGTCAATATGGCGCACCAGCAGGGCCGGGTATTCCCCTGTAAAGGAAACGGAAAGGCCGTTGATCTCCGTGATGAGGATGTTCCCGCCGCCGATGGAAGCGCCCAGCACGTCCGTCAGCTGGCCCTTATGGCCCTCTATGCGGATGCGGGCCATGTTGGCATAGTCATAATTCCCGGGGGGATCCCCGGAAAAGCGGATGTCATATTCCACCCCCGCCTCCTGGGCCAATAGGCGGGAATAGCGCAGCCGCTCATCGTCCGGCTCCAGGCCCAGCACCCCGGCCAAAAGGGCCTTATCCGTGCCATGGCCCCGGCCCGTCTGGGCAAAGGAACCATAAAGGGTCAGCTCTGCCCGCTTTACGTCACCCCCGGCGATATGGTAGGCCATATAGGCCAGCCGGGCGGCCCCGGCGGTATGGGAGCTGGAAGGGCCGATCATCCGGGGCCCGATAATGTCAAAAAGGCGAAAGGTCTGCATATTCCCTCCTTAAAATGTCCATGGGGGGTCCAGCCGGAGCTCCAGGCCGTTCAGGTAGGCATAAGGGCTTTGAGGGGGCAGGTGAAAGCGGAGCTCTACAGCCGAGAGCCGGGGAAGGGAGACCCGCTTCTGCCGGTTCCAGGCCCGGTCCCCATATTTATCATCCCCCAGAAGGGGGTAGCCCATGTAGGCCATATGGGCCCGGATCTGATGGGTGCGGCCGGTAATGAGGCCGATGGAAAGGAGGGATTCCTCCTCCCCGTGATGTGCCAGCACCCGGTAGGAGGTGCATATCTCCTTGGCGCCGGGGCCGGGCTGCCGGGAAATGGATACCCGTGCCTTTTCCGGGTCCTTGGTAAGATAGGCCCGGCAATCCTGGCTTTTTGGATGGGGCAGGCCCCGGACGATGCAGCGGTAGGTCTTTTCCACCTGCCGCCGGGCAAAGGCTTCCAAAAGGGCCTCCCGGGCCCCAGGGTTCCGGGCGAAGAGGACCAGGCCCGTGGTGTTCACATCCAGCCGGTGCAGGGGATAGGCCTCCCCATAAAGAGCCCGGGCCCGGGCTTCCAGGGAATCCCCGGGGCCGTCCTCTGCGGCAGTGGGCAGGCCCGTAGGCTTATTGAGAACCAGGATGTTTTCATCTGCATATACAAGGCCGAAGCCCGCGGCCGCTGCCTCCATGGCAGGGCGGAAGCCGGGGGCATCCCAGGCCCCGCCAGAGGGCAGGGCCGTAAAAGTCATGGGCTTATGGAGGGTAGGATGCTCCACCGTAAGGGAATAGGCCCAAAGGGCCAGCTGTTCCCCCGGCCGGGCAGCGGGGTTATAGCGCTGATCCCCCCAAAGAGGCAGGCCCTGCCCCGCAAACTGTAGGCGGATCTGATGGTGCCGCCCGGTTTGCAGGGAAATATCCGCCAGGGTTTTCCCGGCCTGGGCAGCCAGAGGCCGGTAGGTAAGGCGGGCAGCCTTGGCGCCTTCTGCGCCCTGTTCACAGAGCTCCGCCCCCCCTTCCGGCAGGCGGCGGATATAGTCCGCCAGCTCCCCGCCCGGGGCGCGCCCCGAGAGGATAGCAAAATACTTTTTCCTGGCGCCGTGGCCGGCAAATTGGGCACTGAGGCGGCTGGCAGCCTTAGAGGTGCGGGCAAATACCATAACGCCCCCGGCGGGCCTGTCCAGCCGGTGCACAAGGCCCAGGTAAACATCCCCGGGCTTGTGATATTTTTCCTTGATATAGGCTTTCAGGCTGGTGAGCAGGTCCAGATCCCCGCTGGCATCCGCCTGCACCGGCATATTGGGGGGCTTGAC
This sequence comes from uncultured Clostridia bacterium, assembly GCA_944336625.1. Lineage (GTDB taxonomy): Bacteria > Bacillota > Clostridia > Christensenellales > CAG-138 > Pelethousia. The sequence goes on from CALVLF010000078.1 coordinate 3,283, forward strand.
GGCCACCAGCAGGTGGTTATCCTCATATAAAATTTCCATGGGCATGGCCGGGCGCTGCCCCCGGCGGCAGCGGCGCTGCCTGCAAGAAAAAACCAGGGAATATTTCCCGGGAAACATATGGCAGCTCGTGGTCGAAAAGTGCGCTTCCTTGGCAATGGGGAAAACGCTTTCCAAAGGCCGCCTTGCGCACTGGGCTGTCCGCGCAGCGGACTGGGGGATTGTAGCGGCTGGAGTTCTGGCCAGCGCTTTTATAGAGCTGCTGCGTCTACAATCCCTCAGTCATGGCTTTTGGCCGCGCCAGAGCAGTTCGCAATAGTCGCGCAGCGTCGGGCCGGAAGGCCCTTCCTAGCGCTCCTTTGCTCACTGGGCTTCCGCCTCGCTTATTCTGCCACAGGCAGCTCTCGGCTCCGCCCCCTTTACACAAGGGAGCCTTTTGGAAGCGTTTTTTCCACTACAAGCCAAACCCTCGCTTCTTCTGCCATTGGCGGCGCTCGGCTCCGCCCCCTTTACACAAGGGCGCCTTTTGGGGAGCGCCTCCCCAATCCAAAACATAAACCACAAGCCAAAATAAGCTGACTTCGCAAGGGGGCGGAGCCGAGCGCCGCCAGTGGCGGATACAGCGAGGCGGAAGCCCAGTGAGCAAAGGAGCCCTAGGAAGGGCCCCCTGGCCCGACGCAGGGCGACCATTGCGAACTGAGGGGGGCTGGCCCCCTCCCCCTTGTGGTCAGCCGGGAGCACGACCGGCGAAGCATAAGGCACCCCTGGCAATTTCCGGATCGCCCCGAATGCAGGGGGACCGAAGGCCTACCGCTTCCGAAACTTGCATCTTAGGGGACAGGGCTCCGCCGCCGCAAAAGGCCCAAAGCAAGCTGGAGCGTAGCGAGGGCGGAGCCGAGCGCCGCCAGTGGCGGATGCAGCGAGGCGGAAGCCCAGTGCGCAAGGGAGTGCAAGGATGGCCCTTCGGGGCCAACGCAGCACGACCATTGCGAACTGAGAGGTTGGCTTGTAATAGGGAAAACGCCGCTAAAAGGCCTTTTGCGGTAGAGGAGGGCCAAGGGAGCGGGTGGAGCTTTCGCCCTACAGGCGAAAGCGGAGCTAAGCGGACTTTGGCCCGACGAGGCCCTAGCGGGGAGCGAAAGCAAGAGGTTGCTGCCTTTTGCAAAGGCATTCCTCAAGCTCCCAACGTAACTGCCTTTTCCTTACATATTTTCCTATTAATAATTTAATGAAAAAAGCAGGAAAAAGAAGGCCGCTATTTTATAAGGGGAAAGGCCGGAAACTCACTTGCAAGGCCTCCTTACCTCTCCCAGCGCCCGCTGGCGCCGCAGGGAAGGATCAGGCCCCCACGGGCGATGGGCAGGCCCACCTCATCCGCCTCCACCCGGCCTCCCAGGCCCCTAAGGGCGCACTGCAGCACGTTGGAAAGGACGGTGGGCGCCAGGCCCGTGGTATAGGAATTGATAAGGAAGAAGCGCGCATTGGGGGAGAGGAGCTTTACGCATTCCTGTACCAGGGGGTAAAGGCCCTCCTCGATTTTCCACATCTCCCCATTGGGGCCCCGGCCGTAGCTGGGGGGGTCCATGAGGATGCCCTCGTAAAGATGGCCCCGGCGCTGCTCCCGCAGGACGAATTTCATCACGTCATCCACAAGGAAGCGGACGGGCCTGTCCCCGAGGCCGCAAAGCTGGAGGTTTTCCTTGGCCCAGGCTACCATGCCCTTGGCCGCGTCCACATGCACCACCTCGGCGCCCCCTGCCGCCAGGGCGCAGCTGGCGCCCCCCGTATAGGCAAAAAGGTTCAGCACCCGACAGGGCTTTGGGCTTTTTTCCACCAGGCCTCGCATCCAGTCCCAGTTGACCCCCTGTTCCGGGAAAAGGCCCGTATGCTTAAAGCCTGTGGGCCGCACCCGGAAGGTCAGGTCTCCATAGGAAATGGTCCAGCTTTCCGGCAGGGGGTTCGCATATTCCCAGTGCCCGCCGCCAGTGGCGGAGCGGATATAGCGTGCATCCACCCGGCCTGGGGCCTCCATGGGCCAAACGGCCTGGGGATCCGGCCGCAGCAGCCGTATGCTGCCCCAGCGCTCCAGCTTATTGCCGTTCCCGGCATCCAGAATGGCATAATCCTTCCAGCGGCTGGCAAGATACATGGCAGGGTTCCTCCTTGGTAAGCGATGGCAGGGGCTTGCCCTAAACCCCGGGTATAAGGGCCAGCAGGAAGTTGGCATGGTAGAAAAAGGCGCAGAATACCGATTGATCCACCATGGACTGGATAAAGTCGAACTGGCCCAGGATGGTCAGGCCAATGGGCAGGAGCATGAAGAGCAGAAACAGGACCAGCATGCCCCGCAGGATCCCCAGGCCCATGCCCAGGATGCCATCCCCCCGGCTCAGCACCGGGAAGGTCCAGGCATAATCCACGCCATTCAGGACGAAGGCCAGAATCAGCCGGATGATCCCAAAGGCCAGCAGGAACATCAAAATGTTGATAAATACGCAGACGATGGTCTGGTTGAAATAATCCCCCAGGGTTGTAACCCCCTGGCTAGCAAAGGCCTCCGTGGCGATATTTTCGTTGATTTCCTTGGCCATGGGGTAGGGGAGGTTGGCCGTGGAGATGATATCCGAAAGCTCCGCAGCGCTCAGGGAGGAGATATCCGCCCGGATATACTCTACATTGGCGATATATTCGCTGCCCTCCGTATAGTAGAGCATCATATTATAGAGGGAGTCGCTGCCCTTGATGCCATTGGCCAGGAGGGGCATGAAGGCGAACCCCAGCAGCACGGAGACAAGATAGGCCCCCAGGTTGAACAGGGTGGTCAGAAACCCCCGGTATAACCCCGCCAGGGCAAACAGGGCCATAATGATCAATACAGCAATATCAATGGGATTCATAATAAAGAGGCTCCTTTCCGGGATGGATCCGGCAGAAAACTCAGGGCAGCGGCGCTACATACAGGCCATTGCCGCTGGTGATGAGCATATAGCCCTCGGCCAGCTTAAGGGCCTTATCCGCATTGCGGGAAAGAGGATAGCTACCCAGCGCCCTGCCCGTGGAGGAATAGGAATACAGGTGGGTACTGGTGCAGGCATAGAGCTTACCCCCGGAGAGGAATGCGCTGATGGTGCCTTCCGGCAGCTGCATAACGCTGGCGGAGGCCGCCGCCACATCCCCCTCCGGCATGGTATAGAGCTTGATGGAGCCCTGGGTAGGGCTGGAGCCCCGCTCTTTAAAGAGCATGAGGGGGGAGGAGCCGGAGGTAGTTACATCCCCCAGCTCCCAGCCATAAACCAGGGTACGGTAGGCCTCTGTGTTCCCCGTCCGGTTATAGCGGATGAGGTTGGTAGTGCAGGCCAGAAAAACGCTGTCTTTCGTGAACACCACCTGGTCCACCAGCTGGCCCTGGATGCTCATGACGCCGGTGGTATGGTTAGTGGCCAGGTTATAGGTGGTGAGGGTGGAAAGGGGCAGGGTGCCCATGGGGGTCATTTCCAGGGTCCAGAAAGTATCCTCGCTGGTATCGGCAAAGCCGAAATCCAGCAGCTCCCCGGCGTCGAAATCCATCTGATCCGTCTGATTGCCAGCGGTATCGTAAATATGGATGGAAGCCCCGCCGCTGCTAGGGAGGAGCAGCACCGCCACATGGCTGACCCCGCAGGCTACCTCCGCCACCTGATCCGTAAAGGAGAGGGATTCCCCGCCCCCCAGGATCTGCACGGCGGAATCATGATACAGCACGGAGATGGTGGGGGAGGCTACCAGGCGCACGTCCCCCGTGCTTACCTGGTAGGAAGCATCCTGCCGGGCGTCGGTAAGGTCGTCATAATAGAGCCGGTTTTCATACATGTATAAAAAGCCGGTGCCGGTAAAGGTATAGTTGGTGTCCGCAGTAAAGGGCAGCGCTTCCATATTGAGAGATTGGCTGGAAGCGCCCCGGGCCAGGGTAATTACGCCATAGACGGCCCCGCAAAGCACCAGAACCACCAATATCAGCAACCAGAGGCGGAAAATCGCCGCACCCTTTTTGCGAACGACAAAGTGGCGTTTGCGCATAGTTCCTCCAAATCCGCCCCCGGGCCGGGCCCGGCGGCATGGGAAAAGAATCAGCTTCCGCCTAAGGGCGGACCAGCATGCGGATGGAGCCGGGCTCCACCCGGAAGGTGACGGGGGTGGTATCGTCCAGCTCCCCATCCAGATCCAGGGGCCCGCCGGCCGGGCATTCCAGCCGCAGCTCCCGCACCTTGAAATAATCCACCGCCGGCAGGCTCAGGTGGGTGCCCCGGACAAACCGGATAATGGCGGGAAGGAATTTATACCGGGGCATATCCCGGAAAAGGCATACATCCAGCAGGCCGTCGTAAGGGTCCGCCTGGGGCGCTGCCCGCATGCCGCCGCCCATATACTGGCCATTTCCCACTACGACGATATAGCCATCGGTGGTGATGGTTTCATAGGGGCCGTAAAGGGTAAGGCGCAGCCGGCGCAGGCGGAACAGGGCTTCGGCCACGCCCAGCAGATAGGGAAGCATGCCGTTGAACCGCTGCCTATACCGCTCTGCCCGCTGCAATACATCCGCATCAAAGCCATAGCCCGCTATATTGATAAAAAAGCGGTCGTTGGCCCAGGCCGTATCCATGGGGCGCGTATAGTCCTCCAGCAAAACCTCCAGGGCTGCCAAGGGCTCTGTAGGCAGGCCCAGGGTTTTTGCCAGGTCATTCCCTGTGCCAAAGGGGAGAATGCCCATAATCGCCTGGGTGCCCTGCAGCGCTGAGGCCACCTCCCGCACCGTACCATCTCCGCCTACGGCGATGATCCGGCTTTCGCCGGCGGCCAGGGCCTCCTTTGCCAGCTCTACTGCATGGCCTGGGTATTGGGAAAAGGCAAAGCCATAGTCCAGCCCCTTTACATGCAGCGCATCCTGCACCGCCTGAAATCCTTTTGCGCTGCGGCCTGTGCCCGCAACGGGGTTTACGATGAAAAAGAGTCTTTCCAATGCTGCCCATTTCCAATCCGGATCCAATTTTTGCCCATGGCAATGCCAGGCCATAACGGCCCATATATAATCCTTATCCTATCATAATCGAAAACGCTGCAATTGTACAGCCGCCATCCGTAAACATCCTGTGATATTTCCTGCCGGGCCTACGCGGACGGCGATAGCGCGCGCGGACGTTAGCGGGAATCGCTGGTTCCTGCCCGCGCCCTTCCTTAAGAGCCGCCCGGCCCCGTAGATTATGGGGCCGGGCTTTCTCTTTCCTCGCGCAGGCGGAAGGGCACCCTTTTTCAAAATGCCTTTCCTGCCGCCGGGGGCCGTAGATTATGGCCCCCGGCTTTGGCGGGGCGGCTTTACGGGGCGCTGGCGGAGGCCCGGGGGGGCGGCGGGTGCGCAAAGCGCACACAAAGGAGGGCCCGGAGCGCAGCCCCGGGCCCTCCTTTGGTTTGGCAGCCCTTGGCTGCCAAACGCCGCCGCCCCCTCCGCCGGAAATTTTGCTAACCTGCCTTTTGGGGCCGCAGGAGAACCGCCCCTCTATGCAGGGAAGCCTTTTGGGTGAAGGGCAAGGCCGGACGCTACGAACCCGCAGCATAAACCGCCCAACCAAAATAAGCTGACTTCGCAAGGAAAGGGGGCTGGCCCCCTTTCCTTGTGGTCAGCCGGGAGCACGACCGGCAAAACATAAGGAACCCCTGGCAATTTGCTGATCGCTGCGGATGCAGGGGGACCGGAACAAGTCCTCTGCCGATACTTGCATCTTAGGGGTCTGGGGGCGGAGCCGAGCGCCGCCTGTGGCGGATACAGCGAGGCGGAAGCCCGGTGAGCAAAGGAGCCCCAGGAAGGGCCTCCCGGCCCGACGCAGGGCGACTATTGCGAACTGAGGGGACTCCTGCCACCAGCCGGATTCCAAAGGCCCGGGGGCCGCTGGCCCTAGCGGGGAGCGTAAACAGAAGGTTCCTGCCTTTTGCAAAGGCATTATCTCATGCTTCCAACGGAACTGCCTTCCTCTTGCATATTTTCCTATTAAAATTAAGCTGGAGTTCTGGCCAGCGCTTGTTTTGTCCAGCTGCATCTACAACCCCTCAGTCAGCAAAGCTGACAGCGCAGTTCGCAATAGCCCCCTTCGCCGGCCCCGAAGGGCCCTCCTTGCGAATACGGAAAGGGCGCGAAAACCCTTCGCGCCCTTTCGTATGGCTTATGCAGGGGATCAGCCCTGTTTCCCCCCCACCAGCAGCTCCATCCAGCCCGGGTCATCCGGGTTGGCCATGAAAGCCCGCAGGGCAGGCAGGTTTTCCTTTTCGATGTAGCCCGTTTCCGCCGCTACCTCCAGCAGGGTATCGTAATCCGTCAGGCTGGTGTTTTCCACCTGGGCCGCCTGAAGCCGCCGGGCGGATTTATCCATGCCGTAGGTGAAGATGCTTATGATGCCCAGCACCTCCGCCCCGGCTTCCCGCAGGGTTTCCACCACCTCGATGGCGCTGCCCCCGGTGGAGATTAGATCCTCAATGACCACTGCCTTTTCCCCGGGCTTCAGGCTCCCCTCAATGCGGTTTTCCCGGCCATGGTCCTTGGCCTTCCCCCGCACATAGCCCATGGGCTTGCCCAGGATATAGGCGGCGATGGCCGCATGGGCGATGCCGGCCGTGCTGGTGCCCATGAGTACGTCGCACTGGGGATATTTTTCCTGCACCGTGGCGGCGATGGCCGTCTCCACCCGGTTGCGCACCCTGGGGGCGGTGAGGATGAGGCGGTTATCGCAATAGATGGGGCTTTTTATGCCGCTGGCCCAGGTGAAGGGCGGGTCATGGCGGAGGTATACCGCCTGAATGCCCAGCAGATCCCGGGCGATTTTCCGCTTGGTTTCGGCGTCTTTTTTGGGTAACATGGATTTCCTCCTTATCCTACGAATGCCCGCAGGCACTGTTCATATGCATCCACCGGGTCCGCCGCAGCGGTGATGGGCCGGCCTACGACGATATAATCCGAGCCCAGCTCCTTTGCCCTTTCCGGCGTGGTCACCCGCGCCTGGTCCCCCTTGTCCCCTCCAGCAAAGCGGACCCCCGGGGTCACCGTGAGGAAATCCGGGCCGCAGGCTGCCTTGATAGCCCCGGCCTCCAGGGGGGAGCATACCACCCCATCCGCCCCGGCAGCCTGAGAATTCTTGGCGTAATGGAGCACTGTCTCCTCCATGGTATGGGGAATAAGGAGCTCCTGCTGCATCCTCTCCTGGTTGGTGGAGGTGAGCTGGGTCACGCAGATCAGCAGGGGGCGGCTGCCATCTTCCCGGGTCAGGCCCTGCAACGCGGCCCGGACCATCTCCTGGGTGCCGGCGGCATGGATATTCACCATATCCACATCCAGCTTGTTCAGGCTGGCCATGGCCTTTTGCACCGTATTGGGGATATCATGCAGCTTCAGATCCAGGAAGATCTTGTGCCCCCGGGTCTTGATCTCCCGGACGATGGCGGGGCCCTCCGCATAGAAAAGCTCCATGCCGATCTTCACATAGGGCTTTTTGTCCTGGAAGGCGCTAAGGAATTCCAGGGTCCTTTCCCGGCCCGGGAAATCCAGGGCGATAATTACGTCTTTTCCCATATGTATTTCTCCTGTTCTTGGAATTTATGCCTTTTGGTGGGGATGGGCGGCGCCGGTCATATCCGCCAGCCGCTCTATGTTAAGCTGCTCCATAACGCTGGGCATTTCATCCAGGATCTCCTTGCATACGAAGGGGTTGCGGAGGTTCTCTGCGCCGATCTGCACGGCAGTTGCCCCTGCCAGCATCATCTCGATAACGCTCCAGGCGTTGAACACGCCCCCCATGCCCATGATGGGGATATCCACCGCCTCATATACCTGGTAAACCATCCAGAGGGCTACGGGCAGCACCGCCCGCCCGGAAAGGCCCCCGGCCGTATTGGCCAGAACGGGGCGGCGGGTGCGCAGGTTGATCCGCATGCCCATGATGGTATTAATGAGACTGATGCCGTCTGCCCCGGCCTTTTCGCAGGCCCGGGCGATTTCCGCAATGCTGGAAACATTGGGGGAGAGCTTCATATAAATGGGCTTTTTCGTAGCCGCCTTTACCGCCCGGGTGACTTCGGCGGCGCTTTCCGCCTTGGATGCGAAGTTCACGCCCCCATCGTGCAGGTTGGGGCAGCTGATGTTCACCTCGATGATGCCTACGTTATCAAATGCATCCAGGAGCCCTGCGGAATAGACGAAATCGTCTATGCTGTTCCCGCCGATATTGACGATAATGGGCTTGCGGAAATACTGGTGCATATTGGGCAGGACCTTTTCCACCACATAGTGGATGCCCGGGTTTTGCAGGCCTACGGAATTGAGCATGCCGCTTTCGCTCTCTGCAATGCGGGGCTGGGGGTTGCCATGGCGGGGTTCCGGGGTGGTCCCCTTGCAGGAAAAGGAGCCCAATACGTTTAAATCATAGAAATCCTTATATTCCTCCCCATAGCCAAAGGTGCCGCTGGCAGGGATGAGGGGGTTGTCCAGCTTCCAGCCCGAAAGGGTGACGGAAAGATCAGGCATGGGCTTCCTCCTTTCCCGGGGCCGGCTCCTCCTCGGGCCGCTGCAGAGAATCCCCATCCCAGAGGATTTCATCCTTATATAGCACGGGCCCGTCCTTACAGATGCGCTTGCTGCCCCCCTTGGTGCGGCAGGTGCAGCCCATGCAGGCCCCAAAGCCGCAGGCCATATGCTCTTCGAAGCTATACTGGCCATCGGTCTTGGAAAAATCGTAGATGATCCGCAGCATGGCCTCCGGGCCACAGGCGTAAACGTAGTCGTAATCCAGATCTTCCGTTTTCAGCAGCTCCGTAGCCTGGGCCTTTATACCCAGGCTTCCATCCAGGGTGCAGAGGGTTACATCCGCCCCTAGGGCCTGGAACTTATCATAATAGAAGGCGTCCTGGGCCCGGTTGAAGCCCAGGAGCACCGTATATTTGATACGGTTGCGGTTCAGGGCCTTGGCCAGCCCGTAAAGGGGGGGCGTGCCCGCCCCGCCGCCAATGAGCAGGGGTTTTTGAATGCCGGGCTTAATGTGGTAGCCATTGCCAAAGCCCGTAAGCACATCCAGCTTTTGCCCGGCGGTGGTGGTAGCCAGGACCTTGGTGCCCCGGCCTACGGTTTTATAAACCAGGGTGATGCTATAATCATCATAGTCGCAGATGGATATGGGCCGCCGCAGGAAAAACCCGGGCAGGGCCACGTTTACAAACTGTCCCGGCGCGGTGATAAAGCCCGTATAGCCATCCAGGATCAGCTCATAAATATTCTCGGCAATCCGCCGGTTGGACAGCACGGTATAGGTGCCCTTTTTGCGGTTGAGCATACAGCCTCCTTTCGATGGGCAAAAAAAATCCCGTTACAAAACCCAAGGCTTTGAAAACGGGATATTAAGACTAAGGAAGAAAGGGCTGCTGCAAAACCGGAACAACGAATCAAATCCAGGGCGGGCCATCTTTCTTCCTCCTTTCGCCTTAAGCTCCAAGGGTATAGACGCCTGCGCAGCTGGTGAAAACCATATAGCCCCTTGGAACCAAAAGTATGCATTTCAATATATTAAAGCACGGTCCCGGCGGGGATGTCAAGGGGGAATTTTCTATTTTTTCACGCAAACTTCCAAGCTGCCTGTAAAGGCATAGGCGGCGGGCCCGGCCATGTAGATTTGACCGTCCTCTGCCCAGCGGATATGCAGACTGCCCAGGGCCAGGGCTACCTCCACCTGCCGGCCCGTATAGCCTGCCCGGGCGGCGCAGACGGCGGCGGCGCAGGAGCCGGTGCCGCAGGCCAGGGTGCGGCCGCAGCCCCGCTCCCAAGTGCGGACGGAGAGGGAATCCGGCCCCGTTACCTGCGCGAAGTTCACGTTGGTACGCCGGGGAAAGGCGGGGTGATGCTCCAGGGCAGGGCCATAGCGGAGGATATCCCCTTCCTCCATGGGTTCTTCCAGAAACACCACCAGGTGGGGCACTCCGGTATGCACGGCGCTGCACAGGAATTCCCGGCCCAGGGCTTCCAGCTTGCCCAGTACAAATTCCCTGCCCGGGGCGTCCATAGGGATATCCTCCGGGGCAAAAGCTGGGGCGCTCATGCAGATTTCCACCGCCGCCACCTGGCCGCCTTCCAGGGTAAGGCGGGCTTCCTTTACGCCCGCATCGGTCTCGATGGGAAAGGCCGGCGCCTGCACCAGCCCCTGGTCATAGGCATAGCGGGCAAAGCAGCGGATGCCATTGCCGCACATCTCCGCCAGGCTTCCATCGCTGTTATACAGGCGCATCCGCAGGGGAGCCCTTTCGCCGCCCTGGATAAAGATGAGGCCATCCGCCCCGATTCCCGTGCGGCGTTGGCAGAGTTGCCGGGCCAGGGCTGCCCCTGCTTCCCCGCCATAAAGGCGCTGCAGATCCTCCACAAGGATGAAGTCGTTGCCCAGGCCATGCATCTTGGTGAACTCCATTGGCTTTCCTCCTGCTTCTCTCTTACAATATAGTATACAAGGCTTTGTTGCTTAATAAAAGGGCGTGTTGGCCCCACGGGGCGGCTATTGGGAACTGCGGGGTTGGCTTGTAACGGAAAAAACCCTTCCAAAAGGCTCTCTTGTGTAAAGGTGGCGGAGCCGAGCGCCGCCTGTGGCGGAAGAAGCGAGGCGGAAGCCCAGTGAGCAAAGGAGCGCGAGGAAGGGCATCCCGGCCCGACGCTGCGCGACTATTGCGAACTGCGCTGGCCGCGAAGCGGACTGAGGGATTGTAGACGCAGCAGCTCTATAAAAGCGCTGGCCAGGGCTCCCGCCTAATTTTTAATAGGAAAATATGTATGGGGAAGGCAGTTGCGTTGGAAGCTTGAGTTTTTTCCTTTGAGAAAGGCAGAAACCGTCTGTTTCCGCTCCCCGCGGGGGGCCAAAGGCCCCCGGGCCTTTGGAATCCGGCTGGGGGGCACTCGCCCCCCAGACCCCGGAGATGCAAGCTTCGGAAGCGGTCTTGTTTCGCTTCCCCTGCATTCGGAGCGATCAGGAAATTGCCAGGGGTGCCTTATGCTTCGCCGGTCGTGCTCCCGGCTGACCACAAGGGGCAGGGGGCCAGCCCCCTGCCCCTTGTGAAGTCAGCTTAGTTTGGTTGGTGGTTTATGTTTGGGGTTAGCGTGTGGAAGGGGGTAGCCCTTCACTGAAAAGTGCCCCTGTGTAAAGCGCTGCGGGCAAGGAATTCCCGCCAAAAGGCCGCCTTGTGTAAAGGGGGCTGTCCGCGCAGCGGACTGGGGGATTGTAGCGGCTGGAGTTCTGGCCCGCTTTTATAGAGCTGCTGCGTCTACAACCCCTCAGGCGGCTTCGCCGCCAGCTCCCCTTACACAGGGGCGCCTTTTGGCAGGAATTCCGCCGCCGCAAAAGGCCCTCGCGACGCTTCGCCTTGCTTTGGGCCTTTTACGGTGGCGGAAGCCCAGTGCGCAAAGGAGCGCGAGGAAGGCCCCTCGGGGCCGACGCTGCACGACCATTGCGAACTGAGAGGTTACGCCGGATACTATGCACCGCCCCTAAAAAGCCGCCGGAGTAAAGCGGACTTTGCGACGACGAGGCGGCGGGAGCGCGAAGCGCTCCTGGAGGGGCCGGCAAAACCGGCCCCTCTCCTTCGCAACAGGGCCCCGGGATGCGGGCATTCCGGGGCCCTGTATGCGAAGCGCCGCCGCCCCCCCGCGTATTTCCGCCAGCGCCCTGTAAAGCCGCCCCGCCAAAGCCGGGCGAACCGGATTTCGCCCGGCGGCAGGGAAGGCTGTATCCAGCGGGCTAAGGCTTCGCTCCCGCGAGGCAGGAGAAAGCCCGGCCCCATGGCTACCGGGGCCGGGCGGCTTTTAAGGAAGGGCGCGGGCACTGCGGCAGGCTGCCTGCCAACGTTTGCGCGCGCTATCGCCGTCCGCGTAGGACCTTAGCTGGGGAGCTTGGATTTGATCCAGTCCTTACCGTCGATGAGGCGGGTAACCATCATGCTGGCGATGGTATCGCCGCTGGAGTTGAGCATGGTGGCAGGGGGGTCCACCAGGAAGCCGATCATGGCGATGATGGGGAAGGCCTCGGCTGGGAAGCCGTAAAGGGAGACGATGAGCATCTCGCCAATGAGGCCGCCGCCGGGGATGCCGCTCATGGCCACGCCGGAGAGCACCGCCACGCACAGGGCGGTGATATAGGTGCCCAGGCCGGAAAATTCCATGTTAAATATGCCAAAGAGGAAGGAAATCTTCAGTATGGCGGAAAGGACGGAGCCATCCATATGCATGGTAGCGCCAATAGGCACTACGATCTCGCTCACATCCCGCTTGACCCCGATCTTTTCGCAGGACTCCAGATTGACGGGAATGGTGGCGATGGAGCTGCCCGTAGCAAAGGAGGTCACTGCCGGGGGCATGATATTGGCCCACATCCGCCGCACGCCCTCCCGGCCGCCGGCAAAATAGGCGTAAAGGGGGAACATGATGAACAGATACAGGAAACAGAGGGGGTAATAGATAATCATGGCCCGGGCGTAATCCTCCAGCAGCTGGGGGCCGAATTCCCCCACCAGGCTGGCAAAATAGGCGGCCAGGCCGATGGGCGCATAATACATGATGATCTTTACCAGCCGCATCATGATATCGTTCAGGTTGGCAATGAACTTGCCCACGGGGCTTTCCTGCCCCCCGCACATGCTCAGGCCCACGCCGAAGAGGATGGAAAAGATGATCAGGGGCAGCATGTTGTTCCGGGAAAGCAGCTCCGGGAAGTCGCTTACGGTGATGCCGCTGACGATGGCCTCCGCCAGGGAAACCTCCTCAAAGCCCCCGTCGGTGGTAAGTTCCAGGCTCACGTTCTGGGCCGGGGGCCAGATCTTTACCACGCCGGTAATGAGGATGCCGGCGATGAGCCCCGTCACCACGAATACCAGCAGCATATAGCCCAGTATCTTGCCCAGCCGCTTCAGGTTGACCATGGAGCCAACCGCCGTTACCACGCTGGTGAAAACAAGGGGCACCACCACCGTGAACATCAGGTTCAGGAAAATTTCGCCAAAGGGCTTGAGCACCAGGGATTTTTCCCCCAGCAGAGCCCCCAGCACGCAGCCTACGATAATCGAGCCGATCAGCAGGAGGGGAAAGCGATAGCTTTTCCAGAAGGATGCCTTTTTCGTTTCCATCTTATTACGCTCCTTTTATAATTTTGAAAAGAAAAGATGTGAATGCCTGTTATCATAGTAGCATGGCGGGGGCCAAAACAGTAGGGCGATTCGTGCCAAATATATGGCAAAAGCTATGGAATCCTGCAAAAAGCCCGCCCCGGAGCCGGCGGGCCCAATCCCCCTTGCAAAAGCTGGCGGGCGGCGCTATACTATTAACAACCAATTTTATATGAAAGGTTTACAATCATGCGTCTGCCCTTGCGCTCCATGTTGCTGTGCGCTCTTTTTGCCGCCCTTGTGGGCGTCTGCTCTCAGCTTTCCATTCCCTTGCCCATGGTGCCCATCAACCTGGCCCTCTTTGCCGTGCATCTGTGCGGCTATCTGCTGGGCTGGCGGCTGGGGGGGCTGGCTATGGGGGTATACCTGCTGCTGGTCCTTCTGGGGCTGCCGGTTTTCGCGGGCTTCGGCGCCGGGCCGGGGACCCTCTTTGGCCGGACCGGGGGCTATATCCTGGGCTATGTGCTGGCCGCCATGGTCACGGGCTTCCTGGCCCGGCAGCGCCCCGGGTTTTTCCCCCGCTGCCTTGCCATGGGCCTGGGCACGGTGGTATGCTATATATTCGGAACCATATGGTTTATGGCCATTACGGGCATGGGCCTTTGGGAAAGCCTGGGCTATTGCGTGCTGCCCTTCCTGCCGGGGGATGTGGTAAAAATCCTGTTGGCATCTTGGCTGGGGGGGCGGCTCCAGCCCCATGTGGAAAGGATGCTGGGAAATGGAAACCAAGGAACGAATCCTGCTGCTGCTGGAACAAAACAGGGATAAGGCCCTTTCCGGCCAGAGCCTGGCGGAAAGCTGCGGCGTGAGCCGGGCCGCCGTATGGAAGGCGGTGGAAGCCCTGCGGCAGGAGGGCCACCGGATTCAGGCCGCTACCAACCGGGGCTACCGGCTGGCGGCGGATAGCGATATCCTCTGCCGGGAAACGGTGCTGCCCCATGTGCAAAGCCAGATCAGCGCCCTGCTGGTGCCGCCGGAGGCCCCTTCCACCAATACTATTGCCAAGGAGCTGGCCCTGCAGGGCGCCCCTGGGGGGACCGTCGTCCTCACCGGGAAGCAGACCGGCGGCAGGGGCCGCCGGGGCCGGGCCTTTGAAAGCCCGGAGGGGGGCATCTATCTGAGCCTGCTCATCCGGCCCCAGCTCCCGGCGGAGGAAGGGGTGCGGCTGACCCTGGCGGCCTGCGTAGGGGTATGCAGGGCCATGGCCGCCCTTTGCGGCAAGGAAGGGCAGATCAAGTGGGTCAACGACGTATATTACGCCGGGAAAAAGGTCTGCGGCATTCTCACGGAGGGGGCTACCAGCCTGGAAAACGGCCTGCTGGATTATGCCGTGGTGGGCGTAGGGCTGAATTACCGCTGGCCCGAAGGCGGCTTTTCCCCGGAGCTGGCCGCCATTGCCGGCAGCCTTTACGGCCCCGGTTCCCAGCCCCCCTTTCCCCGGAACCGCATGGCCGCCGCCCTCATCGACCAGCTTATGGACTGCCTTTCCCGGCCCCTGGACCCCTCCATTATGGCGGAATACCGGGCCCGGAGCATGGTGGCGGGCAAAGCCATACAGGTGCTGCGGGGGGAAGGCAGCCGCCCGGCTCTAGCAAAGGCCATTCTGGAGGATGGCCGCCTGCTGGTGCAATATGAGGACGATGGCGCAGAGGAGGCCCTTTGCAGCGGCGAGGTATCCATACGGGCAAAGGGTTCCCCTCCGCAAGGAGCCCCTGTGTAAAGCCTTGCGCGCTGGGGGTTCCCACCAAAAGGCGCCCCTGTGTAAAGCCTTGCGCGCTGGGGTCCCCCACCCAAAAGGCTCCCTTGTGTAAAGGGGGCTGTCCGCGCAGCGGACTGGGGGATTGTAGCGGCTGGAGTTCTGACCGGCGCTTTTATAGAGCTGTTGCGGTTACAACCCCTCAGTCATGGCCTTTTGGGCCATGACAGCTCCCCTTACACAGGGGAGCCTTTTGGCAGAAACTCCTGCCCGCAGCGCTTTACACAAGGGAGTCTTTTGGCAGGCTTTATTCATGGGAGGCTTTTAGAATTGATATGGGGGGCTGTATGCAGTTCAAACATAATAAGGCATTGGTGGCGGTGGCGAGAAGCCTGCGAAAAGAACAAACCAAAGAAGAGCGGCATCTTTGGTATGATTTCCTGCGGGAATATCCTGTCCGCTTCTCCAGGCAAAAAGTATGGGGAAATTATATATTGGATTTTTACTGCCCTAAGGCTAAGCTGGTAATCGAACTGGATGGCTCGCAGCATTATGCAGAGGAAAATATGGAAAGGGATGCAGAGCGAACCGCATACCTGGAAAGCTATGGGTTAACGGTTATCCGCTTCGCCAACAATGCGGTCAGAGAGAATTTTCAGGGCGTATGCGAATCTATCGACCGAGCGGTAAAGGAATCTCTTGCAAGGAGTAATTGCCCCTTGTAGCCCGGGCGCCCACCGCAAGGCGCCCCTGTGTAAAGCGTTGCGGCCTGGGGTCCCCCGCCAAAAGGCGCCCCTGTGTAAAGGGGAATGGGCCGGATGCCCACTTGCAAGGCGCCCCTGTGTAAGGGGAGCTGGCGGCGAAGCCGCCTGAGGGGTTGTAGAGGCAACAGGTCTATAAAAGCGCTGGTTAAAACCCTCTCGTCTACAATCCCTCAGTCCGCTTCGCGGCCAGCGCAGTTCGCAATAGTCGCGCAGCGTCGGGCCGGGAGGCCCTTCCTCGCGCTCCTTTGCTCACTGGGCTTCCGCCTCGCTTATTCCGCCACTGGCGGCGCTCGGCTCCGCCCCCTTTACACAAG
>CALVLF010000079.1 GCA_944336625.1 uncultured Clostridia bacterium
GCGGATGCGCGCGTTGACGATGTGCTGGCCGCCACCTGTCACGCACCCGCCGGGGCATCCCCTTCCCTCCATGAAGTGATAAGTGCGCGCGCCCCGGCGGATGCTATCCAACAGCTTGCCGGCGTTGCCAGTGCCATGGGCGATGGCAACCTTAACATCCATGCCGGCAATCTGCACGGTGGCTTCCTTGATGCCATCCAAACCGCGCACAGCGGTATACTCGATCTCCTGCAGGTCTTTATTCTCCAGAATATCCGCCACGGTGCGCAGGGCAGCTTCCATAACGCCGCCGGTTACGCCGAAGATGACGGCTGCGCCGGTGGAATCGCCCAGGATATCATCGAACTTCTCATCAGGCAGGTTCACATAGTCGATGGAAGCCTGGCGGAGCATACGGGCCAGCTCCCGGGTGGTGATATTGGCGTCTACATCCCGGTAACCATCTCGGCCCATTTCGGGGCGGATAATCTCGAACTTCTTGGCGGTGCAGGGCATGACGGAGACCACAAAGATATTCTTGGGGTCCAGCCCATTCTTCTCGGCGAAGTAGGTCTTGGTGATGGCGCCCTGCATCTGGTTGGGGCTCTTGCAGCTGGACAGATTGGGGATGAAATCCTTATGGAAATGCTCGCAGTACTTGATCCAGCCGGGGCTGCAGGAGGTGATCATGGGCAGAACGCCGCCATTCTGGATGCGCTGGATGAGCTCCGTGCCTTCTTCCATGATGGTCAGGTCTGCAGCGAAGTCCACGTCGAAGACCCGGTCCGCACCCAACCTGCGCAGGGCAGCGGCCAGCTTGCCTGTGGAGCTGGTGCCGATGGGCATGCCGAACTCCTCGCCAATGGCAACGCGCACAGCAGGAGCGGGCTGGAACACCACGAATTTCTCCGGATCGCTCAGCGCAGCCCATACGGCGGCGGTGGAATCCTTCTCGGTCAAAGCGCCGGTGGGGCAAGCGGCAATGCACTGGCCGCAGTTGATGCAATCGGTCTCGCCCAGGGGCTTGTGGAAGGGGCTGCCGATCTCGGTGCGGAAGCCGCGGTTTTGCAAGCCAATAGCGCTTACGCCCTGCACGTTTTGGCAAGCGGCAATGCAGCGGCGGCAAAGGATGCATTTATTGTTATCCCGCACGATGGAGGGAGAAAGATCATCTACGGTACGGGGAGAATGGACACCCTCATAAGGCAGCTCCGTAATACCCAGCTCATCCGCCAGAGCCTGCAGCTCACAGGTTTGATTCCGCTTGCAGGTGAGGCAGCTGCGGTCATGATCGGAAAGGATCAGCTCCAATACGGCCCGGCGCGCATTGAGCACCTTGGGCGAATTGGTAATGATATCCATGCCTTCGGCAACGGGCAGGGAACAGGAGGCCTGCAGCTTGCCGTTTTTTGCATCCTCTACCAAACACATGCGGCAGGCGCCGATCTGGTTGATATCCTTGAGGTTGCACAGGGTAGGAATTTTGACGCCGGCTTGGAGCGCAGCTTCCAGAACAGTACTGTTTTCCTGGACCTGGACTTCCCGGCCATCAATTTTGAGAGTTACCATAATTCAAAACCCTTTCTTGATATGGATTTCCGGCGCAGAACCGCCGGGGGCACACGATAAACATATAAGGAAAGAATATAATAGAACGCTTGTATATGAGTTTAGCATGGGGGAGCGTCATTGTCAATTTGAAAACAAGGCCAAAACAGGCAGCCAATGCAAAAAAGGGCCCTGGTTTTTAACCAGGGCCCTCACGTCGTATGTTGTGCTTGAAAGGGAACTTAGAAACACCACATCTCTCACTTGCAAGTTTAGTATACCCTATCTTGCAGCGGGTTGCATCACAAAAGTATTACAAAAGCCCAAACTTTTCATTATCTTTTCATAAAAATAGATTTCTTTTATATGTATATGCTATTGTGTAGGCTATTTTCAGGCTGCAGGGGGGAAACCTGACAGCCCCTATAAAATATACCATAAAAGCATGGGCTGTTTTAGGGAGCGCGGCCCGTTTTCATCCGCGGGAAATGCAGGATGGGAGATGCACGCACAGCATAAAAACGAAGAGGGCAGATGACCAATCTGCCCCCTTACGTTGACCAAAACGATCCTTGACCTAAGGATCTGGCGCAGATCCATGCAGAAACCTGCGCTTATAGATATCATAGCATATCGCACCCCATAGGCGCATGAAAAGAAAACGCTAAAGAATAGAGCAGGATGATAAAAAAACGTAAAGAAATTTACTGCAAACTATGCTCTGGGCGCCCAGCCCATAGAACGGCGTACGGCCTCCCGCCAGGCCTCCCTCCGGCGCTGCCGGGCCGCGTCTTCCATGGCAGGGGAAAAGCATACATCGCATTGCCAGCGGGCTCCCAGCTCAGCCTGATCTTTCCAGAGACCTACGGCCAGGCCCGCCAGATAGGCAGCCCCCAGGGCCGTCGTTTCCCGTATGACAGGCCGCAGTACCCGGCGGCCCAGAATATCCGCCTGAAACTGCATCAAAAGGCCATCCCGGCTGGCGCCGCCATCCGCCCGCAGGCAGGAAAGAGGCGACCCCAGGTCCTTTTCCATGGCCTCCACCAGATCTGCCGTCTGGAAGGCGATGGATTCCTCTGCGGCCCGGATAATGTGCTCCGGCCGGGTGCCCCGGGTAATGCCTACGATGACACCCCGGGCATACATATCCCACCAAGGCGCGCCCAGGCCTGTAAAGGCAGGCACCAGGTATACGCCCCCTGTATCCGGCACCTTGCTGGCAAAATATTCCGCGTCTTTTGCCTCGTTGAAAAAGCGCATCTGATCCCGCAGCCACTGAATGACCGCCCCGCCTACGAATACGCTGCCCTCCAGCGCATAGGTAACCCGGCCGTCGATGCCCGAGGCGATGGTGGTAATGAGGCCGTTTTGGCTTTGCACGGCCTGCTCCCCCGTATGCATCAGCAGAAAGCAGCCGGTTCCGTAGGTGTTTTTCGCCTCACCGGGGCTAAAGCAGCACTGGCCAAACAGGGCTGCCTGCTGATCTCCCGCCATGCCGGCAATGGGTACGTCGTAGCCCTGGATATTGCAATAGCCATAAACGCCGCTGCTGTCCTTAACCTGAGGGAGCATGGCAGGGGGGATGTGCAGCGCTTCCAGCAGGGTGGGATCCCACCGCAGGGCATGGATATCATAGAGCATGGTGCGGGAGGCGTTGGTATAATCCGTCACATGGGCCTGGCCGTTGGTCAGCTTCCAGATGAGCCAGGAATCTACCGTGCCGAATAAAAGCTCCCCCGCTTCCGCCCGGGCCTGGGCCCCGGGAACATGGTCCAGAATCCAGCGGATCTTGGTGGCGGAAAAATATGCGTCTATTCTAAGGCCGCAGGTTTTGGCCACATGTTCCCCCAGGCCCTGGGCCTCCAGGGCCTGGCAAAGCTCCGCCGTGCGCCGGCATTGCCATACGATGGCGTTATAGATGGGCCGGCCCGTAGATTTTTCCCAGACGATGGTGGTTTCCCGCTGGTTGGTAATGCCGATAGCGGCGATTTCCCGGGGATCGATGCCGCTCTGAGTAATGGCTTCCATCATGACGGCATACTGGCTGGAATAGATCTCCATGGGGTCCTGCTCCACCCAGCCGGCCTGGGGATATAGCTGGGTAAATTCCTTCTGCGCCGTCTGGAGGATGGATTGATCCTGGTCGAAGAGGATCGCCCGGCTGGAGGTTGTGCCCTGATCCAGGGCCAGTATATAACGCTGCATGAAAGTACTCCTTTTCTGGTGAAAATACTGGGATTTCGTCTTAATTCCATTGACAAAATTTTTTGCGGTTGTTATGATTTTAAATTGCGGAGCAAGTAGGCTCCGCTTTTGCGCCCGCCGCGCCTGCGGTGGGGCGGGAAAGGAGCCTTTTACCCTTGCAAAGCCCAAGATTGCGGGCCTTCCGCTTCGCCCTGAAGCTGAATACGCCCATCATGATCGAATATTTCTTCCTGGGCATCGCCAGCGGCATCCTGCTGAACCAGGCGGGCTATGCCCCCATCTGGTCTCTGCTGGCGGCGCTGTTTATCTATGCGGGCGCCATGCAGATCATCATGGTGCCCCTCATGAGCGGCGGCGCTTCCCTGCTCACCATTGCTGCCATGACCTTCCTGATCAACGCCCGGCATATGTTTTATGGCATCGGCTTTGTGGAGCGGTTTCGGGCCATGGGGCGGCCCAGGTCCATTTACATGGCCCTGAGCGTAACGGATGAAACCTTTACCGCCCTTTCCACCGTCCAATATCCGGAGAATATAGATCCGCAGCTGGGGGATTTCTTCATCAACCTCACCGCCCATATGACCTGGGTAATAAGCTGCTTCTTGGGGGGGCTGGCTGGGGAGATTTTAAGCCTGTCCATTGCCGGAATCGACTTTTGCAGCACCGCCTTTTTCATCACGGCGGTGGTAAATCAGTGGCAGCAGTTTCCCTCCCATATCCCCGCCATTACCGGCGCCGTCAGCGCCGTTGCCTTCTACCTTCTCCTGGGGCCGGATGGGTTTATTCTCCCGGCGCTGGGCGCCAGCATGGTGGCCCTCATGTTTTTGCGGGATCGGGTATGGCTGAAGATGAAGGAGGAGCAGGAGCGTGCATAGTACCGTGGAAACCATCTGTATTTTGGGCACCATCGCCCTGGTAACGGCCTTTACCCGCGCCTTTCCCTATCTGGTCTTTGGCGGGCGGCGCAGCATGCCTGCCATGGCCCGGTATCTGGGCCAGGCCCTCCCCCCGGCGATCATGGTGATTCTGGTGGCCTATTGCCTGCGCAATGCCTCCTTTACCGCCTATCCCTTCGCCCTGCCGGAGATAGCTGCCGCCCTGCTGGTAGTAGGGCTGCATCTATGGAAACGGAATTCCATGCTCAGCATTCTGGCGGGGACATTGAGCTATATCTTTCTGCTTCAGCTGGTGTGAGCCCCCGGCGGCCGGCCTGGTTATTTATGAATTAAGATGCGAAGGCCCGGAATGGGTCCGGAAGGGAGCGGTGCGCGCTCCCTTCTTTTATGCAAAAAGTGCCGCCCTCGGCTGCTCCTGCCCCCTTCCTCTATCTCCCTTCCGTAGCGGGCCGTGCTATCGGGGCTAGAAAGCCCCATGCCGTTTCTTTCCAGCAAAATGCGGGGATGGAGATGGTTGGGGCTGCAAGGGGCGAAGGAGCGCATCCTCAGGAAGGGGGCGAATACGGCCCCAAGGAGGCGCTGCTTTATCCTGTTACATCCTTGGAGGCGCCCTTATTCCCCTCCGCCAGGCGCAGACAAGGGCACAAGGCTTTTCTGTATTCCCTTTGGCAGCTTGGCAAAAACCAGGGCATAGGATTGGCGGACCATGGCCGACAGGGTTTCCCAGGATAGGTTCCCATCCAGATATAGGGAGTTCCAGCAGCGCTTATCGCTGTAAAATCCGGGGACGATCTCCGGATACTGCTGCCGGTAAGCCAGGGACAGGGCTGGGTCGCATTTGAGGATAAGCATGGTGCGGCCCCCATGGGGCCGGTATTGGAGCCCTGGCGTACAGAGGGCTGCAAAGAGCCGGCCAGCTACCCGGTAACGGAGCCATTGCCACTCCGGCTTGAAATCCTTCTCTGCGCAGGGGAAGGAAAGAAGAAAGGCATCCAGCCCCGGATACTGCAGGGCGGCTATGGCGGGGCTGTTGGATTTATACAGGATCAGCCGGGGCAGGCCGCCGTATTTCTCCTTCCGGACTGCCTCCCTATAACCCATGGCCTCCATGTTGCGAAGGCTGTAGCGGTTATCCGGATGGATGGTGCATAAGAGATGCCGGTAGCCCAGGGCTGCCAGCCTTTCCTCTGCCGCTGCTGCCAGAAGGCGCTGCAGCCCCCGGCCCCGGTAGGCCGGGGCTACCACAGCCGTATCCATATGGGCCGCCCGAACCAGCTCTTCCTGGGGCAGGCCCACATCCAGCCCCAGATTCTCCGCCTTATTTCCGGGGAAATGAACCATAAAGCAGCCCGCTAAAACGCCCGCCCCATCCCGCGCCAGCAGAATAAACCCCTGGCTGCGGATATTGGCCGCCAGCTCCTTCTGCCCGCTGGCGACGAACCATCCTTCTGGCGCTTCCTGCCCGGCCGATTCCACCAGGGCATAGACATCCGGCAGATCTGCCGGAAGGGCCTGGATGATTTTAAAATCCATGGGGATTCACCTCCTAAGAGGGGGTTGGCAAAGAAAATGAAAGACAGCCGTATTTCGCATACGGAATGATGGACATTGCATTGATAACGAAAATACTGCTTTGATTATACCTTACCGGAAGGCGGGGAACAAGAGGCCCGGCCGTGAGGGGAGAGGGGAAAATGAAAGGCCGGCCGCAAAGCGGCCGGCCCTCCCCTAACAGGGGATTAATCATAGTATACGTAGGCAGGATCTGCCGTAGAAGGATCATGATAGTAGGCGCCGGGGCCATTGGCCATGATCTCTTCATAGGAAGGAATGCCCTCGATAAGGATGGTCCGATCCGGGTGGAGCATATTGTTGACCTCCATAATGGTGGTGGCGGTCTCAACGTGCCGGGCAATCCGCTTTTCGATGGGCCAGCCATTTTCATCGATGGGGGCGTACAGCAGCCCATGTTCGCCGGCCTTCATAACGAAGCGGTCCTTACCGGAAAGGAGCAGCTCCTCGTCGGTAATGCCGCGGATACGGTCCAGAAGAGGTTCGGCAACTTCCACCAGCATGGAAGCGGCGTCGGAATAATCGCCGATTTCCCGGTGGCTCAGGCCATGGAGCTCGGTGGGGGAGAATTCCATGCCGATGGCAACGTCGAATACCTGGGACGTGAGCAGCATGGAGGTCATAGCCGCTATCTCGTTAGCCTTTTCATGGGCAACGATGGTGTTTTCAACGGCGTATTCCAGTTCCGCCTCATGGAAGTCCAGGGTCATGTCCACACCCTCCTGCCGGATCAGTTCCATGGCAGCATAAGCGGTGCGCTCGGTCAGCAGGCCATCCTTTTTGCCAGGCCAGTTCCGGTTGATGTTCCGGATATCCACGTAGGCCAGGCTCTGGCCGCTGGGGTAATGGATATAGACCTCAGGATCGGGCCAGGAATCCAGCGGGTTCGCTGCCCGGTCGCCAAAGCGGAAGGTTTTCTCGCCCCAAGGGGTTTCGATGCTGTAAAACCGGGGATAGGCCTCACCCATACGGGTGCTGGTGGAGCCGCTGGTATTGATCCGGTCGATGACGATGACCTTGCCCTGGGTAACCTTCAGGTTTTCCGTGAAGAGCAGCGCTGCGGTATTGCAGGCGGGCTCCTCCGCATGGGTGCCGCCGTAGAGCAGCATGGTGCCGCCCTCGACTCCGCTGTCGAAAATGTAAACGTTGCAGTCGTTTACCGTGCCTTTTACTACGTCGCTGTAATCGCTCAGCTTTTTGACTTCCGTAACATAGGGGCTGACCACTACGGCCTCTTTATACGTCCGATGCTCATGGAAAAGATAGCCCGCAATGCCTACGGCACAGAAAACGATGGCCAGGATCAGCGCTTTGATTGCTTTCATGTTCATTTTCTTCATTTGCCAAACCTCCTTATTTGAGCCGCAGCAGCCGCAGGATGAACGGCATCATAATCAGGCTGTAAAGGATAGCATCCTGCACTTTATGCGATTTCACAAATACCTTCGCAATGGCAAAAAGGAAAAACGCACTGATCAGATAATAAAATACAGTGATAATGGTGTTGATTACCTGGAGAACGCTCATATCATTAACCTCCGATGATTGCACCGATTTCCGAGCTGAAGATCATGACGACGGTGCACATCGCCAGAATGAACAGCATAGGTACCAGGGCGGTCTTGACAAAGCCTTTGTAGTAATTCCCCTTGTAATCCAGCTCCAACACAGCCGCCCGGCCAACAACGGCGGTGGGGGGCAGGCAGTCGCCCAAAGGCAGCATAACAGCCCAGGTGGACAGGGCGATGATGGGGTCGTAGCCCAGCATGTTGAAGAGCATGATCAGCGGCACGCCGAACAGGGGCGCTACGGCATACTGCAGCACGCCTTCCGCCACCGGCAGGATGATCCACAGCGTAGCATAGAGCACTGCTACCGGCAGGGTAACCACGGCCAGGGAAAGCAGGCCGCGGGCGCCGGTGAGGGTCATGATCTGGTTGAGCATGCCCACTACGATCATAACGCCTACAAGGCCCTGCAGGTTCTTTACCGTTGTGCAGGCAACTTCGATCACATTGACCTTAACACCCTTGGGGCTGAGCAGCAACACACTAGCTGCGCAGAGCATAAAGGTAAGGGGTAGGCCCACAACGGGGAAATTCGCCGGGAAAACGCGGCCGCACAGAATGATAACGATCAGCAGCAGGAAGGGTACGGCAGCGCGCAGGCCATTCCAGCCCTGGGGGGGCTCAGGCAGCTCTGCAAGTGCCTTTTCCAGCTCTACCTTTTCGCCCTTGCCGGCAAGATAGAAGGTGGCAAACAGGGCGCCTACGATGGAAAGGAAGCCAAGGGGCAGGGTGAAGCCCACATAGGGCATGTTGGAACCAGCAGCGGCCATCATGGCCCAGAGGTTGATGGGCGGGCAGGCGGCGCTCATGGCTGCCAAGATGAAGATCAGGGCAATACGGCGGTCTTCCGAAACGCCCATTGCGACCAGCACGGAGCTGACAAGGCCGCCAACGGTTAGCACTGCGGTGGCGCCGGAGCCGGTGATGGCGCCGGGAACCAGCATAACGAATGTTAAAAGGATCAGGCAAATAATACGGCGGGAATGGAATGCCTTTACAATTACGCGTACGATATAGGCCACGCCGCCAGATTCTTTATAGATGGTCATAAAGAAGGTGGCGGTCAGGAAGAGCAGGCAGATATCCAAATAGGTGACGGATCCTTCTACCAGATGCCGGACGATCTCTGTAAAGGGCAAAGGAGAACGGGGATCAACCCCCTGGGGTAGGATGAGATGGATTAAAACTGCGGCAATCGTCGCAACAAGCATGGAAAGCTCAGTAGTTAGCCGGAGCTTTTTTGCGACAGCAAAAACCACTGCAATGGTGACCAACACCAGCAGGGAATGGACAAACATTGTCACGAAAATTTCCTCCTCGAAATAGCGGGCATGCAGCTCCGGCCCATAGGGGGCGCAAGATGCGTCCCCCGGGCCGGAAGGCGGAGGGCAGCGCCCCTTTGCCTTCCGGTATGCGTAAACCGCTGCAAAGCCTCCGCCCGCTTATTATGTTGGCAGATTACTTCATGATAGCAGCCGCATCCAGTGCTTCCGCAACTTTGATGAGAGGCTTGTTGTTCTGCGCAGCGTAATCGGTGAAGAAGCCGTCGCTGTCGCTGTCTTCTACAACCAGGATGATGTCCGCCATGCTCATAACGGCGTCGATGGACTTCTGGTCGGAATTATCCGAACGGCGGGCCATGCCCTCAATGTGCGCGCCAACCACGACCATACCTGCATCCTTGGCAGCCTGCATAAGGGCGGTGCAGCGCTCGATTTCGGTGTCAACGTCCGTACCGGCGGCGCCCATGCCCTTCATGCTGGTGCCAGCGGTAACGATGAGGGTCTTATAAGTGCCGCTGGTATCCAGGGTTTCCGCGGTGAGGCTGTTGTCGCTGGCGGAGGTGAAGCCGCTCTGCACGGCCACCATGTTCAGCATAACGGCGCCAGGGCTCTGGCCGCAGCTGGTGACGATGAAGGGGGTCTGGATGTAGTCGCCGGAGATCTCCGTGCTGGGAGCGGCGTCGCCGGTGGCGTCCGCAGCGGGTTCTTCCGCAGCATCTGCGGCGGGTTCTTCCGCGGCAGGGGCTTCCGTAGCAGCAGGCGCTTCGGTAGCAGCGGGCGCTTCGGTGGCGGCAGGCTCTTCAGCGGGAGCGCTGCAGGCCGTAAAGGCCATGGCGAGAACCAACATCAAAGCAATGATGGAGAGAGTCTTTTTCATTTGTGATTAAACCTCCTGAAATAAATCGCTCGATACTATAGGGCCTGCGCTAGCAGACCCTATAGCGTTTTGAGCGGATGGACAGCCTCCGCAAGGAGGCTATCCATTTTTGTTGAAATTACTTGCTTTCCTTGCCGCGCTTCTTGGAGAAGTATACAACCGCGGCAATGACGATCACGACGATGACCACGATGGCAACTACGCCGCCGGTGCTCATGCCGCCGGTGCTGGCAGTGTCAGCGGGCTCCTGCGCAGGGGCTTCCGTAGCGGCAGGGGCCTCCGTAGCAGCGGGAGCCTCTGTAGCTGCGGGCTCTTCCGGAGTTTCCTCCTCTGCAGAGGTGGAGCCATAGATAGCTTCCATATCGGCGATCATGGTTTCGCCAATGCCGGAGGCGGCTACGAAGTCAGGGTTGGTCATGCCCAGGGTGGTACGGGAGCCGTCCTCCTCCAGGCACATGCCGTCATAGTACTTGCCGACCAGCTTCCAGGCGAAATCCCACCAGCCTTCAAATACGGTGTTCATAGCGTTGTTGGTGTACTCGGTCAGGTAAGCAGCGGCCTTTTCAGGGCTCTCCTCGTAGAGCCTTGCGGCTTCGGCATCTACGTCAGCCTCTTCAGCCATAAACTGATCCATGTACTTAGCCCGCTCAGCGTGGATCTCCTCATACATGGCATCCCAACGGAGCTGTGCCCAGTTGTTGACGAAGTTGAATGCCCACCAAGCGCTGTCCGTATCGAAGGAACGGCGGTCGCCAATGGACCAGGCTTCAGGAACTTCGGTTACACCGGCATAAATGGGAACATAGCAGGTGGTGCTGGGATCGTCAGCGCCATACCAGAGCTTGGTGCCGATCTCGGCGGGCAGCCAGTCACGGGCCTGGCCGATGAACACATAGGAGCAGGTGGTGATGGCGATCTTACGCTCGAAGCCGTAGCCCTGAGCGCTTTCGGGCATCTGATCGCTCTTGACGCTATAGCGATTGGGGTTGCCATTGGGGCCAGCCGCTACGCCAACGGTCTGATCGTAGGGGGTACCCTCCAGGTGATCGTTATAGATGGTGAACAGCATATCCATGGTGACCTTCTCGTCGGGCTTGATGGAGAAGTCATACTGGCTGCCGCCATCGATGATGGGGAGCTCCAGAGAGGGAGCCAACAGGTCGAAGGCCCGCCACTCACGGCGAGAGGAGCCGAAT
>CALVLF010000080.1 GCA_944336625.1 uncultured Clostridia bacterium
AAGGACGAGGCTCTGCGCGCTATGATGCGAGGATCGGACTTACCCTTCCGTAAGATGCAGATTCTTCGCCCGCTTGCGCTCCCCAGCACTTCGCAGGAGCGGCTTGCCTTGGTGAATACTGCTACCGTGGCTTATTTCCGCAGCCTTCTGGAGGATAAGATACGCAACCCGAAGGAGATATGCGATGAAATACGCACGAGAAAGATGCTGGAAGCCTGCAAGTTATTCTTACGCCTTTTATAAAAAATACGGCTGCACCTGTGAGAATGCGGAACGCAATTCGTCATTTCTTACTTCAAAAAAGCCAATCCTCCCCTTGCTTTTCCCGCGGGGAGGTTTTTTTGCCTGTGCCCTGCCAACGGGTGAAGGGAGATGCACTATGAAATCGATTCTATAGAAAGATGACTTTTTATCTCTATCGTTCTTCCTGGGGCCTTGGATGTCTAGCTAACCTGGAATGCTACTGGCGGTTTGTGGAAGTGGCAGCCATTCATTGTAATTATTGATAGCCACCGGGTAGTCGGAATATAATATGGAAATCGATGTGAAATTATTCGGGATATATGTTGACAGGAATGTGACGAGATTTTTATAATAGAATTAGCAAGTAGCCTCAGAGGTTTATTCCATGTGCCGGGCAATTGCTTTGTGGGGACTTGGTGTTTGCCGGACACAACAAACTATTTAGGAGGTATTATACGTGCGCTCAAAAGAGATAAACTATGTATTTATCATCTCCATCGTGCTGACAATCCTGGTCTGCATCTGGGGCATCGTCTCTCCGAGTTCCTTTACCACCGCTGCGAATGGGGGCCTGAATTTCCTCACGGTGAACTTTGCCTGGCTCTATTGCCTGGCTATGACGGCTTTCGTATTCTTCTGCCTTTGGCTGGGCCTTTTCAGCAAGTATAAGAATATGCGCCTGGGCCCGGATGATTCCAAGCCCGAATACAGCAACCTGGCCTGGTTCTCCATGCTGTTCTCTGCTGGCATGGGCGTAGGCCTGGTATTCTGGGGCACGGCGGAGCCGCTGAACTACTTCGTTGCCCCTGTTGGCGTTGAGGCAGGCAGCAAGGCGGCGATGGAGTTCGCTTTCCGGAAGTCTTTCCTTCACTGGGGCATTCACCCTTGGGCAAATTATGCGGTGCTGGCCCTGGGCCTTGCATTCATGCAGTTCCGCAAGAATAAGCCGGCTCTGATCAGCTCCGTCTTTATTCCCCTCATTGGCGACAAGGGAGCCAAAGGATGGCTGGGCAAGATCATCGATATCCTGGCCCTCATCGCTACCATTGGCGGTATCGGCACTTCCTTGGGCCTGGGCGTTATGCAGATCAACTCCGGTCTTAATCAGCTCTTCGGCGTTCCGGAAACCAAGACGGTTCAGATCGCTCTTATCGTGATTCTGGCTGTTATTTACACACTGACCGCCGTATCCGGCATCGACAAGGGCATCAACTTCGTTTCCAACCTGAATGTTAAGATCGCTGTGGGCCTGATGGCCTTGCTGGTTGTAATCGGGCCTACGGTGCCTATCCTCAACAACCTCTTTGAGGGCGTTGGTAGCTACCTTAACAATATCCTGGCCGATACCCTTGCTGTAGGCGCTTTCTCCGATGAGGCTTGGTACCGGAGCTGGACGGTGTTCTATTGGGCCTGGTGGATCGCTTGGGCTCCCTTCACCGGTTCCTTCATCGCCCGTATTTCCAAAGGCCGTACCATCAGCGAATTCATCAAGGGTGTTATCCTGCTGCCCGCCGGTTTCTCCGTGATCTGGTTTGCGATCTTCGGCACCCTGGGCATCGAGCAGGGCCTGGATCTTGCCAAGGAGGCTATCGCTTCTACCTCCACCGCCCTCTTCGTAGTGCTGGAGCAGTACCCCCTCGGCGTATTTATGTCCATCGTGATCTTCATCCTGATCTGCACCTTCTTCATCACCAGTGCAAACTCCGCTACCTTCGTGCTGGGCATGTACAGTGAAGAGGGTACCCTGCAGCCCACGAAGAAGAGCATGTTCATCTGGGGCGTTCTGATGGCTGTGCTGGCTGCTACCATGCTGCTTGCCAGCGATGACGGACTCACCATGATGCAGACCCTCTCCATCGTTGCCGCTTTCCCCTTCACTTTCATCATGCTGGCAGCCATGCCCGCTACTATGAAAGCGTTGAAGGAAGACTATCCGGTCTACCTGCGCAATACGGGCAAATAACCAATCCATAATAATAATATAAAAGGGCAGAGGCCGGGCTTTACTAAGCCCCGGCCTCTTTTTTATTTCTACTGCAAGGTTCTTCCAGAGCTATGTGCCTGCTGAGAATAGATCTGTAGCGATCCCAATAACTGCTGCCAATATGCCACTTTTATCCGAACCTAAAAACCCAAAGCTTTGGATGCAGGAAAAGGCTTCCGGCCAACCCTTCACGCCTGCCCCATTCGGCAAGCATAACCGAGCCAACGACTTCCAGTTTATGAAATCGTTTCATGTATCGCATCTCTATTGATTAGCATCCATCTAATACCAATCCATTTTTTCATCTCGCCTTGGGGCTTGGAGTTGCACCAAGGCCATTGGCTTGCGGAATCAGATTGTCCGTAAGGCATACCAATAGGGCAGGTTGCGCGTTCCTTTCTAGCTGTTACCGAATCTCTGGCAATTTTTCTATGAAGCCTATTGACGCCGGCATGGCGGCAGGATATAATACAATCAATACATAGCAATGCTAAATAGCGAAACTGAATAGAGGTGATGTAGGTGATGTATATGAATAGCAGATATGTGCAACAATTTAAAAAAGGTTCTCTGGAGATGATCCTCTTATGTCTAATTGGGCGCAAAGAAACTTATGGATATGAAATCATAACCGAATTAAACAATAGTGCATCTGTTCTGGGATATGCAAAAGAGGGAACGATTTATCCTATTCTATATCGCTTGCAGGAAGCAGAGCTGATTAAATGCCGCTTAGCCCCAGCTGCGGCAAATGGCGGCTCAAAAAAATATTATGCGCTAACCGATAAAGGCAAAGACGTGCTGCGCGAACTCATTCTATTTTGGGAAAGCTATGCGAACTGCGTCAACGGCTTTATCGCCAGTTATCAACAAGCGGAGGTGTCAGAATGAAAGAACGATATATCAAGCAGGTGGAAAAAGAATTGGCATTGCCAGGAAAAGCTAAAAAAGAGATTGCGCGTGATTTGAATGAAGTGTTTGCTTCTGCTTTGGAACATGGTGAAACGGAGCAACAGGTAATCCAGCGGCTGGGAACACCAAAAGAGTTTGCAGACGGCGCCGCAGAACAATTTGGCGTTGATAATACCGCGGCAAAAAAACGAAAAGATCGCATTTATGCCCTTGCCGCTTGCATTATTGCGGTTGCGGCGCTTTCGATCTATGCCATTGCAGGAGTTAGGAGAGGGCCAGCGGGAGCCATCGGGCAAGCGGATGCCGCGACAAATATTCAGGTTGTAGGAACATTCGACGTTTTACAAATAATTTTAGCAGCCGGGATCGCCGCAGCACTTGTTGCCATTTTGTTGACTATCCGATCCATAAGCAAAAATAGGAGGTAACTTATGAAGCAGCATATTTCTATACTCATAATTGTGCTTATGATTTCTTTGGCTGCGTGTTCGAATCAAGCTATTCCCCCTGCTTCCACAAGCAATGCGGGCAACATACAATCTAACAATGTTACTATGCTGGACGAAGGTGTTTGGCCTGTTAATGTATATACGGAAGGGCTTCCTGTTCCGCCTGGCACGGTTGCCTGGGCGGCACTGGATGAAGAATATAAAAATTGCAGTGCCCATATCACAGGCATTCGCGAAAGCGACTATACCGGATATATGGAAAATCTGAAGCAAGAAGGCTTTTCCACGATTGCGGATGTATCAGAGGAAGTCGAGGGTGCGGATTATGTTTCCAGCGGTACGCTTTTGTCAAACGGAGAAAAATGGTTAAGTATCAGTTACATACCCGACAGCTTAACCATCTATATTTCCTTTGACAATAAGTGAAAAATACAACGAAATAGCAAAGCCAGCCGGGATAATGGGCGGTTCCAAATGGGCTGGACGGTGCATACGCGCTTCCGTTGCCAGCCCTGTCCTTGCCGGCAGATAAGCGGGGGTGGCAGCAGAGCGGGCTGGCATAAAATGCAGCAATCCGTCAACCATACAAATCCCTTTATGCTGGAAAGCAGGCCTTTTGCAAGCTAATCCTGGGGAACATAACCATCCGTGCAGATACGGGCAAGCAGAATGCTCCGGAAATAGTTCACAGATGGGAATGCTGCCCAGCCGACTTTACAGCCTGGCCGGTTTTTCCGGGTACAGCGGCATATAGCTCGTTCTAGCGCCTATTTGCTCTAGCTGAACAGGCCGTAGCAATCAATATATAGGGGATGTAATCCAAGCATAAGCTCCTGCAAAAGAGCATACATAGAACATCCGCTTTGAGCCGCAGGCGTCCATTGCCCGAAGGGAATGGGCAGCATACTGCTGCTTTGCCACCCTTAAGGATGTATAACCCTATAAAAAAGAGAAAGGCCCGGCGAAATGGCCAGGCCCTTCCCCATGAAGGGGCTTTAGACCAGATAGGTCCGGAAAAATTCCGCCAGCTTATGGAAGGGGATGGCGTTCTTGCCGCCGCCGTCATACAGGTCGGTATGGCTGGCATCCGGGATGATAAGCAGCTCCTTATTTTCCTTATAGGGGTTATCCCGCACCATATCGGCATAGGCATCCTTGCCCATATAGCAGGAATGGGCTTTTTCGCCATGCATTACCAATACGGCGCTGCGAATTTCATGGCTGTATTGGAGGATAGGCTGATTCAGGAAGGACATGCAGCCGATTACATTCCAGCCATTATTGGAATTCAGGGAGCGGGGATGATAACCACGGCTGGTCTTATAATAATCATAGTAATCCTTTACAAAGTAGGGCGCATCCTCCGGCAGGGGATCCACTACGCCGCCGCCCAGGGCGTAAGTGCCGCTCTGGTAATCTGCCAGCCGCTGGGCATTTAAGGCCTTTTTCTTTTCATACCTGGCCTGCTCGCTATCCTCTCCGTCAAAATAACCCTTAGCATTTACCCGGGCCATATCATACATGGTAGAAGCCACCGTGGCCTTAATCCGGGTATCCAGGGCAGCGGTATTGATGGCCAGCCCACCCCAGCCGCAGATGCCAATGATGCCGATCTTCTCCGGGTCAACATCCTCTCGAAGGGAAAGATAGTCCACTGCCGCCTGAAAATCTTCCGTATTGATATCCGGGGAAGCCATGTATCTGGGTTGGCCACCGCTTTCTCCGGTGAAGGAGGGGTCGAAGGCCATGGTTAAAAAGCCGTGTTCGGCCATGGTTTGGGCATAGAGGCCTGCGGCCTGCTCCTTTACAGCGCCAAAGGGGCCGCATACGGCGATGGCAGCCAGCCTCCCTTCCTGTCCTTTGGGCTTATACACGTCCGCCGCCAGGGTGATGCCATAGCGGTTATGGAAGCTTACCTTGCCATGCTCCACCTTATCGCTCTTTGGGAAGGTCTTATCCCATTCCGTTGTAAACTGAAGCTTTTCCATGATTTCGTCATCCTTTCTTTGCCGTCATATTTTTATTAATTTGATAAATTAGATAATCCAGGCAGTCGATCTGCTTCTGGCTGCGGCGCAGCTCGCCGCGCAATGCGTTTCTGTGCGCAAGCAGGAGGGGGAGAAGGCCGCGGTAATTCCCTTTTTTCACAAGGGACATACACTGCTCCGTAGTATGGTCATCACAGCCCGCATCTTGCAGGTTCTGGTAAATAATGCTGAGGATATCCGTTGCTTCCGCCATTCCTTTTCACCTCCTATACTCTTAACGAACAAGGGCATACACGCCTGAGCAGGCCTGCTTTGGCCCATTTCTTTGTTGCAGTCGCTGGAATTAGCGCTGCTAGTCCATCGCTCCTGCGCCGCGAACTGGGCGCAAAGCAGACCTGCTCAGGTCAAAGAGTTTTGGCGGCCCAGACCGCCAAAACCGTGTATCTCCTTGTCCGTTAAGGGTACCTATATTGTAGCGGCAAACATAAATCATGTCTAATAGTTATAAATCATAGAATATTATTCTTTACAAGAATAATATGAGGGGCTATACTGGCAATAAGAACGAAGAAAAGGGGATAAACCATGGAATTGCGCCTCTTGCGATATTTTCTGGAGATTGCTCGGGCCGGGAATATGTCCCGCGCCGCAGAGGCCCTGCACGTTTCCCAGCCCACCCTGTCCAAACAGATGAAGGAGCTGGAGCAGGATCTGGGAAAAAAGCTGTTCCGGCGGGAAAGCACGGGCTTACAGCTGACGGATGCAGGGATGCTCCTGAGAAAGCGGGCAGAGGATATTTTGGATATGGTGGATAAGACCTCGGATGAATTCAAAGCGCTGGACCATATTACCGGCGGCGAGGTGCGGATCGGCTGCGCGGAATCCCACCAGATTAAATACTTGGCCCGGACGATTAAGGGCTTTCGGGAGCAGTATCCCCTGTTTCGCTATCATCTTACCAGCGGAAATACGGAGCAGGTGACGGAGCGGCTGGATCGGGGCCTGATCGATTTCGCTGTGATCGTAGAGCCGCCCAACCTTTCCCGGTATAACTACCTGGAAATTCCAGAGGTAGATATCTGGGGGCTGGTGCTGCGCAAGGACGACCCTCTGGCCAAAAAGGAAAGCATCTGCTTTGCGGATCTGAAGCCGCTGGCCCTCATCTGCTCCCAGCAGGGGATGCAATTCGATATTTCCAGATGGTGCGGGGAAAAGGCAGATCAGCTCAACCTTACTGGAACCATAAACCTGGCCTACAATGGCTCCGTCTTTGTGCGGGAAGGGCTGGGATATATGCTGACCTTTGACCGGTTGGTGAATACGGGGCCGGATAGCCCCTTATGCTTCCGTCCGTTGGAGCCCCGCCTGGAAACCAGGATGTTCGTGATCTGGAAGAAATATCAGGTATTTACCCCCATTGCAGAATTGCTGCTGGATGCCCTAAAGCAGAATATAAAATCTCCGGAAGGCATATAAAAAGCGAGCCTGCAAAAGGCCGGGCTGCAAAGGAGCGCGGCATACCGCCAGCCTTCCGATTTGTTACCCGCCCCGATACCCTTAACGGACAAGGGGATATACGCCTGAGCAGGCTTGCTTTGGCCCATTTCTTTGTTGCAGTCGCTCGAATTAGCGCTGCTAGTCCATCGCTCCTGCGCCGCGAACTGAGCGCAAAGCAAGCCTGCTCAGGTCAGAGAGTTTTGGCGGCCCGGACCACCGGAGAGCAAGGCGTGGCCCCGCAGCCATAGTGGTGGACCCTATTGCAAGGGGCCGCAACGAAGCTATCTGGTGGCCCAGGCCGCCAAAACCGTGTATCCCCTTGTTCGTTAAGGGTACCCGTCGCTACGGGATACTGGGGGCCAAAGAAAAAGGGCGGAGCCTATCTCCGCCCTTGGAATTACATTTGCCGCTCTCGCAGGAGGTGCGGCATTTGCATGTATGTTCATTCCGCCTGTTGCCTTGTAAGGGAGGGGAAAGAGGTTCCCTGGCCTTTCTAGACTGCCAGCCCAGCATCGATCTTTTGCCGGAGGAACCGGGCAGCAGCCTGGAGGCGGCTTTCATAATCCACTTCCCCCTGGTACCAGAATTCCCCGGTAAACATCCGGACGCCCTGGCTATAAAGCTCCCGGATGCAGGGGATATAGGAGGTATGGCCAGTGCCAAAGTCCATGTTCCGGTAAACGCCGGGCTGGGTCTCCTTTAAATGGGCGGCAAAAATATGGCCTTTGCCCAGGCGCAGGTCCTGCGCAGGGTCGTGGCCATAGAGGCAGGCAGCGTTGGCCAGGTTGCCAATATCCGGATAGATGCCCAGATAGGGCGAAGCAATGGCCTCCACATACGGCATAGCCTTGGAGACAGTATCCATAAAGGGAGTCTCCATGGTCTCGAAGCCCAGGCACATACCGGCGGCAGCGGCCATCCGGGTTGCCTTTTCCAGGTTTTCCAGAAAATAGGCCCGGGTATCCGCGCCACCCGCTTCATAATATACGTCATATCCGGCCAGCTGAATCAGCCGAACCCCCAGGGCGCAGCCCAGGGCAATGGCCCGCTCCATAATATCCAGGCTCTTGGCCCGGATCTCCGGCTCCCGGGCCCCCAGAGGATATTTTCGGTGCCCGCTCAGACATAGGGTGCGAATGGGGACGCCGGCATTGCGGATGGCCTGCGCCATAGCCGCCGTATCGCCAGGGGCCTGGTAAAGGCGGCGCAGCTTTTCCTCGGATTCATCTACGGAAAGCTCCATCCAGTCAAAGCCGCTTTTCCGGGCCAGGGATAACTTTTCTTCCAGGGCAAGGCTGCCAGGCATGGCCTTTTCATAAAGCCCCAGCCGGTAGTCAGGCATTATCGGCTCCTTTCTGGCCGTAATAGGCCTGGGGGCCATGCTTGCGCAAATAATGCTTATCCAAAAGGACGTCCTGCATAGGGGGGACATCCGGCCGCAGGGAAAGGGTGTGCCAGGCCATCATGGCCACCTCCTCCAGCACGACGGCGTTATGAACGGCATCGGCCGGGCTGGTGCCCCAGGTAAAAGGCCCGTGGGAATGGACCAGGACGGCAGGGATCGAAAGGGGATCCCGCCCCTGGAAGGCCTCCGCAATGACCAGGCCAGTTTCCTGTTCATAGGCGCCCTGGATCTCTTGGGCGGTCATAGGCCGGGTGCAGGGAACAGGACCATAGAAATAATCCCCATGGGTGGTTCCCAGGGCGGGAATATCCTGCCCTGCCTGGGCAAATATGGTAGCCCAGCGGCTGTGGGTATGAACAATGCCGGAAATGCCGGGGAAGCGGCGGTATAGCTCCAGGTGGGTAGGGGTATCGGAGGAAGGCTGCAAATTTCCTTCCGCAACCCTTCCGTTATCCAGCCGCACCACCACCATGCTCTCTGGCGTAAGGCGTTCATAGGGGACGCCGCTGGGCTTGATGACCAACATGCCCGTCGCTCGGTCTATCCCCGATACGTTTCCCCATGTAAAGGTGACCAGGCCATGTTTCGGCAGCTGCAGGTTCGCCTGGCATACGGCTTCTTTCAATGCTTCTAACATGGAATCGTTTCACTCCCTTCTTGGCGGCCCCGAAGGCCTGCCGGCGCTATACGGCCTACCTGCAATTTATTTTATCGTATAATAGGCGATTTCATCAATCTCGCGGTTTGCGGCAAGAATGATATCCTGGCCATCTACCCGGTCGTAAATAGCGTTGGCGGCGCCCACATCCCGGTCGATATAGCCATAGGCATAATCTCCAGCTGCCGGCCCCTTATGGTAAAGGTAGATGGTATCCCGGCTGCTGCCCTTCCGCGCCCCCAGGATAGCGCAGTCCAGACCCTGGAGATTGGCGGGGCAGATGGCATGGGCAAACATGAACTCCCGATCCAGCTGATAAACGGGCTGATAGCCTTGGGCCGACTGATGATAGACGTGTACATAGTCCCCGTGGAAGGGAGAGAGGGTGATGAGCTCTTTCTGGCCGTCATGATCCAGGTCCAGCAGCAGCGCGTCGCTGACGGGCTTATCCAGCAGCTGGCGGATCTCCCACTTTCCTTCCGGCGCTGCCGGCGGCGTAAAGATAAAGACGCCGGCTTCGCTGGTTACCAGGCTTTCGTCATAGCCCGCGTCCCGCAGGCGGCAATAGCCGTGGTTTTTGAGCATGTTCTCCTGGATAACCTGAAGATCTAGGGGGAATTGGCAGCCCTCGGGGAAACCCTTAGGCAGATGGGCAGCATAGACCTTGCCAGGATAGGACCAATCGTCCTTATAATCCCGGCCGGAGCAGATGGTGCAGGCGATCAGATACAGCTCCCCATTGCGCTCCAGCAGATCAAAGCGATGCACATGGGGCAATTCAGCCACGGTAGTAATTTTCCAGTGGCCAGGCTTTTCGGGGGGCTCTACCAGGACGATCTTAGCCTCTTTGGAATCATTGGGAGAATACATCTTATGGGTAGACAGGAACTTTCCGTCCGTTCCAGGAATCCAGGCCATGGACATGGTCCCGCCGGGCTCGGCCCAAACTTCTTCCAGAACATTTCCATGGGCATCCAGCAGCAAACAGGGGAAGTTCTTTTCAGAAGCAACCAGGTAATGACGGCTTCCCTTATAAGGGAGGGGAAGGAGGCAGTAGCATTTGGTAAGATTGGCAACGAATTTTTTTTCGATCTGCAATGTAATCACCCTCATATGAAGAAATTATGTTCATTATAGTTAAAATAAGGATTGATGTCAATAGATTGTGCGCGTAAATAGGCGAAATTGAGCATAAAATGGAGAAATAAATCAAATAAAGAACGTAAATTCGAGCATGTATGTTGACATCCGGGGCGGGATTGCACTATAATTGCAGAAAAACCAAGATAAAAAGAAACTGGAGGGGTACTCTATGGCAAAATACGACTTTATGAGCTTCGGCGAACCAAACATCCGGCTTACGCCGCCCGGGCATGACCGGCTTGGGCAAAGCGAGTCCCTCCAGCTGGGCATTGCTGCAGCAGAGTTGAACTGCTGCGTAAATATCTCCAATATGAGCATTGAGCGGCTGCTGCCTACCCTGAGAACCGCCTATGTTACCAAGCTGGTGGATAACTGGACGGGGCAATATATTGTCAACCGGGCCCGGATGTATGGGGTGGATATGTCCAATGTGGTGGTGGAGCCCTTCGACAAGATCGGCCGTACCCGCAATGGCCTGGCCTTTATCGAGGTGGGCATTGGCCCCCGGCCCAGCTATCAGATTTACGACCGGGGCCATTCTGCCCTGAGCAAGATTCAACCCGGGGATATTGACTGGAAAAAGGTGCTGGATACCCGCTGGTTCCATACTACCGGCATCGTAACTGCCCTGGGAGAGCATACCGCCACGGAGGTTGTGGCAGCCCTGAAAGCAGCCAAGGAAAACGGCGCAACTACCAGCTATGACCTGAATTACCGGAGCACTCTCTGGTCTAAGGAGGCAGCCCGGGAGGCTGCCAGCGCCATTATGCCCTATGTGGACGTAATCCTGGGCAATGAGGAGGATTTTGATACCATGCTAGGCATCCGTGCAGAGGGGACGGATGCGAACTTCTCCAGCATTGATCCGGAAAGCTACCGGAAGGTGGCGGAGAAAGTCATGGAAACCTATCCCCATATTCAGGCGGTGGGAACATCTTTACGAGAAGTAAAGACGGCCTGCCTGAACAACTGGCAAACCTGCGTAATGACGAAAAATGGCTTTTTCGTATCCCGCAAATATGAAGATATCGAAATCCTGGACCGGGTTGGCGGAGGTGACAGTTTTGCCTCGGCCCTGATCTGGGGATTCCTGGAAGGCCATGGGGAGCAGGAGATCATCGATTACGCTGCGGCCTATTCCGCCCTTTGCCATACCATCCGCAATGACTGGAACCTGGTTACCCGGGAGGAGGCATATGCCCTGGCCCGGGGCGGCAGCGCCCGGGTTAAGCGCTAAAATTCCAGCCAGGCGCTCCATGCGCAAGCGGACAGGCTTTTAGCCATCTGCTTCAGTGTACCCTAAAACTGGCGGCAAACCATTTTTTGAGGATTAGGGATGGACCCTACGGCTAGGGCCCATCTGCGAAAAAAGCCCAGCTTTGCTGGGCTTTTTTCGTTTATGACGCTTATATCGTCAGCAACAATTTAAGATCAAAGCGGATGGACTTATTCATCTGCAAATATGATTTTTACGCCGCAGTCCGCAATCCTGCGCAGCTCCTCCGCGTTGGCTGTGGAAAGGGTAACCAGTATGTCGATATCTTGGATAGGACAGGTGATGAAAGAATGGGAGCGGCCAATTTTACTGGGATCCGCCGCTACGATATGCTTGCCCTCGCAGTTGTGGAGCATCATATTGTTGATCTCCCGCTCCTGGTGCAGCGAGGTGGTAATGCCGCTGGCAGCAGAAATGCCGCTTACCCCCAGGACACAGGAGGTGGCGATAACCCGGGAAAGGGTGTCCTTTACGATGCTGCCCACCATGGACTGGGTACGGACGTAGTGCTCCCCGCCGGTGATGGTCAGCTCTACGTCCGCCGGCCGGTCAATCAGAGCCAAAGCTGCATTATTGGTAAAAACGTGGAGCCTCTTATTTGCCACGTATCGCATCAGATACAGCAGCGTAGTACCGGAATTCATAAAGACGATCTCATCGCTTTCCAAAAGGCCGGCAACCTTCTGGCAAATCAGGTCCTTTTCTGCGGCATGCAGGGCCTGGCGGGTCAGAATGCTTTTAGAAAAAAGGCTGTTCATAAAATCCGGAAGGGAGGATTCCATGGCCTGCGCCTCTTTCCTATCCGGCGGCAGCAGGCGGGCGCCGCCAAAGACCCGCTCTACCAAGCCGCCTTTTTCCAATGCCTGGAGGTCCCGGCGAATGGTGACTTCACTCACTTGCAGATCTTCGCTCAGGTCCCGGACGAACAAGGTTTCTCCAGACTGAAGCCGCTCTACAATTTGACGCTGGCGTGCCTGAACGTTTTGCAGAGAATTTTTCATAATGCGTTTGCAACTTCTTTCCAAAATGAATCACTAAACCAATCATAAACGATCATAAAGCGTTTGTCAAACCATTTACCACAACTTTTTGAGCAAAAAACGGAGCTATATTAAAAGTATTCATTTAAAAATTTAAGGGATAGGAGAAAACAAAAGAGGGTAACGAACATAATTCAAAAATACACTATTGACATATGCACGGAATACTCCTATAATACAAGCGATAAAAGTCGAAAATGCATAAAAAAACAATATCTGTAAGCCATATGACAAGTATGTGAAGATTCATGCATATTAAGCAAATAAGGAAAGGGTTATTTCTATGGCAAAAGTAGACGAAATTACAAGAGAATCCTGGATTCTGGATACTTTCCCGGAATGGGGGACCTGGCTCAATGAAGAGATTCAGCAGGAGGTTGTAGAGGAGAATACCTTTAAAATGTGGTGGCTGGGGTGTACGGGCATCTGGCTGAAAACCCAGAACAATACCAACCTGTGCATTGACTTCTGGTGCGGTTCCGGTAAAAAAACAAAGGCGAATCCTTATATGAAGGAGAACCACCAAATGGCGAAAATGTGCGGTTGCCGCAACCTGCAGCCCAATCTGCGAGTTTCTCCTTTTGTGCTGGACCCCTTTGCCATCCGGGAGGTGGACGCCATCCTGGCCACCCATAATCACAACGATCATATGGATGTAAATGTGGCGGCTGCTGTCCTAAAGAATTGCGATCCCAGCGTACCCTTCATTGGCCCCCAGCGCTGCGTAGACAAATGGATCAGCTGGGGCGTGCCTGCCGAGCGCTGCATGGTTGTAAAACCGGGGCAGGTGGTTCAGCTCAAAGATGTGACCATCTATGTGCTGGAATCCTTTGACAGGACCGCCATTATCACCGCGGATAATGGGGAGACTTTCCGGAATAAGCTGCCGGAGGACCTGGGGATCAAGGCGGTAAATTACCTGATCAAAACACCGGGCGGCAGCCTGTACCACAGCGGCGATTCCCACTATTCCAACTATTATGCAAAGCATGGCAACGAGCATGAGATCGACGTGGCGCTGGGCTCCTTCGGGGAGAATCCCCGGGGCATTACCGATAAGATGACTTCCTCGGATATCCTGCGCATGGGCGAGGCACTGCGGGCCAAGGTTGTCATTCCCTTCCATCATGATATCTGGTCTAATTTCCAGGCGGATCCTGAAGAGATCGTTATGCTTTATAAAATGAAGAAAGACCGCTTGGGTTATGAATTTAAGCCCTTTATCTGGCAGGTAGGCGGAAAATTCACCTATCCCCAGGATAAGGATAAGCTTTATTACCACTATCCGCGGGGCTTTGATGACTGCTTCACCACCGATACGGACCTTCCTTTTCCCTCATTCCTGTAAGTTTCCAGGCAATTTCGCTGTTAATTCGCTGCAAACAGAGTGCGGATACCTGGCAAGCAGAAGGGAATTGGGCGCGGCCTGGTTCCCTTCCCCTACTTTTGGATCATGCGCATGAACAGCCTTTCCGTTTTAACCAGAAACGTATGGTCCTTATACGCAAAAAGAAAAGCGAAATTGGCGCATATCTCCCAGGTCGCCGGCCCTCTATACGCAGCGGATCAAAAATACAAGAAAGTTAAACAAAATAGGAGGAATTCATGAACAACAACGTGAAGAGGCTGCTCGCCTTGGTGCTTATGCTGGTTATGCTCTGCTCTATGGTTGCTTGCAGCACGGATACGGCAGAAGAACCTGCGGCTACCCCCGCAACCGATGCAGCGCAGACTGGCGATAGCCCGGAAGCATCCGCTGACGCTTCCGCCGGTGCGCAAAACCTGGCGGCCGAGCAAAAAATCGTATATAACAGCGTGGAATCCAGTTCTTATGATCCTATCCGGGATGAGCAGACCGGCGAAACCGTCGCCCAAATGTTCGAAGGCGTCTATTGCTGGGATCAGGGCGAATTGGTATTGGGCCAGGCTGAAAGCGTTGAAGTATCCGAGGATGGCCTCACCTATACCATCCACCTGCGGGATGATATCTATTGGAGCGATGGCCAGCCCGTTACCTCCGACGATTTCATCTACTCCTGGATGCGGGAGCTGAACCCGGAGACTGCCGCCAAATACGTAAACAACCTTTATTGCATCCTCAACGCCCAGGCTTACAACAGCGGCGAATGCGATGCTTCCGAAGTCGGTATTGCCAAGGTGGATGATAAGACCTTCACCGTTACGCTGAGCGCTCCTTCCATCTGCTTTGAAGAGCTGCTTGCCTTCAAGTGCTACCTGCCCGTGCGCCAGGATATCGTAGAGGCCTATGGCGAGACCTGGTCCCTCAATCCGGAAACCTGCATCGGCAATGGCCCCTTCAAGATGGTATCCTATACCCCCGCCGAGAAGATGGTCCTCCAGAAGAATGAGTATTATTACGGCGCGGATGATATCACCATTGAAGAGCTGGAGATCCGCTTCATTACCGAATCTTCCGTAGAACAGATGGCTTATGAGACCGGCGATATCCAGATTGCCATCAAGCCCACCTCTGAAACCTGCCAGCAGTATGCCGACGAGGCCGTATACCTGACCAAGCTTTCCACCATGTGGCTGGTTGTGGATTGCCAGGATGACGTGCTGCAGGATGCACGGGTGCGCCAGGCCCTGTCCATGGCCATCGACCGGCAGGCTATCTGCGATATGCTGGGCGGCGGCGAAACCCCCGCATACAGCATCGTGCCTAAGACCGAGATGGATTACAGCGCAGATATGCCCTTTGTAGACGTCTATGATAGCTACTTTACCGAGAGCGTGGAAGAGGCCCAGGCCCTCCTGGCGGAAGCCGGCTACCCCAATGGCGAAGGCTTCCCGGTGAT
Source organism: uncultured Clostridia bacterium (assembly GCA_944336625.1). Taxonomy (GTDB): domain Bacteria; phylum Bacillota; class Clostridia; order Christensenellales; family CAG-138; genus Pelethousia. The sequence continues at coordinate 15,415 of CALVLF010000080.1, forward strand.
CAGCTACGGCACCAGCAGCGGAACGGAATATGAAAACGTAGCCCAGGCCATCTGCGCCATGTGGCAGGCCAATCTGGGCATCACCTGCGAAATCGCCGTAGAGGATTCCTCTGCCTTCATCGCCCACCGGAAGGAGGCGGGATATTTCGACGTAGCCCGCTATACCATGGCCGGCTCCTATTCCGACCCCATCGTGCCTCTGGCCCTTTATGGCAGCAACGACAGCGGTAACGACTCCAACTATGCAAACCCTGAATATGACGAGCTCCTGGTACAGGCCCGTGCCGAAGGGGATGTGGATAAGAAGTTTGATCTGTATCATCAGCTGGATCAGATGCTCATTGAGGACGCAGCCGTAATCCCCCTCTATTACCCCAGCTTGAAGTACCTGATCAAGCCTACTCT
>CALVLF010000081.1 GCA_944336625.1 uncultured Clostridia bacterium
CGGTGCCGTAGGAGGTGGTATCGGAGATGATGAAGACCTTGCTGTAGTCCATGTCATCCAGGACGGCGGCTGCCAGAGGAACGTTCTCCTGCACGTCGGTGGGGGCAGAGCGGGTTACCCAAGGATAGTTATCCGCATTGGTAAGCCCAGCGCCGATGGCGCCCCAGATCAGGAAGGGGATCTCCGCTTCTTTGAATACGGGGATGGTAGCCTCGGCTACGCCGGTGTTCCAGTGGCCCGTAGCAACTACCACATCCGAATCGGAAACGATGCGCTGGGCGCCGGCCACGCCCACAGAGGCGTCGGACTGGTCGTCGGCTACGACCACTTCAATGGTGTAAGGGTATTCGCCGGAAGCGTTGGCCTGCTCAATGGCCAGCATGAAGGCGTTGCGGGCAGCCGCGCCTTCCGCCGCATTGGGGCCGGTGATCGGGGAAAGGAAACCAATTTTTACTACCTGGCCGGAAGCGGAGGCTTCGCTGCTGTCCGTAGTTGCAGCTGCATCCGACGAAGTATCATCCGCCGTGGTAGACGCGGTGTCACTGGAGCAGCCCGCAAAGGCGAGGAGCACCATGGTTAGGGCGAGAAGCAGTGCCAGGATCTTTTTCATTCTTTTTCCCTCCTGTTTTATTCATGATAGATTCCCTCCGCAAGGAGAGAAAATCAAAACTGTGGATACAAATTAATTGGTGTAAACCAGATGGATTTATTGCTTTAATTGGATAAAGGAGCTATTGGGTTTTACATGACGGGGTTATCCAGAAGCGCGCTTTCCCGGATGGCATCCGGCTCGCCCTGGAAGATGATCTGCCCCTTCTGGATGACATAGCCATAATGGGAAACGGCCAGGGCTTTGGTAGCGTTCTGCTCTACCAGCATGATGGACATATTGCTTTCCTGGTTGAGACGGCGGACAATGCGGAAAACCTCATCCACCACAATGGGCGCCAGCCCCAAGGAGGGTTCATCCATAATGAGCAGGTCCGGCTTATTGATAACGGCCCGGGCGATGGAAAGCATGGTCCGCTCGCCGCCGGAAAGGGTGCCGGCCTTTTGCTGCAGCCTGTCTTTCAAAACGGGGAAGGATTCATAAACTTCCTCCAGCCGCTCCTCCAGCACTTTGGAATCCCGCGCGGCATGCAGCAGGTTATAGGCGCCCAGCTTCAGGTTGCGCTCCACCGTCATCTTGGGGAAGGTGCCCGTGCCCGCGCTGGCTACCTGGATGCCCCCTGCCACCCGCTTATGGCTGGGCCAGTCGGTGATATCCGTATCTTTCAGGTACATCTTTCCCTTATCCGCCTTTACCATGCCCAGGATGGCTTTGACCAGGGTGGACTTGCCCGCGCCGTTTGCCCCCAGTACGCAGCACACGTTTTTTTCGTGAATATCCAGCGTAACATCCAGCAGCATGGGGATGCGGCCATAGGAAGTATGCAGGCCTTCGATCTTTAGGAGCGTGGGCTTCATTCTTCTTCACCTCCGATATAGGCGTCGATTACATTCTGGTCGGAAATAATCTCCTGATAGGTGCCCTCGGCGATTTTTTCGCCGGCATTGAAAACGACGATCCGGTCTGGCACCTCTTCCATAACCTTCATATCGTGCTCGATGATGATGACGGCGATGCCCCGCATTTTGTCTTTGATCTTGCGGATCTCGTACATCATGGTCATGGTTTCCTCATCGTTGAGGCCGGCAGTCGGCTCATCCAGCAAGAGGATCTTGGGCTGGCTCAGCAGGGCCCGGGTGATTTCAATGCGGCGCCGGTCGATATGGGGGATGTTCTTGGCCAGGTCGTACCGCCGGTCCACCAGGTCTGGATTGAAGTAGCTCAGAAGCTCCAGCCCCCGGTCCAGGTTATCGTAAATTTCCCGATTGACCCGTTTGGGGCGGAAGAGCGTATCCGCCAGGGAATAATGCTGGGAGGTATAGGTGCCCACCAGCAAGTTATCCGCCACGCTCAGGTCCCAGCAAAGCCGGCTGGACTGGTAGGTGCGGGATATGCCCTTTTGATAGATCTGATAAGGCTTGAGCCGGGTAATATTTTCCCCTGCCAGAAAAGCATCGCCCCGGGTGGCCCGGTAGATGCCGCTGACAATATTGAGGAAGGTGGTTTTACCCGAGCCATTTGGGCCGATCAACCCTACGATCTGCTCGGGCTCGATCTGGAAATCCACCTGGTTGACCGCCCATAAGCCGCCGAAGTTGATAGAGAGTCCTTTGGTCTCCAATAATGCCATGAAACGTTCCCTCCCCGGCATGCGGGTCGCCCGCCTGCCATAGTATTTATGTTGATGCGCATTGCTTACAACTAGGTCGAAGGGGGTGTCGAGAAAGAAAAAAGTGTCCTTGTTCCGGCAGTCCTGCTTAGATAACGGCGTAACTATCTTAATATCTATGGTTTTATTACTGCGATAAAAACCAAAGCAGAAAAGATAACAGCGAAGGGAGATGAAAAAAAGTAAACATCCAAATTTGATGCATAAAGTATAGCACAAGATTGCAGGCAGAACAAGACGGAGCTCCACACATAAAATGTTTTGATAGGTTGAAAGAAATGCATAAATACAATTTTTTATGACTGTTAAAAGAATGCAGAATTCAGCCCGGAAAATTCGATATTCTCATATAAAAATAACGATGTACCATATTTTTAGCTTAGAGCTCACCGGAAATTCTTGTGAAGGATTTGTCATTCCGCATTGCAACCCGGAAAAGCAAAATGAAATTTTTTAACGGATTTTAAAAGGAATGCACCGTTTTTCGTTTTTTCCCTGCCGCAAGGAGCATATAAAAACCGCCTCATTCCCATCGGAGATGAACAGGCAAAAATTACCGGAATTCAGGCATATTCCCTCTGCGGATTCATTTTATCCATATCCCCGGCTCTAAAAGGGCATATGATCCATGCAGAAAGTAAAAACAAAAATGAATACAAGTATAGATAAATAAAAAAATATCAATCCTTGCCGGTGTAACAGAGGAAAAGGCCCCGGAAAAACTCCGGGGCACAAAGCGGTTTGCTGTATTTCCAGCCTATAAAGCGGGCTTATTTTTCCGGGCGGATGAAATGGCCGCTGGGGCTGCCCACGATCTCCCCGTCCTGGGCAATGGTCTTGCCCCGGAGGATGGTCTTGGTAACCGCGCCCTTAAAGGTCATGCCGTCATAGGGAGAGAGTTTGGTGCGGGAGTGCATCTGCTCCTGATGGAATATATATGCAGGCGCCAAATCCACAATCGCCACGTCCGCATCCGTGCCAATCTCCAGGGAGCCCTTCTGCGGATACAGGCCAAACATCTTGGCCGGGGCTTCGGAGAGGACGCTGGATAGCTGGTTGATGGTGAGCTTGCCCTTGTTCACCCCATCCAGCATAACCATGGCCATGGTCTCGATAGTGGCCATGCCAGCCGGGGCCTCCCAAAGGCTCAGGCGCTTTTCTTCCGGCGTATGGGGCGCATGGTCAGAGCAGACGAAGGAGAGGGTGCCATCCCGAAGGCCCGCCCAGAGCTTATCCTGGTCATACTGGGTGCGCACGGGCGGATAGCCCTTGATCATGGCGCCGCAGCGCTCCGCGTCCGCATCGGTAAGGGCCAGGTAATGGGGGCAGGTTTCACCGGTAACGTTCACGCCCTCCTGCTGGGCCTGGCGGATCAGGTCTACGCCATCGCCGGCAGCCAGGTGGAGGATATGCAGATGGGTGCCCAGCTCCCGGGAAAGGCCGATAGCCGTATTGATGACGGTGGTCTCGCTCAGGACGGGGCGGGAGCGGAGCATAGCGGCATAGCTGGTATCCCCGCTTTCGATTACCTCTTTGGTCAGGAGCTTGATGATATCGAAGTTCTCCGCGTGGATGGCCACCAGCTTGCCGGTTTTGGCCACTTCCCGGAAGATTTTATAGATCTGCCCATCATCCAGGGGAGGGATTACGTTTTCCATGCCCTCTTTATAGTTATAGATGAGCTGATAGGTCTTGGAATCGATGGCATAGCCCCAGAAGAACTTAAAGCCCACTACCCCTGCCTCGGCCAGCTTGGGCAGCTCGTCATTATTCAGATCCCCCAGGCAAAGTCCCCAGGCGCCAAAGTCCACATGGGCCTTGGGGGTGATGGTATCCACCAGGTCATGGAGCATATCCACATTATAAACGGCGGGGTTGCAGTTGGGCATTTCCAGGATGGTGGTCACGCCGCCGATGGCACCAGCCATGGAGGAATGGAAGAAATCCTCCTTATGATGGGCGCCCTTGCTGCCATCCCGGGAATGGACGTGGGGGTCGATGAAGCCGGGCAGCACATACTTGCCCTTGGCATCCGTGGTTTCCAGGGCGTCGCCGGGAAGCTGCTCCCCGGTGATGGCGGCGATTTTGCCGTCCTTGATGTAAATATTGGCCTGCTGGCATTCGTGGGGGGTGACCAGCGTACCGTTGAGAATGACATGATCCCAGGTCATGATGCTTTCCTCCTTCTGTATTGCATAGAACAAGCGGGGCATAGCGCTTGCCATGCCCCGCAGGATCCCTTGCCCATATGGGCAGGGAAAAGATCAGTGGCCCCGCCCGCTTCCGGCGGCATGGAGGCAAACCGGCTGGGGCCCGGGGCAAGGGCGGATGCCCGGCAGCCCAAAGAGGCGGGCCGGGATAGCCCTAGGGGCATGGCCAAAGCCATGCCCCAGAGAGAAAATAGTTCGATTAAATCCGGCCGGTTACGAGGCCCAGGAGGGCCATGCGCAGATACATGCCGTTATGGGCCTGCCGGAAGTAAGCGGCGCCCTCATAGCTATCCACCTCGGTGGCGATTTCATCTACGCGGGGCAGGGGATGCATGATGGTGATGCCCTTCTTGGCATACTTGAGCAGGTCATTATTGACGATATAGCTGCCCTTGCAGCGGTTGTAGCTCTCTTCATCGGGGAAGCGCTCCCGCTGTACACGGGTTACGTAAACGAGGTCGCTCTCCGCCAGGGCGGCCTTAACATCGGTGGTCTCGGTGATGTCAGCGCCCTTGGCCCGCAGCTCTGCGGTGATCTCGGCGGGCATCTTCAGCTCCTCGGGGGAGGCGAAGATCATCTTGTTGCCGAACTGCTGCATGAAGTAGCCCAGGCTGTGCACAGTACGGCCATACTTCAGATCGCCCAGGAAGGTGATGGTCTGGCCGCCGATGTGGCCCTTTTCCTTGCGGATGGTATAGATATCCAACAGGGCCTGGGTGGGATGCTGCCGGGCGCCGTCGCCGCCGTTGATGAGGGGATGCTCGGCGATTTCAGCCGCCTCGATGGCGGAACCGGCCACGGGATGGCGCATAACGATGGCGTCCACATAGCCATCCACAGTGCGGATGGTATCCTGCCAGGTCTCGCCCTTGGACTGGGAGGAAGCGGAAGCGCTGCCCAGGTCGATGGTGCTGGCGCCTACCCGCTGGATAGCGGAGTTGAAGGAGAGGCGGGTACGGGTGCTGGGCTCAAAGAACAGGGTGGCCACCAGCATGCCGGCCAGGTCCTTGATGACCTCGCCGCTCTTTACGCGCTTTTCATAGATCATGGCAGTATCCATGATGTGGCACAGCTCCTGGTTGGTGAAATCATAACCGTTGATAATGTCTCTGCCTTTGAAGTTCATTTCCATAATCGTTCCTCCATAGTTTTGTATAAAATTAAATGTTGGCAGTTGCTTAAAAAGGGGCGAAATATTGCCGCTTAGAGCAGGGTAGTGCCAGCCTTGCCGTCCAGGGCCTCCACAGCCTTATCCAGGGAGGTGATGATGGCCTTGCGGCCGGGCTTGCTCTCAACGAATTTAACGGCAGCCTCGATCTTGGGCAGCATGGAGCCGGGGGCGAAGTGGCCTTCCTGGATATACTGCTTGGCCTCGGCCACGGTGAGGGTATCCAGATCTTTCTGGTCGGGCTTTTTGAAGTTGATGGAAACCTTTTCCACGGCGGTGAGGATCACCAGGGCATCCGCATCCAGGTCTTCTGCCAGGCGCTCGCTGGCCAGATCCTTATCGATAACGGCAGCAACGCCGGAAAGCTGGCCCTTTTCATCCCGGACAACGGGAATGCCGCCGCCGCCTACGGTGACGGTGATGAAGCCATTATCCACTAGGCACTTTACGGCGTCCAGCTCTTCGATTTCCACAGGCATGGGGGAAGCCACTACCCGGCGCCAGCCGCGGCCCGCGTCTTCCTTCATGACATAGCCCTTTTCCGCAGCCAGGGCCTTGGCTTCTTCTTCCTTATAGAAGGGGCCAATGGGCTTGCTGGGGTTCTGGAATTTGGGGTCGTTCTTGTCCACAACCACTTGAGTCACAACGGTGACGACTTCCTTTTTGCTGCCACGGGCCCGCAGAACCTTGGTAAGTCCCTGCTGAATATGGTAGCCAATATAACCCTGACTCATGGCGCCGCATACATCAAAGGGCAGGGCAGGGGTTACGGAAGTAGCATATTCATTTTGCAGAACGATGCGGCCAACCTGGGGGCCGTTGCCGTGGGCAACCACCACCTGATAGCCTTCGTCGATGATGTCCGCAATGTATTTTGCGGTCTCTTCTACAACCTCAAGCTGCGCTTCTGCCGTTGCCGGCTTGCCCTCTGCTTGCAGTGCGTTGCCACCCAGGGCGATTACTAGTTTTTTCACTCCAAAATCTCCTTTTGACCTTATTTTAGATTGAATAAAAGATAAGATACTGCAAAAATACTGTTGGCCGTAATCACATTATTATAGTCACATTTTTCCGGCCCTGTCAATCGGCAGTAGAAAAAACATATACGGAAAAAAGGCGTTCCGGGCCGTTTTTCCCGTATATGAAGAAATGCAATACTGCGCCCGCTTCCATAAGCAGAGTTTATTCTTCCGGCTGCGGCTCTGCAAGCTGCTTCTGCGAAAGGACGAAATCCTTAAAACGGCTCACCATAGGGGAAAGGGTGCGCTTTTTTGGATAGACGAAATAGAAGGCGTGCTTGAAATCGTACCCTTCCAGGGGTAAAACGCGCACAAAGCCCGCCCGCACCTTATCCTCGATGGAAACGGAGGATACGATGGAGAGGCCCAGCCCCGCCTTTACGCAAAGGACGATCATCTCGTTATTGTCCATCTGGGCCAGTATTTTAGGCTGCTTGTCCAGATGGGCATGCTGCTTGTAAGCGATATCGAAGGCTTGGCGGGTGCCGGAGGCGGATTTGCGCAGCAGCAGGGGCTCATCCAGCAGCTGGGAAAAGGTGATGCTTTGCATCTGGGAATAGGGCGGAGTATTGGGGGCAATCACCACCAGCGGGTCGTCCTGCACCTTTTCATAGATCAGGTTCCGGTTATCCGGCGCGCAGCCCACAAAACCGAAGTCCAAATCCCCGTTGACAAGGTTGTCCGTAACTTCTTTGGAGCTTAGATAGTGGAGGTTGTAATTCACATAAGGATAAATCTTATGAAATCCCACAAGAATATCCGGCAGAACATACTGGCCAGGCACGCTGCTGGTAGCTACCTGCAGAAGACCCTCGATTTTGCCCTGGTATTTTTCCAGCTTGAGCAGGGCGTTTTCCCGCTGGTTGAGGATTTCGATGGCGGAAACGTAGAAAAGCTGGCCAGCTGGGGTCAATTCGGTTTTTTTGTTGTTCCGCTCAAACAGGGTGATCCCCAGCTCCTTTTCCAGCTTGGAAATATGGTTGCTCAGGGCAGGCTGGGTTAAAAAAAGCTGGGATGCAGCCTTTGAAAAACTTTTGACCTTGGCAATTGTAACGAAGGATTCCAGTTCTTTGAACTCCATGGCACGCTCCTTGCGAATAGGAATTTTCCTGCTGCAGACCCGCCTTCATATAAAAAAGCGGTATGGCAAAGCCACAGCTATTATAACTTATTATTAATTATACTAAAAAACCCGGCAAATGTTTATACCCTTTATCACAAAAATGGCAAGAAATTAGCCTGCAGCCGGCCTAAACCTATATTATAGGCGCACCCGAAAACGGATTTGCCCCCTGGCCGGCTGCTGCACCGTGATCTCCCCCCGGTGCTTTTCCACAATAGCCCGGGCGATGGAAAGGCCAATGCCAAAGCCACTGCCCCTAGATTGGGCCGGATCGCCCCGGTAAAACCGGTCGAAAAGCCGGTCAAGTTCCAGATGGTCCACCCCGGCATAGGGATTTTCCAGGGTCAAAACCGGGTGTTTGCCCCCCGACAGCGTCAGGCTGATGCACCCCCCTGCATCACAATAGCGGGCGGCATTATCCAGCAGCAGGGATAAAAGCTGCCGGATGGCCTCCTCGTTTCCCATGTATTCCACGCCCTGGGCAATGGCGCACCGAAGCTCCTTTCCGGCGCCCCGTATGCCGGGGACAAAGGCGGCGGCGGTTTCCTCCGCCGCGCTGCTCAGGGAAAAAGGAACCATTTCCAGCTGGCCCTCCTCTTCCATCCGGGAGAGGGACACCAGCCGGTTTACCAGGCCCGTAAGGGTATCCGTTTCCTCCCGGATATCGTCGATCCATTCGCTAGGCCCACCATCCGCCTCCAGAATATCCAGGTTAGCCCGGATGAGGGTGAGGGGGGTCTTCAGGGCATGGCTGGCATTGGTGATAAAAAGGCGTTGCTTTTCATAGCTTTCCGCTGCCGGTTTTACGGCTTGCCGGGAAAGAAGAACCACCAGAAGCAGCACCACCAGGCTTCCCCCGGCGAAAACCGCTGCCCCGGAAAACAGCAGACGCCGGGTAGCAGCCCGGGCATCCCGGCCGTTTACGAATACGATGGCAGTTTCCTCTTCCGCTGCATAGACCTTATAACGGAAATCCTCCAGCCAGCCCCTGCTCCGGCCCCGCGCCAGGGCCTCCTTGGCATAATCCGCCGCCTCATCCAGCGTGACGCTGGCGATGGCCCGGATATCCACAGAAGAAACCTGCTCTGTCTCATCCAGATGAACAATGAAAAAGCGGGTGGTGAAAGGGGATTCCTGGGTTACCTCTGCCGGCGGAAAGGGAAAGCCGCCGCTTGCGCCCAGCCCGGCAGGGTCCGGGAACTGGCCGCCGTTAGCAGCGATGAGATCCGCCAGGTTATCTAGCGTAGCGCTGACCTGTAGTTCCGTTACGATGAACACCGCCAGGAATAACAGTAGGAACACCGCCATAAAGGAGAGCATGCACAGGCGTATGAATTTTTTCCGCAACCGGTGAATCACGGCATTCCCTCCAGCACATAGCCCGCTCCCCGCACAAAGCGGATATGGAAAGGCGCCCGGAGGGCCGCCAGCTTTTTGCGGATATTGGAAATATGGACCCAGATCACGCTCACATCCACCTCGCTATCCCAGCCCCATACATGGGAAATGCAGGCCCCAGCGGTGACGATGAAGCCGGGCCGCTCCATGAGCATTTCCATGATCTGGAATTCCCGGCCGCTCAGGTTCTGGGCCCGGCCCCGGTAGGAAAGCTGGCAGGTGGAACGGTTGAGCACCATATCCCCGGCTTTGAGCAGATCCGGGGTATATGGATCCCGCCGCCGGAGCATGGCTCGCACCCGGGCCAGGAGCTCTGCCGTGGCAAAGGGCTTGGGCAGGTAATCATCCGCCCCGGCATCCAGCCCTTCGATCCGCTGGTAGACCTCCCCCCGGGCGGTGAGGAAAAGGGCAGGGGTAGAGACCCCGGCGGAGCGCAGCTGCCGAAGCACCGCCACCCCGTCCATCTCTGGCATCATGATATCCAGCACCAGGCCGTCGTATTCCTTCGTTTCTCCATAAGCCAGAGCTTCCGTTCCACTGCGGACGCCATCCACCAGATAATGGGCGCTTTCAAAGATGTGTTTCAAAGATTTCAGCAGCTTTGGATCATCCTCCGCCACAAGCAGGCGCATGGGTGTAATCCCCCTTCCCCCAATGAAAGGCCCGGCAAGGAGGCCAGGCTTTTTTACATTATATGGCCGGATCCGGCCCCTCGCAACGGGGTCAGGGTGCCTGTCATTCTGCGGACGCATTTGTTCATGTTTTCGCTAAAGTGCGCTACGGAAAGTTCACGAAGGGCCCGGCGCATCTTTAGGCTGCCTTTAGGCAGGGCGCCTATCATAAAAGCAAAAGCCGCTGCCACCATACATCCGGAGAGCAACGGAAAGCGGAGCGCGGCCCTCCTCTGGGGAGCCGCGCCCCTGTGGGCAGCGGGGAAAGGCAGAGTATGATATCCGTTGAGCATCTGACGAAATACTACGGCGAATATCTGGCCGTAGAGGACCTCACCTTTGAAATCGGCGAGGGCCACGTTTACGGCTTCCTGGGCCCTAACGGGGCGGGGAAGACCACTACCATGAATATCATGACCGGCTGCCTGTCTGCCAGCGCCGGCAGTGTGCACATCGACGGCCATGATATCTTCGAGGAGGCGGAGGCTGCCAAGAAGTGCATCGGCTACCTTCCGGAGCAACCGCCCCTGTATATGAGCGAAACGCCCCTGGAATACCTGCGCTTTGTGGGGGAGGCCAAGGGGCTGCGGGGCCAGGCCCTGACGGAGCAGATACAGGCGGTTATTCGGCAGACGGGCATCGAGGCCGTACAGGGCCGGCGCATCTCCGCCCTATCCAAAGGATACCGCCAGCGGGTGGGCATTGCCCAGGCCCTGCTGGGGAATCCCAAGACCATTATCTTGGATGAGCCCACCGTGGGCCTGGACCCCATCCAGATCATCGAGATCCGCTCCCTAATCAAGGAGCTGGGCCGGAGCCATACGGTGGTCTTCAGCTCCCATATCCTTTCGGAGGTGCACGCCATCTGCGACCGCATCCTCATCATATAAAAAGGGAAGCTGGTGGCTTTTGACGAGCCGGAAAACCTGGAAAAGCGCCTGCTTTCCCCCAATGCGGTCATCCTGGTGCCCGACGGCCCCCGGGAAAAGGCGGAGGCCCTCCTAAAGGGTCTGCCCCACATTACCGACCGGGAATGGAAGACGGAGGGGGACCGGCCCGCCCTGCATATCCAGACGGACAGCCCGGATATTTACAGCCTTTCCCGGGCCATATTCCAGGCCTTTGCCAAGGGGAATATGCCCCTGCTGGAGCTGCGGGTGAAAAAGGCCAGCCTGGAGGACGTTTTCCTCCAGCTCACGGAAGGGGAGCCGGAAGCGCCGGAACAGGAACTCCCCGCCCAGGCGAAAAAGGAGGAGGATAAGTCATGATCGCCGTATTGAAGCACGAGCTGCGCCTGTATTTCCATTCCCTTACGGCCTATGTATTCGGGGCCTTTTTGCTGGCCTTTGTGGGCCTGGGGGCCATGCTGTATAACATCCAGGCGGCAGTGAGCAATTTTGAATTTGTCCTCAGCTTCGGCTGCCTCATATTCGTGGTGATCGTTCCGATCCTGACCATGCGGGTCATTGCAGAGGAGCGGCGGCAGAAGACGGATCAGCTCCTCTGTGCTCTGCCCATCACCACGACGGAGGTAATATTGGGCAAGTACCTGGCTTTGCTCCTGGTATACCTCATCCCTCTGGCCCTGATCAGCCTTTATCCCCTGATCTTTTCCCAGTATGGGGAGGTATACCTGCCCACGGCCTATGGTTCCATCCTGGCCTTTTTCATCATGGGGGCGGCCCTCATCGCCCTGGGGGTATTCATTTCCTCCCTGACGGAGAACCAGGGGCTTGCTGCCGGCATCGGCATTGCGGCCATCCTGCTGAATTATTACAGCGTAAGCCTTTCGGAATATGTTTCTACCACAGCTTTTGGTTCCCTAGCGGCCCTGTGCGTGCTAGCGGTGCTGCTGGCGGTGCTGGTCAAGTATCTGACGAAAAACGAAAACCTGGCTTATATTGGCAGCGGCGTCCTCATCGTGGCCATGACAGGGGTCTATATGTATGATTCCACCCTGTTTGAAGGGCTGCTGCCGGATATCATGGCGAAGCTTTCCCTATTTGAGCGGTTTTATGTATTCGTAAACGGTGTGTTTGACATGACTGCCGTGGTCTATTACCTGACGGTAATCGCCTTCTTCCTGTTCCTGTCGGTACAGTCCCTGGAGAAGCGGAGGTATAACTGATGGAAAAGCAGAAAAACCAGAAGAATATGGAAAAAGCCAAGGAAAAATCCAAAAAGAAGGAAAGCGGGCGCCTTGCATTCCGGGGAGGGACTTATTCCCTGCTGGTTTCCGCCGTGGTGCTGGCCATCCTCATCGTGGTGAACATCTTCGTTTCCGCCCTGCCCACTACATATACCAAATACGATATCAGCTCCAGCAAGCTCTATTCCATCACCAGCAATACCAAGGTGGTGGTCAATGGCCTCGCTGAGGATGTGACCATCTACTGGATCGTCCAGTCCGGGGAGGAGGACGAGATCATCGAAAACCTCCTGAGCCGGTATGAAAGCCTTTCGGACCATATCCAGGTAGTCAAGCGAAACCCGGACGTATACCCCACCTTTGCCCAACAGTATACCGACGAAACTGTGCTCAACAACAGCCTGGTGGTGGAATGCGGGGATAAGAGCCGCTATATCAGCTACAACGACATTTACGTCCAGGAGACGGATATCTATTCCTATACCTATACCACCTCCTTCGACGGGGAGGGCGCCATCACCTCCGCCATCGATTATGTCGTCAGCGACGAGCTGCCCCAGCTGTAGATTTTAGAGGGGCACGGAGAGACGGAGCTGCCCGCTACCTTCCTGGATCAGGTGGAGAAGGAGAATATTGAAACCACCACCTTCTCCCTGCTGACGGCGGATGCCGTGCCCGAGGAGGCAGACTGCCTGCTGATCTACAGCCCGCAAAGCGATATTTCTGAAAAAGAAAAGGATATGCTGGCAGAATATGTGGCAGGGGGCGGCAAGCTGCTGGTCATGGCCGGCCCACTGGAGGAAGGAAGCCTTACCAACCTATACAGCCTGTTGGAAGACTATGGCATCGCCGCCAACGAGGGCGTAGTGGTGGAAGGGGACAGGAACTACTATGCCTTCCAGATGCCTTATGTCCTGCTGCCGGACCTAGGAAGCAGCGAGATCACAGACCCCCTGCTGGAGGCCAGCTACTATGTGTTCATGCCCATCTCCCTGGGCCTGACCATTGGGGAGAACCCCACGGAGGCCACCATTACCCCTTTGATGACCACCTCGGATTCCGCCTTCAGCAAAATTGCCGGCTACAGCCTGGATACCTATGAAAAGGAGGAGGGAGATATTGACGGCCCCTTTACCCTGGGGGTATCCATAGAGGAGGGGGAAGGGGAGATCGTCTGGTTTACCTCCTCCTACTTCCTGGATGATATGTATAACGCCTATTCCTCCGGAGCTAATGTGGATACGGGCATGAACGCCCTTTCCTCCCTCATTGGCCAGAGCGAGGCCGTGGCCATCCGCAGCAAGTCCCTGAACTATAACTACCTGAGCATCAGCGAATCCGCTGCCTCCACCCTGAAAGTGGTCATGATCGGCATCTTCCCCCTGGCCTATCTTGGCATCGGCATCGCGGTGATCCTGCTTAGAAGGAGCAAGCAGAATGAAGCGGTTTAAACGAATTTATATCCTCCTGGGCGTGCTGGCCCTTTTCAGCATCGCCGCCGTCGTAGCCCTGCGCACGGAGGAATACCGGGAAAATATCCGCAACAGCGACGAGATCATCCTGGAGCTGGCCCAAGATACAGTGGATACCCTATCTTGGGAATACGAGGGAGAGACCCTCTCCTTCCATAAGAATGAAGAGGGCCAGTGGATCTATGATGGGGACGAGGCCTTCCCCGTGGATCCGGAAAAAATCGAAGGCTTCCTGGAGCGGTTTGAAGCCTTTGGGGTATCCTTCGTCATCGAAGATGTGGAGGATTACGGCCAGTATGGCCTGGAGGATCCCCTCTGCACCGTGACCCTCACCAGCGGGGATACGGAATATACCCTCACCCTGGGAGATTACAGCACCATGGATGCGGAGCGGTATGTATCCATAGGAGATGGGAATGCATACCTGGTTCCTAGCGACCCCCTGGACGACTTCGACGCTACTTTGGAGGAGATGATCCTGGACGATGAAACCCCGGTTCTGGATCAGGTAGACAGCATTCAATTCAGCGGGGCGGAGGAATATACCATCGTCTATGAAGAAGAAAGCAGCCAGACCTATTGCTCGGAGGATGTATACTTTGCTCAGGCCGATGCAGGGGACCTGCCTCTGGATACGGGGCGGGTAGAAAGCTACCTGAGCAATATCTCCTATCTGGATCTTTCGGATTTCGTCACCTATAATGCCACGGAGGAAGAGCTTGCATCCTATGGGCTGGATACGCCGGACCTTTCCGTCACCCTCCAATATATGGTGGAGGATGAAGAGACCGGAGAGAGCAGGGAGGAAACCTTTGTGCTCCACCTGAGCCGGGATCCGGAGGAAGCAGCGGCAGAGGAAGCAGCGGCAGCCGAAACGGAAGCTGCTGCGGCGGAAGCGGCGGAGGAAGCCGCGGAAGAAGCATCTGCGGAGGTGGCAGAGGAAGCTGCCGAAGAGGAAGCCGCCGAGGAAGCTGGTTCCGAAGAGGAGGAGCCCCCCTTCACCGCCTATGCACGGGTAGGGGAATCCCAGATCGTATACCAGATCAGCGAATATTATTACGAAGCCCTCATGGCTGCCGCCTACGATGACCTGCGGCACGAGGAGGTATTCACGGCGGACTTTGATACGGTCTATCAGCTGGATTTCACCCTGGAGGGGAGCCAATATACCATCACCTCCCAGGTGGATGCGGAAGCATCGGACGAGGCGGAAGCCACCGTGCGTACCTATTACTACCAGGAGGAAGAGCTGGACCTGACGGGTTTACAGACCGCCCTCCAGGCCCTTGCGGCCAGCAGCTTTACCCAGGAACAGCCCGCGGAAAAGGAGGAAATCCGCTTTACTGCCTATCTGGAGAATGAGAACTTCCCCACGGTAGAGGTGATCCTGTACCGCTATGATGGGGAGAACTGCCTGGCGGTGGTGGATGGGGAGCCGGTCTCCCTGGTGCCCCGTTCCCAGGTAGTGGATCTAATCGAAGCCCTGAACGCCATCGTGTTGTAGGCACCCTGCCCTGGCGGGGGAATTCCCGGGCCGCAGCCCCGGCACGGCGCAAGGCCTTGCTGCGGCCAATGCGGGGGCCTGCGCCAGGGCCGAGTTGGAGGCTTGCTTTGGAGCGCCTATCCCCGGGCGGGCTATTATATGGGACGGCCTTTGGGCCGTCCCTCTTTTTTGAAAAAACGGCGGAATCCCGGCCATTGCAACGGCTGGTTGCAGGGATTTCAAGGGAGCTTGGTGGACTTTTCCGGCGGATATGGTAT
>CALVLF010000082.1 GCA_944336625.1 uncultured Clostridia bacterium
TGGAAATGGGATAGGCGCGGATTCCTTCGATATAGGCAGCCTCTTCAATATTTTCCGCCGGAAGGACTACATCTGCGCACCCCCTTTCCCGGGCACTGATGAGCATAGGCAGCAGCCCGTTTATGCCCCGCAGAGCCCCATCCAGGGCCAGTTCCCCGAAAAAGAGCCAGCCCGCTGGCGGAGACACCTGCCCGCTGGCGGAAAGGATCCCCAGGGCAATGGGCAGATCGTAGACCGTACCCTCCTTGCGCAGGTCTGCCGGAGCCAAGTTGATGGTTACCCGGCCTACAGGATAGGTAAAGCCGCTATTCTTGATAGCTCCCCGCACCCGCTCCCGGGATTCCCGCACGGCTGTATCCGGCAGGCCCACCGTATCGTAAACAGGAAGGCCCTGGCTTACATCGACCTCCACTTCTACGGAAAACCCACGGATACCATTCAGCCCATAGCTGTGGATTTTAGAAAGCATATTTCCCCCTCCGCCCAACGGTCCGAAATTACATAGCACCCATTTACTTGAATACGAAAAGCTTGTTTCCGATAAAATTAATTACCATCACCAGGGCCGTTACGATCAGCTTGGCCACCAGGTCGCTGGTGATGCCCAAAACCTCATAGCAGAGCCGCAAGAGCAGGACAGAAATCCCCAAGGATACAAGGTTTACCAGAATGAAGCGGGCAAACTCCTGCTTCGTATACTTTTTCGTTTCTTTAAATGTCCAGCGGCTGTTAAAGAAGTAGCTGTTCAGCAAGCCGCAGCTATAGGAGATGCATTGCGCCGCCGCATAGTGCAGCCCAAAGTATACCAGCAGCTGATATACGATAAAATCCACCAGCGTATTCATAACGCCGACCATACCGAATTTGATCAGCTGAAAAAAGCTTTTTTTATCCATGGAAATCACCTTCCGTCAATAGCCTAAAAATGTCCAGCTGGGCAACCATTCCAGGGCCTGAATATATCCTATGGGAGCCGGAAGCCCGGAGATTACCGGATAAAACAGGGCGAAAAGAAGCACCGCAGCGCCCAGCCAAAGCCACTTGATCGAGCGCAGATCCGGCCGCCGGGCCTCTACTTCCCGCAAGAGGTACACCGTACAGAGGATGATGAAGGGCACCGTAGCAAAATAGTGGTAAGCAAAGGTACACCGCGTCACCAGTACCCAGGGCAGGTAGTTGGCGCCTACGCCTACCAGCAGTACCATCAGCCCCCGGTCCTGTCTTAATCTGCCCAGCAGCGCCTTTATGATTAGTATCACGGTCCCCAGGGAGCAGACCCACCAGACCAGGGGATTCCCAAAGGCGGAGATCGTAGAGCCATAACCTTCCGGCAAGCCATCATAATCTACATAATACCATACAGGCCGCAAGTCCAATGGCCATTGCCACCAGGGGGACTCATAGGGATGGGTAGCGGTAAGGCCGCTGTGATAATCGAACATGAACTTCTGCAAATCCCATATTCCCTGCAGGTCGTAACTGGATTCGGAAAGCACATAGGGCAGGTAGGATGCCAGATAAATACACACGGGAACCAGGATGTAAAACAGGCAACACCAGAGCAGCGTAAACGCCGTCTGCCGCCAGAATCTGGAAACCATAGCCCGTTTTTTCATATCCTCGCTATGGATATTCTGGCGGTACTCCATATAACGCTGCCCAAGGGAGGTGAAAAAGATCACCGCCAGGCCGCCCCCCGCGTAAATGCAAATCCACTTGCTGGCGGCGCCCAGCCCGAAAAACACGCCTGCCCAGGCCAGGGGCTTCAGGGTATTAAAGAGCCCATCTGTAAAGAAATTCATGCAATAGTACCTGTACATGAAATAATACATGAGCAGGATAAAAAACACCCCATATACATCCACCGTGGCGATGCGGGTCTGGGTAAAGTGCATGAAATCAAAGGCGAAAAGGCCGGCGCTGAGGAGGGCATAGTCGGTGCGCTTAAACACCCGCTTGGCAAACGCATATAGAACCGGCACCATACCAATTCCAAACAGCGTTCCTATGATGCGCCAGCCAAAGGCGTTCATCCCGAAGATCGCCACGCCCAGCATGATAAACACCTTCCCGAGGGGAGGATGGGAATTTTCATAGGGCGCCAGCCCGTGCAGGTGCTCATAGGCGGTTCGGGCATGATACAGCTCGTCAAAATACATGCCGTTCAGGTAGGAGGGCTCCGCCGGAACCTGGTCCTGCTCATCGCAAAGAAAGGCAGCATCGGGCAGAGGAAATTCTGCCCCATCTTCCCCCAGGCTTTCCCATCGGATGATAGGCACCTGTTCTCCCGCTTCATCGAAGAAGGCGATCTCATTGAACCAGATGGAGCCTTCCGTTACCCGCAGGGTGACTTGGTCGGTCCTCCAGCCTTCCCCGCCGATCTTTACCCAGCGGAACATATCGCCATTTTCCTCCGTATAGGAGAAGGAAGCGCCATCTGCCCCGGTAAAGGAGGCGGTGCCGGTATACAGCCCGCCGAACACCCGGATATCTGAAAGGGTAACCTCCTCTTCAAAGTAAAGGGTTGCTCCCTGCCCCTCTTCTGCCTGCCAGGACGTTTCCGGCGCCTGCAGGGTGCCCAGGTTCAAAAGGGAGACCAGGGCATAAAGGGCCGTCAGCCCGCCGCACAGAAGCCTGTCCCGCTTGGTAAAGCCGGGCTCCCCGCCCCACTCCCTGCTTTCTCCTGGCAGGAGTTTTTCCCGGTGCTCCTCCTGGTCAAAGGCCGGGCTGCGCCGCCGCTTGACGATAAGATCGAAGGTTACCCAGGCGAAGTACGCAAAAGCGGCAACGGTCAGCCCAGAGCCCAGCAGCGTAAGGAAAGTATATTCCCCGCCCCGCAGAGCCGTATCCTGTACTACCACAAACGCTGCCAGAGAATTCAGCAGAAGTGTACAGGTGAAAAACACATAGCACAAAAACAGCCGCCTGTCCTCATATAGGATAAAGCTCACCAAAATCAGTAGAAGCACAGGGAAAATATAGCGTTCATGCATATACTGCCCCAGGGTGAATATGGCCGATAGGAGGCAGGCAAGGCAAAGGGGCAGGCAGCCCCGCTCCCTGCGGCCTTTGCAATACATCCAGGCAGCAGCCAGGACGCTGAGCAGGATGCAGGCCGTGCCAAACTGGCCATAGGTGATGCCAAAGATAAAGGGCGCATCCACATTCTGCCAGTTCCCGCCGAAAAGAGCGAAAAGGTTAAAGGCTTCAATGCTGGCATAAGGGTAGCTGGTGGCAGTGCCCAGGAGTTTTTCCAGTATCCATGGTCCCTCCAGCTCCAGGCCCAGGAAGGAAAGCTGTACGCTCCCCTGCCCGCCGCCAAAGGGCAGGCTCAGAAGCAATATCGCCCCCACGGCCAGCAGCACGGCAAAAAAGGTGCGCAGGGCCGTTTTCCAGTCCGTATCCTTAATCTTGCAGAAATAGGCCACCGCCAAAAGGGGGCCAGCCATAAGGGCCTGGGGTTTTACCAGGATGGCTACGCCATAAACCAGGCCGCAAAGCTCCAGCCTCTCTTCCATAAAGAGCCACAGGGCCAGTAGCAGCAGGAGGGTCAAGACCTGATCGATCTGCCCCCAGCCCCCCGAAAGGAAGGCCATGGCAGGGTTGACCGCCACCACTGCGCACAGCACCAGGGCCGTTTTTCTGGTAAATCGCTTTTCCGCCATGCGGAATATGAGCCAGGCGGCCAGCAAGTCGCAGAGAATGGCCGGCATTTTTGTAAGCAGAACATGGCCTGCGCTGCCATAGCTCAGTCCCAGCCATTTCGCCAGGCTTCCGGTGAACCAGAGAACATACATATACCCCGGCGGATAATCCGCAAACATGCCAGAGGTATAGAAGGCCCCGGGCCCGTTTTCCGCCAGGGCATTCCCCCAGGCCAGGAAGCAGCTCATATCCGTTGCATGGCCATAAAAAACCAGGGACAATAACAGGCGCAGGAAAAAGGCCAGCACCAGAATAGCTCCGGCCTGCACCCGGGCGGAAGGCTGCCCCTGCTCCGTTTGGAGTTTTCCTGCGCGGGAGCGGATGAATCGCTCATAAATCCAAATCCCCAAGACGGCAAAAACCAGCGTGGATACCACCATAGCCCCGCTGTGCAGCTCATTTACGTTATGGGATTCCTCCTCCGGCGCGGAGGCCGTAGCAGCGGAAAAATCCAGCGCCTGCACGCCATCGGGCAGGGCATCGAGGCGCGTCACCTGTACATTCCGGAACCAGGCCGTGCCGCTGGAAAGGGAGCCATATCCCCCCAGCCGGACGCAAACGGTCATCTCCTCCTGATCATTTCCCGTTTGGCCAATGAGGGTGGCCGTAACCCACTCCTCCGTAGTGCCCAAGACCGGTGTGGAGGCAGCCAGGGAGCCCACCACGGATACGTTTGCCCCGGCGCCGCCGGAAACATCCTGGGTACGGATTTCGCAGGTGATTTGATATATTCCCCCCGCTTCTACCGAAAGGCTTTGACAAAGGCGAACATCGTTCTCCTGGGAGGACTGGATCTGCACGCAGGGCTGCCCCGTTTCGTCCACAAGGCGGTTGACGGCATAGGCTCCATCCTCTTCTATCCAGGCTTCCGTATGCCAATTTAAAGGCAGGCCATCTGTCAAGCCTACCTGGCCAAAGTCTCCATTCTCCAGAGGAACGGCCGCATCCGCCAGCGCCAGGGAAGGAAAGGCAATAAGCACACAGGCAAGAAGAAAAGCTTTAAAATTATGCATAATCCCTCAATACCATACATATTGGATGTAGATTAGGTTTATTTTACCACAGAATACCCAGTATCACACATTAGAATCAAAATTTAACAGATTCCCGCCCCAAAACCAAAGATGGCTTGCTGTGCAAGCCATCTTCAACCCGCATTTCAATCCACAATAAAAGCGTCTTTCAGCCAGATGACGCGCAGCAAGGTCAGATCCACCTCCAGCACATCAAACCTGCAGAAGGGTTCTGGCCCTTCCATTTCCTGCAGATATGCCTGGGCAGCATGCAGGATCCGGCGCTGTTTTTCCGGCGTTACCGCCTCCCGCCCCAGGCCAAAAGCAGCGGTTCGCCTTGCCTTTACCTCGCAAAACAGCACGGTCTCCCCCTCCCGGGCGATAATATCGATTTCGCAGCCCCGGGCCCGGTAATTCCGCGCTAAAATGGTGCAGCCCATCTTTTGCAGATAGGCCGACGCCATATCCTCCCCTATGTTCCCCTTCTCCCGGTTATGCATGGCTTTCCTCCGTAATAAAACGGCGGATAAAGCTGCGCCTGTGCAACGGGCAGGGCCCGTGTTTTTCCAAAGCCGCAATATGCGCTGCTGTTCCATAGCCTTTATTCTTTTCAAAGCCATAGGCTGGATACAGCTCCGCTTGCTGGGCCATATACCGGTCCCGCTCTACCTTCGCAAGAATAGAAGCGGCAGCAATGGAATGGCTTAAGGCATCCCCATGGATGATAGCCTGCTGCGGTATAGGAATATCCAGATCCTGCACGGCGTCCACCAGAAGGATATCCGGCTTTTTGGCCAGGGCGGAAAAGGCCAGCTGAAAGGCCCGCCGTGTAGCCTGGAGAATATTGATCGCATCGATGGTATCCTGCCATACCCACCCTATGCCATAGTCGATGGCCTGCTCCAAAATCTGGGGATACAGCCTTTCCCGCTGTTTTTCGGAAAGCTTTTTGGAATCCTTTACACCTTGGATCCGGCAATCCTTGGGCAGCAAAACCACAGCTGCCGTCACAGGGCCTGCCAAGGGGCCCCGGCCCACCTCGTCTGCCCCGGCAACCAGCAGGCCCTTCTCCCAGTATGCAGCTTCGATTCTGGTAAGCTCCCTAAGGCGAGCGGCTTCCTGCTCAGGATTTTGCCGGGACATCGGTATCCTGCCTTTCATAATCGGGCCTGTCCAGCGTAAGTCGGGCAATCTTTCCCCCCCGGAATTCGTCCAGAACGATCCTGGCGCCCCGCTCCATATCCAGAAGGCCGCCGGGCAGCAAAAAACCGCGGCTTCTGCACACGCCTTCCAGCAAAGCCGCCGGTTCCATTTCCCGCTCCAGCTTTTTATACCGGGCCAGCAGGGCATCCGGGCAAAGGCCCATAAGCTCCTGCAGCAGCTGGGCGGCCAGTTCCTCTACATCCATAATATCGTCCTTGATGGAACCGATGTAGGCAAGGTGCCGGGCCAGCAAAGGGTCCGAAAGCTTGGGCCACAGCAGGCCGGGGGTATCCATCAATTCCAGATAGGGCGTAATCTTTACCCATTGCTTTCCCTTGGTGACCCCAGGCTTATCCCCTACCTGGGCCCGGTTGGAGCCGGCAATCCGGTTGATGAAGGTGGATTTTCCCACGTTTGGAATGCCTACCACCATGAACCGGAGGGTTTTCTTTACGCCTTTTTGCTCCATGCGCGCCACCTCTTCCTGCACCGCCTCCTGCAAAAGCGCTATGGCCGCGCCCTTCTTCTGGGAGCTGGTGGCTGCCATGGCCAGGGCCCGGAAGCCCATTTCTGCATAAAGGCGCAGAAACTTTTTGGTCGTCTCCGGGTCTGCAAGATCGCTCTTATTGAGCAGGACAATTCGCTTTTTCCCTGTAAAAAGGGCATCAAAATCCGGATTACGGGTAGCTACGGGCGCTCTAGCATCCACGATTTCCACCACGGCATCGATGAGCTTTAGATTATCTATGAGCATACGCCGGGCCTTTGCCATATGGCCCGGATACCATTGAATCTGCAAGTGCGCCTCCTTCGTATAAAAAGGGGAATATATGAGGAACCCCCCTTATGCCGAAGGGGCATCGGGGGGCTAAGAAGGATGGGGATTATTTATCCTTGTCTACCGTGATACGCTCCACAACCTTGGCGGCCTTACCAACGCGGTTGCGCAGGTAGAATAGCTTGGCACGGCGAACCTTACCATGGCGCACAACCTCGATCCGGCCAATACGGGGGCTGTTATAGGGGAAGGTGCGCTCTACACCAACGCCATAGGAAACCCGGCGAACGGTAAAGGTCTTGCGGATGCCACCGCCCTGCATCTTGATAACGATGCCCTCGAAGTTCTGCAGGCGCTCACGGGAGCCTTCTACGACCTTTACGAATACCCGGACGGTATCGCCGATTTCCAGCTTCGGCAGGTCGGTACGGAGTTGTTCTTTTTCCAGTTCACGAATGATGTCGGACATTTTTATTTTTCTCCTCTCTCGTAGACGTTCGTACCGCATAGCAGCATTGGACCGCCCGTTGTCACGAAGTGCATTATACCACGCCAGTCTGCCAAGCGCAACTAGAAATTCCCCAATTTCAGGATTTTTCGCCCTTATGGAGATAAAAGCAGCCGGCAAACATTACCCTTACATAATTTTAAAAACGGCCCAATAGGTCTGGGTATCGTAATCCCCCGCTCCGCGGAAATCCATAAAGCTCTTGGAAAGCCGATAGGTCCCGGGAGCCAGGCTGCCATAAAGGCGCTCCCAGGCAATCTCCTCCTCTACAGTGCCCTCCATAGGCACCACATATGCCTCCGATGTCCAGGCTACGTCCCCTTCAAGAACATAGGGCAGGGCCTCCCATTGCCCGGCTTGGAGGATATCCAGTCTATAATCGCTGCCATACTGCAACTCTCCCGTGGGGCTGCCGCCGGTTTGGTCGATGACCAGGGTCAGGCCCGTAGGCTGCACGTCCTGCGCCCGCAGGGTAATGCCCCAGTCCAGGGCCTCCGCCTGGGTATTTGAAAACAGTCCATCCAGAAAAGCCAGGTCTATCGCATGATCCGTATCCATGCCCTTATAATAGCGGCCGTCATAAGTGATGGTATATCCATCCCCCATAAGGGCGATGGTTTCCAGGCTGTTTCCCTGCTGGTCAAGCCAGTTCAATGCATAAGACCAGCCGCTGCCATCGACTTTTCCCTGGTCGCTAAATCTTAGGGCGTTGATGTTGTTCGTAATATGCTGTATGCTCTCTTCATCCTGCACCTCAATGGTTTCGCCGGTGGTTCCGCAGGTAATAGCCAGCTTGCTGGCCCCCTCTATGGCGAAAGACAGCGTCCTGGGCGCACAGCCTGCGCCCAGCAGGACAAAGGCTAACGAGAGGCAATATAAAAGGATGCGCTTTTTCATAAAGAAACACCTCCGCCTTTCTTGTTTTGTAGTTTGGGGCCAATTCTGCCTTGGCGGAAAAGGGCCGGCTGGCGTCCTATTCTTCGCCGTTTTGCAAGGCGGCCAGGAAAGCCCTGTCTTTTTTATCCAGGGCGGCGCCCTCCAGCAGCTCCGGCCGGCGCTCCCAGGTATACCGCAGGGACATATTCCGCCGCCAGCGGGCGATATGGGCATGGTTGCCATTACGCAAAACCTCCGGCACGGCCATTCCCCGGTATTCCGCCGGGCGGGTATACTGGGGATATTCCAGCAATCCATCGGAAAAGCTTTCCTCCTCCGCCGATTCCTCGCAGCCCAGTACGCCAGGGATAAAGCGGCTCACACAATCGATCAGCACCATGGCAGGGAGCTCGCCGCGCGTTAAAACATAGTCGCCGATGGAGATCTCCATATCCATCAGGGAAAGGGCCCGCTCGTCGATCCCCTCATAATGGCCGCAAAGCAGAAGCAGCCGATCCTTTTCGCTCAGCTCCCGGGCAAGGGGGACGCTGAGCTGCTTTCCTCGGGGCAGCAGGGCGATACGCAGGGCTTCATGGGCCGGATCCACCGCCTCTATGCAGTCCCAGATGGGCTGGGCCAGCATCACCATGCCCGCGCCGCCCCCAAAGGGATAGTCATCCGTATTATGGTGTTTATTGGCGGACCAATCCCGGATATTATGGAGATGAAATTCCAGGATTCCTGCCTCTGCCGCCCGGCCCAGCATGCTCCCCCCCAGAACGCCCTGGAACATCTCTGGGAAAATGGTCAGCACATCAATCCGCAAACAGACCTACCTCCTCCAGAACTTGGGCATTGAGCACGATCCGCTTATTCTCCACATCCACCAGGTCCAGGAGCTTTTTAAGGGCGGGCACCATAAGCTCTCGCTCCCCTTTGATCACGTAAACATCGTTGGCACCGGTTTCCAGCACGTCCGTTAAAAGGCCCAGGGGGTTGCCATTGCTGTCCTCCACAGCGCAACCGATCATATCCGCCACAAAGTAGCGGCCGGGGGGCAGCTTTACAGCATGGGCCCGATCCACGCAGATATAATGGTTCCGCAGGGCCTCCGCCGCATCCCGGTCTTCATAGCCCGCAAGGCGCAGGAATACCGCATCCGGCTGGATGCTGGCTCCCAGCACCCGGATGGGCGCATAAGCTCCATCCCGCTCGATATACCCTTCCCGCAGATGGCGAAACCGCTCCATATCCTCTGTCAAGGGCAGTAGCTTTACGCCGCCCCGAACCCCATGGGGCCGGAGGATCAGCCCTACCCGCAAATATTTCTCCATATTTCTCCCTGTAAAAAAGCGGCGGGCCGCCTGGGCCTGCCGCCTTTTTTCATCAGCCGATGATTTCGACGATATATTTTTTATTTTCCCGTACAGAGGCGGCGCGCACCACCGTGCGGATCGCTTTTGCGATGCGCCCCTGCTTGCCGATAACCTTGCCCATATCCTCCGGAGCTACCCGCAGTTCGATCACCGTGGAGTTTTCTTCTTCCTTGACCTCAACGGTCACCTCTTCCGGCTTATCTACAAGGTTTACGGCAATATACTTGACAAGGTCTCCCATGTTTTCGCTCCTAAGCCGTTAAAATCACTGAATCGCACCGGACTTTTTCAGCAGAGCGCGCACCGTATCCGTAGGCTGGGCGCCATTCTTCATCCAGTTCGCAGCTTTCTCGTTGTCCACCTTCAGCTCGATGGGGTCGACGGTGGGATTGTAATAGCCGATCTCCTCCACAAAGGCGCCGTTGCGGGGCGCACGGGAATCTGCCACTACGATCCGGTAAAAAGGAGCCTTCTTTGCGCCCATGCGGCGCAGCCTGATCTTCAGCATAGTTGTGTTTCCTCCTGCAAATATAAAAAATTAATGCATGAATATTTCAAAAACGCAAACGATCTGCGCCTTAGAAACCAAAGGGATTGAATCCACGCCGGCCCTTTTTCATCCGGCCCAGCTTTCCCCCAGAAAGCTGCCGCATCATTTTGCGGGTGGCGTCAAACTGGTTGAGCAGCCGGTTTACATCCTGCACCGTATTGCCGCTGCCTGCGGCAATGCGGCGGCGGCGGCTGGCGTTTATAATCTCCGGTTTGCGGCGCTCCTCCGGCGTCATGGAGCGGATGATGGCCAGCATGCGTTCCGTCTGCTTTTCGTCGATCTCAATATTGCCCAACTTGGCCGCGTTAGCCCCGGGCATCATGGACAGGATCTCCTCCATGGAGCCCATGGATTTCATCTGCTCCATCTGCTCCATGAAATCTTCCAGGGTAAATTCGTTGGTCTTCAGCTTGTTGGCAAGTTCCTGGGCCTTTTTTTCATCGAAGGCGCTCTGGGCTTTTTCGATGAGGGTGAGCATATCCCCCATGCCCAGGATGCGGCTGGCCAT
>CALVLF010000083.1 GCA_944336625.1 uncultured Clostridia bacterium
CGGCCCAACCGCTTCATCGCCCAGGTGGAGGTGGATGGGCGGGTGGAGACCTGCCATGTAAAGAATACGGGCCGCTGCAAGGAGTTGCTGCGGCCGGGCGCCCGGGTAATCCTGGCCCGGGGGGAAAACCCGGGCCGCCGGACGAAATATGATCTTATCGCCGTCTATAAGGGCGGGCGGCTTATTAATATGGATAGCCAGGCCCCCAATAAAGCAGCGGCGGAATATTTAGGCCGGCTTTTTCCCGATGGGGAGCATATCCGGCCCGAATACTCCCTGGGGGATAGCCGGCTGGATTTCTATCTGGAGCGGGAGGGCCATGCCGTTTACCTGGAGGTGAAGGGCTGCACCCTGGAGCGGGAAGGGGTCGCCCTGTTTCCGGATGCGCCTACGGAGCGAGGGGTCAAGCACCTGCGGCATCTGACGGCCCTTGCCCAGGAGGGGCAGGAGGCCTGGGTGCTCTTCATCATCCAGATGGAAGGGGTGCGGTATTGTACCCCCAATGACGGGACCCACCCTGCCTTTGGCCAGGCCCTTCGGGAGGCTGCTGCTGCCGGCGTGCATATCCTGGCGGTAGACTGCCTGGTGACCCCGGATTCCCTGGCCTGCAACCAACCCGTGCCGGTGCGGCTGGGGCCGGACCCCGCCGCCTTTGCCGGGGAATGAGGCAGAAAAGGAGGCAGCTCTTCCGCCCGTTTTTCTGCGATTCAAAAAAGAAAGGCAATGGGAAGGACCCATTGCCTTTGCCGTTTTAAGTTTGGGTAAGGGGGCGCTCAGGCCAGCAGGCTGCTGAGTTTTTCATCCGCTGCGTTCATAAGGCGGGAAAGCAGGGCGTCCACTTCTTCCTCCGCCGGGGCGTTGGCGCCGATATAAAGCTTGAGCTTGGGTTCGGTGCCGCTGGGACGGATGCACATCCAGGCGCCGCCCTCCAGAAAGTAACGCAGCACATCGGACTGGGGAAGGGCCAGGGGCTGCTGGCTCCCGCCCTTTTCCTTCCGGGTGCGGCTCTTATAATCCTCCC
Organism: uncultured Clostridia bacterium; assembly: GCA_944336625.1. GTDB lineage: Bacteria > Bacillota > Clostridia > Christensenellales > CAG-138 > Pelethousia. The sequence goes on from CALVLF010000083.1 coordinate 1,022, forward strand.
AGGCCAATATGGGCACCCCGGCAAAATCCTGGGGCGGGCTTTGCCGCAGGGCGGCCATGGCCCCGGCGATTTTCTCCAGGCCCGCCTTTCCTTCCAGGGTATAGGATTTTACGGATTCCTTGAAATAACCATAGGTTTTGTACATTTCCTGCAGGACGTCATAGAGGGTCTTTCCCTGCTCCCGGTAATAGACGCAGGCCTCGCTCAAAAGCATGGCGGCGCAGATGGCGTCCTTATCCCGGGCAAAGGTACCCGCCAGGAAGCCGTAGCTTTCCTCAAAACCGAAGAGGAAGGTATGCTCCCCCGTGGCTTCGCACTGGGCGATCTGTTCGGAAATGAAGCGGAACCCCGTGAGCACATCCCGAATCTCTACCCCGTAATGGGCGCAGATGGCATCTGCCATGCGGGTGCTTACCAGGGATTTGACCACCAGGCCATTTCCCGGCAGATCCCCCTTGGCAGCCCGATTCGAGAGGATATAGTGGATGAGCAGGCTGCCGATCTGGTTCCCCGTCAGCACGGTAAAGCCCCCATCCCTGCGGCGGAAAGCGGCGCCCAGCCGGTCGGAATCCGGATCCGTAGCCAAAATGGCATCCGCTCCCACCTGATCTGCCAGGGGGATGGCCAGGGCAAAGGCAGCCGGATCTTCCGGATTGGGGGCCTTGACGGTAGGGAAATCCCCGTCGGGCTTTTCCTGCTCCGGGACGATGGATACGTTTGTAATGCCGATCCGCTGCAAAATCTGCCGGACAGGCACGCAGCCCGAGCCATGGAGTGGGGTATAGACCAGCCGAAGCTCCTTCCCCTTTTCCCGCACCAGGTCCGGGTGCAGAAGGAGGGTTTGAATGGCAGCATAATAGGCTTCATCTACCTCCTGGCCGATCATCTGCAGCAGGCCGCTCTTTTGGGCCGCTTCCGCATCCATGGCGGCGACGGAGAAATAATCCGCCTGCTGGATATACCGGAGGATTTCGTTGGCCTGCTCCGGCCCCGCCTGGCCCCCGTGCTCCCAATAGACCTTATAGCCATTATAGGCAGGGGGGTTGTGGCTGGCGGTGATGACGATGCCGGCCTTGCAATGTAGGTGGAGGATGGTGAAGGAAAGCTGGGGTACGGAATGCAGGGTGGAATACAGATAGACCCGTATGCCGTTTTGGGCCAGCACCAGGGCGGATTCCCGGGCGAAAACGTCGCTCATATGCCGGGAATCATAGGCGATGGCCACCCCCCGCTCCGGCCCATCCGGGAAGGTTTTCAGGTAATCGGCCAGGCCCTGGGTTGCCCGGCGTACCACGTGGACATTCATCCGGTTGGTGCCTGCCCCCAGGATACCCCGGAGGCCTGCCGTGCCAAAGGCCAGCTCCGTATAAAACCGCTCTTCCTGTTCTGCCGGGTTGTGGGAGATGGACTCCAGCTCCTGCCGGAGGGCAGGGTCCAGCCCCGGGGCGGCCAACCAGGCCTGATAGTTCTGCTTATAATCCATGGCTCACGACTCCTTTCGCTGCGCTGCGGCCAAAAGTTCTGCGTCGATCTGGCCGCCGGGCAGGTGCATGGCGGCCCAAAGGCTATAGGCGGACGTACCGCCGATGATGATATGATCCCGCAGGGCAATGCCCAGGGGCTCCAGGGCTTGGATAACCTTCTGGGTGGAAGCGATATCCTGGGGGGAAGGGCTTACATTTCCTGTGGGATGGTTGTGGCATAGGATGATGGAGGAAGCCCCATGCCTTAGAGCACACTCCACGATCAGCCGGACGTACATGGGCGTTTCCGTAGGGGTGCCCTGGCTGGCCCGGTCCGCATGCAGGACCCGGCCGGCATGGTTGAGGGAGATGATCCACAGCTCTTCATTTTTAGCTTGCCCCACCAGGGCCCGGCATAAGGGGATAGCCTCGGCGGAGTTGTTGATGCGCATTCCCCTGGCCGGGGCATAGACGGCACGAGGGGTCAGCTTTCCCACCAGGGAAAGGAGGACAGCCGTCAGCTCCCCCACGCCTTCCATGCGCATCAGGTCGTAAGCATTGGCCTGGAAGAGGGCCGATAAGCTGCCGTAGGTATCCAGCAGCCGGTGGGCCAGAGGATTTACATCCTGCCGGGGGATGGCATAGGTCAAAAGCAGCTCCAGAAGCTGATGATCGTGAAATCCTTCGCCATTGCGATCCATAAACTGCTTACGAAGGCGTTTTCGATGGTCCTTGTGTTCCTCGTGCATGGGTGCGCTCCATTTTGGAATCCGCTGAAATATGGTTTTAGACCGGGACGGCCCAAAGCATTATAATATAATCCTATTATAAATGAAACCGACAGGCCCTGTACAGCCCCTTTCCCCGCCTTTCTCCTGTTGACAGGGGGTGCATTGGCAGCCTATAATAAATAAGCTGACTTCCTTCCGCCCGGGTTGCTGCCTATCAGTGCCTGGGGGAAAACAGAGCCTGCCCAATACATCCTTGTCTCCGTAGCTCAGCAGGATAGAGCGTTCGCCTCCTAAGGCGAAGCACTAACAGGCGCCTCGGGTGTACCAACTTCATATAAGCACCTATAGCTCAGCAGGATAGAGCGATCGCCTCCTAAGCGATAGGCCACAGGTTCGAATCCTGTTAGGTGCGCCAACCCCCCCGAAAATAGGCACTTTTCGGGGGTTCTTTTATTTGATTGTTCTGAGAGTTTTGCTAACGAGTACATCCGCCTTGCCTCATTCCTTAGGTTATTATTTCTTTCGTGCTTGCTAACAAGGAGTCTTTACTTTGACTGCCTTGCTAACAAAAACGGACTTTTTTGCTAACAACTCATTTTTGCCGTTTTTCTTGCTAACAATCTTATGGAACAATGCTATTCCCACATTAGCCTTGATACTTCTATCTCCAAATCCATCTTTTCTTTGATGTGCGGATTGCCGGTAGCAAGAGCCTTGATTTCCGCATACGACAAAGCGGTTTCATCAACATCCTCACAGGAACGGACAGGCGATTTCGATGTCATGATCTGAGAAATGAAACGTTGCTTGTTCTCAATGGTCTGCCACATATAACTGTCGAAAGTATTCTCCGTAACATAGCGATAGATCTGAACTTTGCTGTTTTCATTGCCTTGACGCAGTATGCGACCTTCTCGCTGTTCTATATCCGAGGGACGCCAAGGAATATCCAAGTGATGCTCAGCAATGAGTCTTTTTTGAACATTGGTTCCTGCGCCCATCTTCGCCGTAGAGCCAAGCAGGATACGGACATTTCCACTTCTGACATTCGAGAAAAGTGCTGCTTTCTGTGTTTCTGTCTTTGCGTCGTGTATATACGCGATTTCTTCAGGCGGCACACCAAGTGTCGTACCCATAATCTCTTCCAGAGCAGTTTTGTGAGCCTTCGTGCAGATGTGTGAAAGCAGATTAGCGTCCTGGTAAGCTTGGATGGACAGAGGAACACGACAGCATGATCATAGCAATCATGTTGTCCATGTTCCTAAAACCATAGGCTCTACGGATAATCAGCTTAATCTTGTTGTTGGTAGCCTCGATACGAGCGTTAGAAAGCCCATGGGTCGCCGCCGCAACGATAGCCTTGAAGTGCCGCTTAATCTTGAGACGGAGTTCACGGAAGGCAGGGATTCTGCACCGTTGCGCCCATCCCATCCACTTGGTCAAGGCCTCTGAGATTTCATCCGAACCCGCCTTGAGGGCCAGCCTCAGACCTTCCTTCAGCAGGTAGGCACGATAGAGCCGGGGGTTGGCTTTCGTCAGAAACTTCAGTTGGTCTTTCTGGTTTGCCGAAAGATTCTCCGGGTTCTTGAGAAGGACATAGCGGAGGTTCTTCAATGCCCTGGCATCCTTCTTTTCCGGATTAACGACATCTCCCTTTACGGGTCGGCCCGGCTTCCGCTTTTGCGCAGCCTTGGCCGTTGCGTTGGCCTCCGCCCACGCCCTGCGGCGCTCTTTGTCCAACACCTCCGTAGCCCAGGCTACCACGTGGAAAGGATCTACACACCGCTCTGCATTGGGACAAAACTCCTCCACGCACTCTGCAATCCGCCTCGCTCCATCCGCTGAGACACAACGGATGGAAGCCCTTTGCTCCGGAGTGAGCCGTTCAAAGAACTGAGTGAGGACCGTCTTTCCGAAGCCCTTGCTGCACCACACAACAGAGTTCGTATCATGGTTGACGACCACGGTTATATACTTGTGGCCTTTCTTGTAGCTGGTCTCATCAATACCAATGTTCACCAGCCTGTCAAAGCGGCACGATGATGCTGCTTCCAGGTCATCGTAGACTCGCTTACAGGCACGATCTACCGTATGCCAATCCACTCTCATAAACTCCGAGACAACGGAATGGGAGGTCTGTACGGTCAGCCATGCCAGCGTATCTTCAAAGCTCCTGCAGAACCATGTGTCATGCCGAGCCCAGGGAACGGCAGCTGTAACCACCCCGTGCTTCTTGCACCTGACCCGTTCTACGGTAGCTTCGATGTAGGCCATTTGCGAGCCTATATCCAAAGCTCTCCACCTACGCTCGCCTTGTCCCTTGTCGTAGTACTTGCCCTTCCTATGGCACAGTCCACAGCGGCATTGTTCAATTTTCGTAGGGCGGGCCTTTATCACTATCGCATTGGTTTCGGCATCCGTATAGACGTCCTTCAAGACGATTTTACTGGTGCCCACGAATGACTGAATGATCTCCTTGGTACGCATTTTAGATGCCCCGCTTTCCAATGTTGTTTTCTCACAATCATCTTAGCAGAAAATCCTTGCGTGCCAAGGCGTCATTCTGATTTCACCTTTCACACATCTACACGAAGAGCCGTAAATTGCTGTTGATCCGCGGTAGCGACCCAGATCTTCATAACGTTGGTCAGCCCGCGTATCCCGCCGGGCTGTTCCGTGCCTTCCGAATCCATAACGGAAAACATATAGCTGCTGAAATCCAGCA
>CALVLF010000084.1 GCA_944336625.1 uncultured Clostridia bacterium
GCGGCGACGCGCAACGACCTTTGCGAACTGTGGAAGCGCCCTGAAAGGCAGGCCGGGGGGCCCTTCCTGGGGCTCCTTTGCTCACTGGGCTTCCGCCTCGCTTTTTCCGCCACTGGCGGCGCTCGGCTCCTTTGCTAACGCAACCCCTCAGTTCGCAATAGCCGCCCTGCGTCGGTCTCGAGAGGCCTTCCTGGGGCTCCTTTGCTCACTGGGCTTCCGCCTCGCTTCTTCCGCCACTGGCGGCGCTCGGCTCCGCCCCCAAAAGCTCCTGGGCAATGGGCCCCAGGCCTGCTTCCTCCGGGGCTGTTTCCCCCGGAGCGGGGCTGGCCTGGGCCGCCTCCAGCCTCTGGCGCATCATGGCCAGGGCCTGCTCCTTTCCATCGAAAAGCATCAGCTCCAGGGCTACATCCCCTGCCAGCATGCCCATGCGCACCAGGCTCAGCAGCAGCTCGTTGTGGGCGGCCACGCTGAAGCGGTTTTCCCGCTGCACCTTGACGCTGACGCTGAATTCTAAGGGGATCCGGTTGCCCAGCTCCGTTTCCCGGTAGAGCATATCCGCCGTCAGCCGGGCCCGCCGCTGATCCGCGCTTTTTCCCTGGGCCTTTCGGGGCAGCAGGCAGAATTCCCGCTCCACCTCCAGCTCCTGGCGGACGGCAGCTTCAAAGGCATCGTGGACGGTCCGCACGGCCATGCGGCTCCGCTTGCTGCTCATCTCTTGCAGGGCGGCGATGGCCGATGCCGCCGTAACCCCGCCGCTGGTCATACCCCGGGAAAAGTCGTTGGAGCCGCTCTCCTCCTTGATGCTCTCCCGGATGGACTGGATATAGGTGATCAGATAGGCCGGTAGGGGGGCCGTGGGGAACCAGGTGATGCCGTTCAGGTTTTCCCCCTGATGGACCTCCTTGCTCCAATCCCGCAGATCGTCTATGTCAAAGCCGCTGGCCCCGGTGACCAGGAGCTTATTATGGGAGGCCATAAGGGCGTTTTTCAGCAGGATCTGATCCAGCTTATCGGAATAGAGTTGGGATTTTTCAAACATATCCACCAGCCCATAGCCCAGGCAGGTGCCCTTGCGGGGAAAGAGAGGGGTAACGGTAAAGGGATATTCCCCGTGGGCAAAATAGCCCTCCGGCTTCTGCCGGCGGCTGTCCTCCAGCAGGACGCCCCCGGCCAGCTTCTGCATATGGACCCGGTGGCGGCCCGTCTTAGGGTCATATTCCCGCTGCCAGCATTCCAGCAGCAGGATGGTATCCCCCCGGTCTGCGGTCAGCAGGTCATCCCCCAGAGGCTGAAGGCCCAGGCTGTCCGCTGCCATGGCCTCCGCTTCCTTGGGATAGTGGCTTTCAAACCAGGCCCGGGGGTATGGGGCGAATTTGAATACGGCCCGGCCCTCCTGGGGGTCGCTCACCAGGGGGTCGAAAAGGATGCAACGGGGGTCCACATGGTGGATATAAGCCCCGCCCAGGCCCCCGTTCAGGCCCGGGTCATAGCCCGTTTCCTGCACCATATAGCCCCCCACCAGCAGGTCGTGGGTCAGGCGGCCATATTCCCGGCTGTAGCCCGCCCGAAGGTGGTTCTCCTTCAGGGTGGCGGTGAGCAGCTCCGCCAGCTCACCATAGGCCGGATCGTCTGCGGTGATTACGGCTTCCGGATAGCTATCCATCAGGTCCGCCCGGATGTTCTCCACCGTGGACTGGATGACAGGGGTGACGGGGCGGGGCTCCCCCGGGTCCCGCTCTGGCACATCCTGCCAGTGGTCCCCGTGATACATGCGCTCACACCGGGCCAGGCGCTGCCATTCCCGGCCATAGGCCTGGCGGAATTGGTCGAATAGGGCGTATACCGCCTCGGTTCCCTGGTTGGTTTTCATGGTTCTTCCTCCTTATTCGTGTTTCTTATATGCTCAAAAATGATGGTCTACCCCCCGGCTCCTCCGTGGAAAGGGGGTCGTAAATCCGTACCCTGGGGGCCGCCGGAGGCGGGCAGGGCGCGGGCCGGGACATGAGGGCGTAGCGGAGGGATTCCGGGGCATGATCCTCCCCATCCGCCGCATCCTCCCGGTTATGCTTGTCAAACACCAGCAGGGGCAGAGTGCGGATCAGGTTTTCGCAGCAGGGGAAGCACTGCCACCGAGGAGCGCCATCCTCCCCCGGGCTCAGATAGCCCCGCAGCCGCTGCCAGCCCGCCACCCGGGAATTATCCGCCGGGGTCAGGGGTACGCCGGAAAGGGCGAAAAGCTCCGCGATGCTTTCCCCTTCAAAGCCCCCTTCGCTGCGGAGGATGGCCCCCCGCTTTTGCCACATATCCGGGGAGGCCACCGTATAGGCAATGTCCTCCCCCTGGGAAAGGGCCAGGATGCGGGCAGCTACCTCGTCCGCCCGCTGGCGGCGGACATACAGCTCCCGGTAGGTGAATACCCGCCCCTCCCCATCCACCCCGTGCCAGAGGACGGCGCAGGGGTCGTTATACCCCCAGTCGACGGAGCGAAACCGCCGCCACCAGGTGGGCAGCGCAAAGGCCGGGCAGACGTGTCTTTCCCGGGAAAACTCCGGAAAGAACTGGCCTGCCAGCACGTCCCAATCTCCTTCCAGATGGGCCCGGCGCAGGGCTCCCGGCAGAGCCTGTAATTGGCGGACATAATCTGGGTCCGCCCGGAGGAGGACGGGGTTATCCCATACCCGGGCCGGGATAAATGCATAGTCTTGCTCCTGCTCCCCTTCCCCATACCGCCGGTCGATAAACAGACGCTTTACCCAGCCATGGCCCGGGCCTCCAGGGTTGCAGGTATAATACATCCGAGGCCGCAGGCCCTTTTTGCTGGTACGATTGCAAGTAGTAAGGAAGCGCATCTGGGCCTCGGTAAAATGAGTGGCCTCCTCCAGCCCGATGACGTCATATTCCTGCCCCTGGTATTGATAAACGTCGCTCTCGCTGTCGCAATAGCCCAGTCGCAGCCGGCTCCCCGTAGGAAAACGGAAGACACGTTCCCCTTCGTTATACTTGGCGATCCCCTGCAGTTCCTTCCGCAAAGGCACCAGGTGATTTTCCCGCAGCTCCGGCAGCGTACGGCGCAGCAGCAGAGCGTTGAGCCCGGGCTGGGAAAGGGCTAGCAGCACCAGCTTCCTGCGCATGGCCCAGCTCTTCCCGCCCCCCCGAGCTCCTCCATAGGCCGTATGCCGGGCCTTGCTGCGGAAGAATTCCGCCTGCCGGGGGTTTGGCAACCCCTGTAGTATCAGCCGCAAAGCATCCCCTCCTTTCATATTTTCGTACATTTGTTCTTGTTCAGCATATCCCTTTTCCCTTGCCTGGTAAATGGCAATTCCAAAGCAGATTTTGTACGAAAAACGTGCAAAGGAAATTTTTCCAAAAATCCGCCCCCTTTCCCCATTGACCGGCGGCCCAAAATGCGCTATGATAATTCTACATTTCGTACATTTGTTCTATTCTTATGCAAAAAGGAGTTACAAATGAAGCAAAGAATGGATTTAGAGAACCATATGGTATCCCCCTTGGCCCTGGAACGATATTACAGCCCCCAGGAGGAGCCCCTGGGCCGGGCTGCTTATAAGGCCACGGAGCGCAGGCTGTATCAGGTGCCTGCCCTGCGGGAACGGGTGGAAGATGATAGGGAAGACCTGCTGGTATTGGAAAGCGACGCCCAGCCCCTGGAAAGCGACCGGTTCCCCCTTCCCGAAGGCGGGCCGGGCCGTTCGCCCCAGGAAGCCCGGATGGACCAGCTGGCCATCCTGCGGGGACGCCTGGCTGCCAATGAGCGGGAGCTTAAGCGGATCAACGCCGCCCTTTCCTACATAGCGGCGGACCCTTATTACCAGGCCATTGAGCTGAAATATTTCCAGGGTATGCGGGAGGCGGATATTGCCGAGCGGCTCTTATGCGACCCGGCTACCATCCGCCGGAACCGGGCCCGCCTGGTCAAGCGCCTGGCCCTGCGGCTGTACGGCGTGGAATGTTAAAATGTCCTGCGCGGACGGCGATAGCGCGCGCAGAGGTTAGCAGGCAGCCTGCCGCAGTGCCCGCGCCCTTCCTTAAAAGCCGCCCGGCCCCGGTGCTACGCGCACGGCGATATTCGCGCGCAGAGGTTAGCAGGCAGCCTGCCGCAGTACCCGCGCCCTTCTTTTAAAGCCGCCGGGGGCCGTAGGCCATGGCCCCCGGCTTTTTCAAGCCTCGCGGGAGTGAAGCCTTATCCCGCTGCATGGCGCCTTTTCTGCCGCCGGGCAAGGTTCGGCTTGCCCGGCTTTTTCGGCGGCTGAAAGGAACGTTCCTGGAGATACGCAAACGGGGCGGCGGGTGCGCAAAGCGCACACAAAGGAGGGCTCGGGGCTGCGCCCCGAGCCCTCCTTTGGTTTGGCGGCCCTCCGGGCCGCCAAACACCGCCGCCCCCCGCCGGAGGCATCGCAAGCCTTCTTCCATCCTGCCACACAGAAGCAGCCAGCCTCCCGGCCCGACGCAGGGCAACCATTGCGAACTGAGAGTTTGCCCCGTAATAGGGAAAACGCTTCCAAAAGGCTCCCTTGTGTAAAGGGAGCTGGCCGCGAAGCGGACTGAGGGATTGTAGACGAGAGGGTTTAACCAGCGCTTTTATAGAGCTGTTGCGTCTACAACCCCTCAGTCGCGGCTATAGGCCGCGCCAGCGCAGTTCGCAATAGTCGCGCAGCGTCGGGCCGGAAGGCCCTTCCTAGCGCTCCTTTGCTCACTGGGCTTCCGCCTCGCTTATTCTGCCACAGGCAGCGCTCGGCTCCGCCCCCCTTACACAGGGGCGCCTTTTGGCAAGAAATCCTTGCCTGCGGCACTTTAATAGGGGCACTTTTTTGGGGTTTCCCACTACAAGCCAAACCCTCAGTTTGCAATGGTCGCGCAGCGTCGGCCCCGAGGGGCCTTCCTCGCGCTCCTTTGCGCGCTCGGCTCCGCCCCCCTTATCCGGGCAGGGCATAGGCATATACCGCCCAGAATTGCAACCCGCTGCCCAGCAGGACGAATATATGGAAAACGGAATGGAAATACCGCTTTTTCGAGCCGATGCCATAAAGGATGGCCCCCAGGGTATAGGCGATGCCGCCTCCCAGCAGCAGCCAGAACCCCGTCATGCCTATGGCCTGGATGAGCTGGGGGATAAAGCATACCACGCCCCAGCCCATGACGATATAGCAGACCATGGAAAAGGTGGAATATTGCCGGAGGTCGATGCTGGTAAAGGTAACGGCCAGGGCCGTGAGCCCCCATTGCAGGCCGAATACCGTCCAGGCCAGGCCAGGGTATAGGGGCCGCAGGGCGCAAAGGAGGATGGGCATATAGGTGCCGGCGATCATGAAATAAATCGCGCAATGATCCAGAATCTGCAGCACTTTCTTCCCCGTGGAAGCGGAAAGCCCGTGGTAAATGCTGGATAGGCAGTACAGCAGGATCATGCATGCGCCATAGATGGCGCTGGAAACCACTCCATAGGCGCTGCCTGCCCGGGCGCTCTTTACCACGCACAGCACCAGGGCCGTAATGGCAAAGGCACCCCCCACGATATGGGATACCATATTGAAAATTTCCTCCCCCCGGGTATAATCCGGCAGGGCCCGTTCCGATAGCTTGCTCCGCAAAGGCTTTTCTCCTTTCCCCGCGCTCAGCCGCGCCGTTTGCCCACAATGGGGCAATCCCAGTATTGGAGGGCTCCCTCCTGGGCTGCCGCCAGATGGATGATGCGGGTAGTCATCTCGTCCACGGCAGCCTTATCCAGGCTGCTGATCCGCAGCAGTACCACCCCATAAGGGTTCTCCTGCTCCGGCAGGAATTCCCGGTCCCCTACGGCAAAGCCGGCCTGCCGAGCCCCTTCCGCAAAGATGGCTGCCAGGGGCTCTGTAGGGAAAAAGGTATGGAAGGCGATCCGCCGGGCAGGGGTGAGCATATCCCCGTGCTTTTTCAGCAGGGCGATCTGCCGGCGGTTCTCCTCCGTAAAGAGCCGGGCTGCGTCCGGGTAAAGGAGGCGGTGGTAAATTTCCCCCCGGGGGTCCTCCCGGAGCCCCAGGGCGCACCGGATGGCCTTCTCCTTTTCCACAGCCTTGCGCAGGGGCTCCAGGGCCCCGGGGTCCGCCCCATAGTAAAAGAATACCTGCCGCTCCACCGTGCGGATCTCCCCGGCATAAACCCCATCCAGCTCCTTGCGCACCCGCTTTTCCAGGGCGCCCATGTGCTTGCTCTCCCGGCTGGTAAAGGCGCCGGAGCGGCTCTTGCCCTGGATGTAAAAGAGATAAGGCCGGCTGGCCAGGGCCTCCGCCGGCAGAGCCATGTCCACGGTATATTCCGCGGGGACCCCATCCAGCTTCCAGTCGTAGGAAAAAAGTTCCGCTGCCATGGTCCCTCCTTTGGGGCTAGGCCCCTGTTTTTTAAAATGCCGCCCACAAAATGGGCGGTACTGCAAAAAATATCAGCCCTTGCTGGGCCCTGTTTATCCCGGTGCAGGGCCCAGAGAGAGGGTCCCTGCAACCTCTGTCGAAAAAGTGGCCGGAGCCGCTTTTTCAAGATTTCTATGGCGCCCTTGCGCCCAAGGCGCGGGCAGGGAGCCATCCTTTCCCGCCAATACATGTGCGCGAATATAGCTGCGCGCTTAGTGCCGGCCCTGCATTTTTCGCCGGAAGGCGGCAGGCATACCGGCAGCAAAAATGCCAGTTCTGCCGCCGATTCTACGAATAGAATGGCAGGATACGGTCTGCCGGAAAGCAGAAGCCCTTCTCCCCATCTCCGGAGCAATCCTGCATATTCTCCTCCATATCCCGCTGCGAAACATGCGGGAGCAGGGCAGGCGCCTAGGCAGGCCCGCGCTCCACTCTGGCAAATGGTGTACTATAGAGGAAAGGGGGCCCAGGCAGGGAGCCCCCTATATCTTCCGGGGGGCAGGCCGCCCCTGGAGGCGCCATAACCCCGGCCTGAAGCGGCCCCGGCAAAGGGCTGCCAGCATACCGTATACCCCCTGCCAATGGGCGGCGCCCCCGGGAAAGGCTGGCTTAATCCAGGATGGCCTTGATCCGGCGAACGCCGGCGCTGCTGGCTTCTTCCTTTTTGATTTTGAAGTGATGCAGCTCCCCGGTGTTCTCCGCATGGGGGCCACCGCAGATCTCCTTGGAGAATTCGCCCATGGTATAAACCTTGACCCGCTCGCCGTATTTATCGCCAAACAGGCCGATGGCGCCCTGGGCCTTGGCCTCCTCCACGGACATCTCCTGGCAGGTAATGGGCACCGCCGCCTGGATATAGCGGTTCACCTCATCCTCCACGGCCTTGAGCTCCTCTGGCGTTACCTTCCGGCCGAAGCTGAAGTCGAAGCGCAGCCGCTCTGCCGTGATGTTGGAGCCCCGCTGGCTGATGGTATCATCCTGCAATACCCGCCGCAGGGCTGCCTGCAGCAGATGGGTGGCCGTATGGAGGCGGGCGGTTTGCTCGCTGGTATCCGCCAGGCCGCCCTTGAAGCGCTGCTCCGCCCCGGCTTTGGATTTTTCCTGGTGGGCGTCAAAGGCCTTCTTAAAGCCCTCGATATCCACCGTAAGGCCGTTTTCCTTGGCCATCTCCTGGGTGAATTCCACCGGGAAGCCAAAGGTATCGTAAAGGTGGAAGGCGGTGATGCCATCGATCTGGCCGTTTTCCGTCTTGCCTTTCACCCGCTCGAATTCCTTCATGCCGTTGCGCAGGGTGCGCTGGAAGCGCTGCTCTTCCTTGGAGAGCTCCTCCGTGATCTTATCGTGGTTTTCCGTCAGCTCCGGGTAAGCGCCTGCATACTGGCGAATAACTGCCTCCGCCACCTTGGCGAGGCTGTTATCCGGAATGCCTAGCTGCATGGCGTAGCGGATGGCCCGGCGAATGAGACGCCGGAGGATATATCCCTGGTCCACATTGGAAGGGGTCACGCCCCGGGGATCCCCCAGGATAAAGGTAGCGCAGCGGATATGGTCCGCAATAATCCGGAAGGCCCGGGTGGTTTCCGGGTCGTCGCCATAATTTTTGCCGCAAAGGTCATGGATGGTGGCAATAATGCCGGTGAAAGCATCCGTATCATATACGCTTTCCACCCCCTGGAGGGTAGCGATGGTCCTGTCCAGGCCCATGCCCGTATCCACGTTCTTCTGGGCAAGGGGTTCAAAGGTGCCCTCCGCCGTTTTATTGTATTCCATGAATACGTTGTTCCAGATCTCCAGGTATTTGCCGCAGTCGCAGGCGGGGTTGCAATCGGGGCAGCACTTGGGTTTGCCCGTGTCGTAGAAGATCTCCGTATCCGGGCCGCAGGGGCCGGTGATGCCGGCGGGGCCCCACCAGTTATGCTTTTTATCCAGGTAGAAGATATGGGAAGGATCTACCCCCATCTCCACCCACCGGTCGTGGGAGTAGGTATCCTGGGGGGCGTCCTGGTCCCCGGCGAAGCAGGTGAAATACAGCCGGTCCTTATCGATCCCCAGCCACTTTTCATCCGTGAGGAATTCCCAGGAATAGGCGATGGATTCTTTTTTGAAATAGTCCCCCAAAGACCAGTTGCCCAGCATCTCGAAGAAGGTGCAGTGGGAGGCATCCCCTACCTCATCGATATCGCCTGTGCGTACGCATTTCTGCACGTCCACCAGCCGGTTGCCAGCAGGGTGCTTTGCCCCCATAAGATAGGGAACCAGGGGATGCATGCCTGCCGTGGTAAACAGGACGGTGGGGTCGTTTTCCGGGATCAGGGAAGCTGAGGGGATGACGGCATGGCCCTTCTGGCGGAAAAACTCCAGATACATCTCCCGCAGCTCGTAGGATTTGAGCAGCTTCATTTTATAATACCTCTCTCCAAAGGATTGCCATGGGCACCCTGCCGGATTCCCGGCCAAGAAGCCCATGGGGGCGGTTTTATTCCCCTCCAGGGCGGAAAGGGGCCCTGTAAAGGCCCATTTTTAACCACTCTGATTATACATTGCGGTTTGTTTACTTGTCAACGCAGGGCCGGCTGGCTATAATCATTGTATGAGAAAATTCGATTGGCGCAGGCGTTTGCGCCGCTTACAATTTACGTTTCGCCACAAATCCTTCACCCTGGTGGGGGATGAGGGGCGCCCCTACCGGCGGGCCCTGGCCCTGGGCGGCGGGTTTCTGCTGATATTGCTGCTCCTGCTGCTGAGCCGGGAAGAGCCCCAGCTCATGTCCAGCCCCGAGATCCTGGCCATCCAGGACAGGGCCACGCTGCGGGTTGGCGTGCGCAATGACGTGCCCGGCCTCAACGGCCCGGAAGGCGGCCTGGAGCAGGCCCTGGCAGAAGCTTTGGCAGCCCGGGTTCTGCCCGATGCGGACCCGGATTCCCGCCTGGAGCTTATCGAGGTAAATACCATGACCATGGGCGCCAAGCTGGATGATGGTTCCGTGGATGCCGTCATCGCCATGGCTGCCGCGCCTATGGCCGCAAAGTATTATTATTCCGATCCTTATTATCAGGATCCCTGCCTGCTCATTACCCTGGCCAATGCCCCTGCCTTCCAGCTGCAGAATATGGAGATTGGCGTTGTGCAGTCCAACAGCGTGCGCAATAACCCAGAGCTTAGCCTGGTAGAATCCTATCTGGTTACCCATCCTTTCCTGGGCCTGCGAACGCGAACCTATGCCTCCTATCCGGATATGCTGGAGGCCCTGGCCCGAGGTGAAATCCGTGCCGCTGCCATGGTGGAAAGCTGTATAGGGCTTTATCAGGAGGAATATGGGGTGGTCAGTGTGGATTTTTCCTTTGGCACGGTAGATTATGCCATCTGCTCCCCCTCGGATGCCAGCGCCCTGGCTTCGGTAGGGAGCCTGCTTCTGCAGGATCTGGAGGAATCCGGCGGCCTCCAGTCCCTATACCAGGCCAATGGCCTGGATGTTTCCCATATGCCTTCGGAGGAGGCGGCCTGAGCCCCCTCTCCTTTGGCCTTGGGAGCCCAGCATGCGCTATGAACGAAAGGACCCCGGGCGGCTTTGTTGGAATCCGGCGGCAGGGGGGGGCGAATCTGCGGGCGCATCCGGCCCCTTCCCTGCCCATACCGGCCGCGGGAAAAGGAGGCAGGCATGGCCCTGCAATCCCGAAAGAATCCCTTGCAGGCTGCATAAAGGGGGGCTCCGTCTGCCTGCAGAAGGAACCGGCGCTTTATAATCCCTCCCTGCCAAGCCCGGCGCTGGGGCCTTGGCTTTTTTCGTATCCGCTCCCGGCTGCCCTTGCGCCGGGGTGCGGGCTATGCTATGCTTTTCAAAGCCCCCCCGCCCCGGGGAATTCCCGGAGCCCGGCGGCCATATGCTAAGGGTGGAGGTGCCTATGCAGGGCCTTTTGGTCATGAATGAATTCGGCAAAACGGAGAGCTTCCTGGGCTTGCAGCAGGCCCTGCTGCAAGGGGCCAGGGGCCTTGCCATGGGCCTGACCCTCCGCTCCAACGCCCAGCTCCTCTTTGACGCTTCCACCGGCAGGCCCATAGAGCCCCTGCCCCAATATGATTACTGCCTCTTCTGGGATAAGGATATCCTGCTGGGCCAGCAGCTGGAGGGCCTGGGCCTGCGGCTCTTCAACCCCATCGCCGCCATTGCCCTGGCGGATGATAAGGTCCGCACCCACCTGGCCCTGGCCCGGGCGGGCCTGCCTCAGCCCCGTACTATCCCCGTGCCCATCACCTATAAGGGCCTGGGGTATCCAAACTTGGCTTTTCTAGAGGAAGCCCTGGCCTATCTGGGCCTGCCCCTCGTTATCAAGGAACGGCGGGGTTCCTTTGGCTGGCAGGTATACCTGGCCCATACCCGGGAAGAAGCCGCCGCCCTTTTGCAGGCCCACGCCCCCGCCCCCATGCTGCTGCAGGAGTACATCGGCCTGCATCCGGGGGAGGATATCCGCATCTATGTAGTGGGGGAAGAGCCCCTGGCGGCCATCCGCCGGCAGAATCCCCATGATTTCCGGGCGAACCTGGGTTCCGGGGGCCGGGCGGAGGCTTATGCCCCCACGCCGGCGGAAAAAGAACTGGCCCGGGCCGCCATCCGGGCCCTGGGCCTAGATTTCGGCGGGGTGGATATTCTCCATAGCAGCCGGGGCCCCCTCCTTTGCGAGGTGAATTCCAACGCCCACTTCCAGGGCCTCTCGGCAAAGACCGGCGTAGACGTGGGAAGGGCCATCTTCTCCCATATCCGGCGGATATTAGGCCGGTAGATCATATGCCGGCATATGTTTATACGGTTAAAGAAAGGATCGATCCATTTGAAAAAAATCATATGTTTCCTTCTGGCGGCGCTCCTTTTGGCAGGCTGCGCCCCCGCCGCCCCGGCGGAGGAAGCGGCAGGCCTCCAGGTGGTGGCAACCCTGTTCCCCCAGTATGATTTCGCCCGGGCCATTGCCGGGGATCTGGCGGAGGTTACCCTCCTGCTGCCCCCGGGGGTGGAGAGCCATACCTATGAGCCCAGCCCCCAGGATATTATCGCCATCAACAACGCGGATGTTTTCCTTTATACCGGCCCCTATATGGAGGCCTGGGCTGCGGATATCGCCGGAAGCCTAACCTCGGATGTAATAGTTACCGATCTTTCTGCAGGCCTGACCCTGGACGAGATCAAAGGCGAAGAGGAGCATCCAGGCCATGCCCATAATTATGACCCCCATATCTGGACGGACCCCACCATGGCCATGGTGATGGTGGATAACATCGCCGCTGCCTTCTCCCAGGCGGATCCGGACAACGCCGGAACATACCAGGCCAATGCGGAAGCCTATAAGCAGGAGCTCCATGCCCTGGATGATGCCTTTATGGAGGCGGTAGAAGAGGGGCAGCGGAATACCATTTGCTTTGGGGGCCGCTTTGCCCTGCACTACTTTGCCAAGCGCTATGGCCTAAACTACATCGCCGCCTATGATTCCTGCTCGGAAGAGACGGAGCCCTCCGCCCGGGCCGTGGCGGAAATTATGGATGCCATAGAGGAGCAGGGCATCCCGGTGATCTATTATGA
>CALVLF010000085.1 GCA_944336625.1 uncultured Clostridia bacterium
CGATGGTATATTCCAATACGAAGTGGGCCGTCTCCGCCATATCCTCCTGGGGAACGATAAAGGAACCGCCATCCAAATAGCCTTCCCGCTCCACCTGGCAGCGGATTTCCATATCCCCCACCGGCAGCTGGAAGCTTGCAAAGGGCGCGCCCTCGATGGTCTCTACGATTTGATCCCGCACCCCATCCAGGGCGCTGAGGGAGGGTTGGGCTCCGGCAAAGGCCAGGGCTGACAGGGTCATTTCCAGGCCGTAGTTCCTAACCCAATCCTCTCCCCCTGCTTCTACCCGAAAGGAAAGGGCCGTAATCTCCCCTGCCGGGGAAAGGGTATACTGAAACGCAGGCGTTTGCCCGAAAAAATCTACGATAACCACCCCATCCGGGGTTTCCCATTCTCCCTGGCTGTTGAGCAAGCGGGCGCTTTCTATCTGATAGTAGTGAACCAGCTGGTTATAGTTCTGTGCAAAAGTACTTATGGTAAGGGGCGTCCGGTTGGAAGGCACCCGGCCCACCAGGAATACCAGTATATGCAGGCCCACAATGGCCCCGGTGGCCGCCAGAAACGCTAAACCCCTATACCATTTCGTATCCCGTATTGTGTAGCGCAGGCCCGCATCCCAGGGCTGGGCTTCCCCCGCCCTTCCCCGTTTATAGCTTTGATATTGCCGTACCCATATCAGCACCGGGATTCCATAGCCTTCTCCCTTGCCAAACCGGTACCAGGTTCGCTCCAGCCCTTCTCCATAGGTCAGGCGGGAACCATCCTCGTTTTCCATATGCAGGCCAAATATCCATTTCCCCGGGGTTGTCCCCAGCCAGTGCAACAGCAGCGGCTCTGTAAACAGCATAAGAATAAAGCACAGGAACTGATCCAGATAACTCAGAAAGGTGCCCCGCTGGAGCATATTCACCCCAAATCCCCAGCATAATACCATGCTCCAAAGGAGGTAATACAGGCTAAAATCCAAGTTCTGGGCAAAAAAGCGCCGCCATGGATGGCAAAGGGGCGGCAGGGCATCCTCCTGCTCCAGGGCGGGCGCTGGGGGTGCCTTGGTTAGATATTTCTCCGGCTCCAGGGTGGCATAGGAACTTCCCTCCGCCCGAATAGCCCGGCAGATATGGCAGGCTTCCGCCGCCTCCCGCTGCAGGGCTTCCAGGGCGGCTGCCCGCTCCTGCATGGCTTCGCCCAGGGGCTTTTCCCCCTGCTGAATCGCCCGGATCTCCTCTATGGAAACCCCTAGCCGGCGCAGCAGCAGCACCCGCATCAGCGTGCGGACATCCTCCTCGGAATAATCCCGGTAGCCATTTTCCCTGCGCTGGGGCTGCAAAAGCCCTGCCTGTTCGTAATAGCGGATATTGGCGCGGCCGATTCCGCTGCGCGCCTCTACCTCCTTGATGGTCATAACCCGGCCTTCCTCCTGCTCTTTGAATTTATGCTTATGATAAGGGGTAAAGCGGCTTTACAGGCAAGCATTTTTTCGGAATGCGGCAACGTTTCATCCAAATTTGTCAGCCCCAGCTCCCGGATGATGATCTCCACTTTGTACTGCATATATATAGGTTTCCCCTTTCCCGTCTTTTGCAAGGCATATTTCAAATGTAGGATAACAGGATACTCCCCTGCCTGTCAAATCGGAAAATGAACGGAAAAGCCCCCTTCCCATAGCCGGGAAGGGGGCTTGCAAGCTTTTTTAAACGGGCTCAGGAAAACAGGCCCTTAAACCAATCGGCAACCCGCTGGAAAAAGCCTGGTTCTTCCGTTTCTGCGGTGGCGGGAACTGCCTCCTCCGGGGCGGGGGTCTCAATGGGCAGCTCCGGCTCTATGGCCTCCACCGTAAAGACAAACTGGACGCTGCCGGTGCTTACAGCCTCCGTGCTAGAAAAGGAATTGTAGGAATCCGAAAGCGCCAGCAGGGCATCCTTCCGGGAAAGGGATACGCTGATGGAGCTGGTTTCATCCACCAGTTCCTGCATGCCTTCCCGATGGAATTCCTGCAGGCCGTCATACAACCCATCGATGCCATCGGTTAATTCCACAGCCCCATCCGCCAGCTCCAGGGCCCCGTCCGTCAATTCCTGGGAGCCGCTGGCCAGGTCGTACATGCCCATGGTCAGCTCGCCGCTGCCGCTGTAAAGCTGGGCAAGGCCGCTGCGCAGCTGGCCCACCCCTTCATAGAGCTGCTGCAGCCGGCCGGCCATCTCCGTTTGTGTGGCGGCTATCTCCTCCAAGGCGGCGGAGGCGGCAGCAAGGGCAGTCAGAGAGTTTGTTAATTTAGCTATTATTGCCTCCGCATTCTCATTTCCAGCCGTCATAAGCGCCGCCTTAATCGTCTCAATGTCCTCCGGAGCTAGTATCGATCCAGTCTCCGTTCCACCGCCGCCTTCGCCGGCGCCGGTGTCTCCGCCGGCGCCACCCAAGCCGCTCAGGGCGGAGCCCAGCTGACTGTAAAGCTGGTCTACCCCGTCATAGGAGGCGCCGATGCCGTCCGTCAGTTCCGCCGCTCCTTCAACGAGAGAGACGGCTCCGTCCGTCAGCTCCTGGCTGCCATCGGCAAATTCCAATACGCCGTCCGTAAACTCCCGGCTGCCATCCCGCAGCTCCTTAGCCCCATCCCGCAGCTCCTTGGTGGCGCTTTCCATATCGTCCAGGCCATCGATCATGGTCTGTACATCATCCAGGCCGGAAAGGTCGCTTTCATCCACCAGGCCTACGATGCCGATGATGGAAGCGGAAGGCAGGGAAAGGTTTTCCACCTCCGCCTCTATGGTAAGAGTATCCTGAATGGAGTCGTTCTCCAGATCGTTCAGGCTTTCCCGCAGGCCGGGCATCAGCAGGCCCATAACGCTGTTGCTGCCGGCCTGGCTGGTAAGCTTGCCGCTGGTTTCGATATTGGTAAAGGTTTCATCGAAGGTATACATGCAAACGATGGTGAAGGGGACGTACATCTCCACTTCCTCCCCATCCACCTCTACGGTGCGCTTTTCGTTATTTGCCGTTTTGACGGTAATACCCAGGCGGCCAGACTGCCCTGCCAGCTCCGCCGCCTCTACCGGCCTGCCATTCAGGGTATAGGAAATGCTGATGGAAAAGGGAAGGTTCGCTGCATCGCCATTCCCCTGATAGATCACGTCTTCCCCATCGGCGGCAAAGGTCAGCACGTCGCCGGAGATCTCCGGGGATTCCAGGCCGGAAACATTTTTTACATCCGCCAGGCTGGAATGGTCCGTAAGCGTATCCGCCCCGGTGGAATTCCCCAGATATACGCTGGAAATCACGCCGGTAATATTCCCGTCCCCATCCATATCCACATATACGGTTTCATCCCGCCTGGCAGCCTCCGCCGCATAGGCGACGCTGGCAAATATCATATAAGCAGCGCTTAAAACAAACAGCGCGGCTAAAATACAGCTTATAATCCGGATCGCACGTTTACGCATTTCCCATCAGGCTTCCTTTCCGTAAAAATATGTATTATTCAGCGCTCTTGAGGGATTCCACCATGTCTATAGAGCGCACCTTTTTGCGCATCATCAAATTCACCAGCAGGGAGAAAACCACCGTTAAAACGAAGGAATAGCCGTAGCTGGCCGCGCCCGCATCCCGTACGAACATCACCAGATCCACCTCGCAGGTGCGGATTACGAAGGTGTGCATGAACTTGCCCAGGATCAGCCCCAGCGCAGCGCCGACAACCGCCAGGGCGTTATTTTCCCGGAAGATATATTGATACATCTCCTTATCGTAAAAGCCCAGCACCCGCAGGGTAGCCAGCTCCCGCTTTCGCTCTCCCAGGTTGATATTGGTCAGGTTCAGCATAACCACAAAAGTCAACAGGGCAGAGCCTACGATGAGCACCAGGGTAACATAATTGAGCACGCCCAGGGTTTCGTTCATCTGCTCATAGAGGCTGATGAGTTCCTGAACCGTATACATGCGGCTCTCGGAAAGCAGCTGCTCAATCACGGTATTACGCCCCGCTTCATCCAGCCCCTCTTCCAAATCCATCATAAAGCCATTATATTCCAAGCTCTTAGCAAAAACCTGCTCATAATAGGCTTCGGACATATAGACATAATGGTGGATATAATTTTCCGCAATGCCGGATACCCGGACCTCATATTCCTGGCCGCCCGTGAGGATTGTGAACACATCGCCAGGCTCCAGGTTGAAAATTTCCGCCAGCTTATAGGTTATAATCGCCCCATCGTCCCCCAGGGTAAGGGGCGTTCCATCTGCGGCGCGCAGAGATATCTTTCCCAGCAGCTCATCGTTATTTAAAACGCCCATAACATGCACATTCCCCGTCCGCTGGCCGCCGCTTTCCGCATCGCAGATGGTATCGTTGCAATACATGACGGAAGTGATTTTTCCCCGGGCAGGGTTGCTCTCCAGAAGCGTCTCTATTTCCTCCCGGGGCATGGTGTCATAAGTATAGGCCTGGATATCCATCTGCCAAATCTCGCCGAACTGAATATCCACAATGCCGAATATGGAATGATCAATGCCAAAGCCCGTAATCAGCAAAGAGCAGCTTCCTGCAATGCCTACAATGCTCATGAAGAACCGTTTTTTATACCGCAGGATATTCCGCGCGGTTACTTTCCATGTGAAGCTAAGCCGCTTCCATAGGAAAGGAATCCGCTCTAAAAGAACCCGCTTGCCAGCTTTGGGGGCCTTGGGCCGCATAAGGGAGGCGGGTACTTCCCGCAGGGAAACGATGCTGGCGGCAACCGTGGCAAGGCCAGTGCAGAAAAGGATGGCCAGAATGCTCATCAGCGCAATATCGCTGCGGAAAGGTATGCGGATATCCGGAATGCGGTACATGATGGCATAAGCGTTGAGAATAACGCCCGGGAAAAGTTTAAAGCCGATCAGGCAGCCCAGAATTCCGCCGCTCAAGCAGGCGGCGCCGGCATAGAGAATATATTTCCCGGCTATGGTGCAGGCGCTGTAGCCCAGGGCCTTGAAGGTGCCCATCTCGATGCGCTGCTCCTCCACCATACGGGTCATGGTGGTCAGGCTGACCAGGGCCGCTACAATGAAAAATATAATCGGAAATACATCGCCTATGGCAGCAATACGCTCCGTATTGTCCCGGTAATCGCTATAGCCCGCATTGGAGGAGCGGTCGTTTACATACCAGCTTCCGTCTGTGGTTTCTCCATATGTTTCGATGGCGTCCGTTGCCGCAGCCACCAGCACATCATATTCCTCGGAGAAGGAGGAAAGGCCCGCCGGCTTTTTTATGACGATTTCCGCCTGGGTGTAGGTAGTCTGCAGCAATGCTGCTATGGGCAGCTTGCTGCCCAGCCTGCCCAGCGGATTGCCGCCCGCATAGGCAAAGCCGTCGGAACTGCCGTTGCCGATGGTGCTGCTGCCCCGCTCAAAAATGCCCACATATTTCGGGCTGAATACGCCGCCGACGATCCTGAGTTCCACGCTGCCCCCATCTGTGCGGAAGGTAACATAATCCCCCAGGGAGAGGCCCAGGCTCGTAAGAAGCTGGTCATCCATGGCCACTTCCTTATCCGTCAAAGGCAGGCGGCCGGAGGTAACCTCCGGGATATTGAT
>CALVLF010000086.1 GCA_944336625.1 uncultured Clostridia bacterium
GGTCCTTTTTTTTTTTTTTTTTGACGGTGAATGTGTGAACAATAAAGAAATAGCCCAGCTGGCCGGCGTGTCTGTTGCTACCATTTCCCGGGTGCTCAACCACCCGGAGCAGGTGCTGCCGGAAACCCGGGAGCGGGTGTTGGCCATCATGGAGGCCAACGACTATACCCCCAACTGGTTTGCTCGAGGCTTGAATCTGGGGCGTACCAATACCATTGCCCTGCTTTTGCCAAATATTCAAAATTGCCTATACCAACGCATTTTTTCCGGGGTGGAAATCGTAGCCCGCAGCAAGCAATATGTAGTGCTTTCCTGCCATACCCATGGCGATCCCGCCCTGGAGTGCGATTATCTGAAAACGGCCCAGACCCGCCGCATCGATGGGATCATCTTGGTGGCCACCTCCCTGGATGAAGAGCGGCTTCAGCCCTTCCTCCAGGCCAAGGTTCCCTGCGTACACGTAGGACGCACCCGCATCCGGGCTCTGGATAGCCAGTGCTATTTGGATTTTGAGGAAGGCGCTTACCGGCTCACCCAGCACATGTTGGAGCTGGGCCACAAGGCCGTGAGCCTGTTGCTGGACGACCCGCCCAGCGTAGAGGCCCAGCAGGTGCAAGCCGGCTGCAACCAGGCGCTTCAGGAAGCGGGCTGCGCAACGGCCAGCGTCCACCTGGGGGAAAACAGCATCCAGGGCGGATACCTTGCTGCGCAAAAGCTGTTCCGCAGCAAGCATCGCCCCTGTGCGCTGATTACCTTCAGCAGCGAGCAAGCCTTTGGCGTTTTGAAAGCAGCCCAGGACGCCGGCCTGGCCATTCCTGACCAGATGGCCCTGGCCTGTACCACGGATTCCCCCATGTGTTCCATCGTATCCCCTGCGCTCACCTGCGTAGAGCATCCGGCGGCCCGTTTGGGCATGGCTGCCGCCCGTATGTTGTTCGATAGCATTGAAAATGAAGAATTCGGCTTGGGCATCCCCCAGAAGATGATTCTGCAGCCCCAGCTGAAGATTCGCCGTTCCTGTGGAAATAGTAAGCAAATTTACGAGTTGTTCGACTAGCTGTGAAAAGTGAAAAGGAGAGAATCATGTCCAAGCCCACCCAACTAATGGGTCTTTCCCTAAAGAACCCCATTTTGGTGGCCGCAGGTCCCTGGGCCAGGGACGGTGCCTCCCTCCAACGCTGTATAGATGCCGGGGCGGCAGCTGTGATCACCGAAACCCTTACGCTGGAAGCCCACCGCAATATCTGTCCCCGGATCTATCTGGATGGCCAGAGTATGCTCAATACCAAGCTGTATTCCGATCTTCAGCTGGAGCAATGGGAAGCGGAGATGGAGCGGCTGCAAAAAAAGGACTGCAAGCTCATCTTCAGCATCTGGGCCTCCACCCCTTCGGAGCTGGCCTATCTGGCCTCCCGGGCGGAACGGCTGGGCGCGGATGCCCTGGAGATCAGCATCTCCGCCCCCGTAGGCGCCCGCAATCAACGGCTGCGCACCCGCCCTGAAAATTGCCGCGCGCTGATCCAGGCCGCCGTACAAGCCACAGACATCCCGGTAATGGTGAAGCTCTCCTATGAAGCGGCCCAGTATTCCGATTACTTGCGGGCGGTGGAGGAGGCCGGCGCCAACGCCCTCAGCGCCATCGATGCCATCAAGGGCCTCAACGGCATCGACCTGGAGCGGGGGCAAGCCCGCATGCCCTCCTATGGGGGGTATACTGGCCTGCCCATCCACCCTATATCTTTAGCCACCACCGCCACGCTCCTGCAATGTGCCCAAATGCAGGTTTGCAGCATCGGCGGGATCTTCAGCGGCAAAGGTGCCCTGGAGTTCCTCATGCTGGGCGCCCAGGCAGTGCAGCTGGCGTCTGTGATCCAGCAGCAAGGCTATGGCGCCATCACGCGGATCATCCGCGAGGTAGAAGATTGGATGGACGCCCACGGCTATACTACCGTAGAGCAGCTGCGGGGCGTTGCCCTTTCCTCCCTCTCCACCTTCGAAGACTTAAACCCCCGGCCCCTGGCCGCCCGGCTTTTATCCCCCTGCGATGGCCTGGGGTGTAGCCTGTGCGCCCAGGGATGTTTATATCAGGCCATTTCTATGGGGCCGGAAGGCATTCGCATCGACCCGGATGTGTGCTCCGGTTGCGGGCTTTGCGTGCAGCGCTGCCCTTCTGAACGCATCTTCCTGGATTGGAAGTGATTGCCGCGGCCCGAGGGGGGCGGCGGCATCGAAATGCTTTTCCTCCCTGCTCCGCCAACCTTCCGAATAACCGACAAAGGCCAAAACACGGGGCGCATCCATAGGGTGCGCCCCGCCGTTGCTATATCCCTATATATTATAGTACACTTTTATAGAAACAACTCCGTCTCCACCTTGGTCTTGGCCACTACCTTGCCCTTGCGGATCACATAGAGCCGCTCGGGAGTGAGCCGGATGGCATCCCGGGCGTCCTTGGCATTGACCACTACCAGGTTGGCCTCGCAGCCGGGCTCCAGGCCATAGCCCTTGAGGCCCAGGATCTTGGCCGCGTCGTAGGTAATCATGTCGTAGACCTTTTCGATCTCCGGGGGCAGGCTCATCTGGGCGGCGTGGGCGGTCACATTGGCTACCTGGAGCATATCCGCGCTGCCATAGGGGTAGAAGGTATCCTTGATACAATCCTGGCCAAAGCTCACGTTCACGCCCGCTGCCAATAGTTCCTTCACCCGGGTGATGCCCCGGCGGATGGGCTGCTTATCCAGGCGGCCCTGGAGCATCAGGTTCGTGGCCGGGTTGGTGATGATGTTCATCTTGGCCCGGGCTACCTTTTCGATCACGTAGCCTGCGTAATGGTCGTCATAGGCGGCCAGGGCGCAGGTATGGCCAGCGGTGACCCTGCCTTCCCAGCCCCGCTTGATGGTTTCGTCCGCTATCATCTCCAGGGTGCGGTAGAAGGGGTCATCGGTCTCGTCTACATGCATGTCGATATCCGCG
Organism: uncultured Clostridia bacterium; assembly: GCA_944336625.1. Lineage (GTDB taxonomy): Bacteria > Bacillota > Clostridia > Christensenellales > CAG-138 > Pelethousia. Next base: position 2,974 of record CALVLF010000086.1, read on the forward strand.
TCGTACTTTTCCGCGATATCAAAGCACAGCTTCACATGGGCAAGGCTGTCCGCCGGGGTCTTTTCATTGGCTGGCATGCCGCCCACAATGGTGCAGCCATTTTCCATGGCCTCGTACATCAGCTTGTCGCAGCCTGGATCTTGGATAATGCCCTCCTGGGGGAAGGCGATGATCTGGATATCCATCACATCCTTGAATTTTTCCTTTAGCTTAGCCACGCCGCTTAGGGGCTTAAGGCCGCCAATGGTGTCCACATCCACGTGGGTACGCATGAACAGGGTACCGTTTTTCAGGGCTTTGTACACCACGTCGCTGGAGCGCTCCAGCACATCCTCGTCGGTATAGGTCTTTTTCTTGTCCCAAATGATCTCAATGGCCTCTTTCAGGGTGCCGGATTCGTTTTTGCGCACCACATCGAAAATGTTCACCTTATCCAAGTGGATATGGGGATCGATAAGGGCCGGTGTAACCAAGGCACCCGCTACGTCAATGACCTGGTCGGCCTGCTGGCCCACGTCCTTGCCTACCGCCTGGATCAGCCCGCCGTCGATGGCGATGTCCACCAGGGCTTCCTGGTTGCGAAGTTTCGCATTCTTGATTAAGAGCTGCATACAGAATTGACTCCTCTCTATGGATTTGTTTGTCATGATTTGTTTGTCTGTTAGAATTGTAAACAGTTACGTACAAAGACCTATGGAGCCTTTCCTCCCCATGTTCCGGTTGGGGGAGGTCCCTCTGATTTCTTTGATTTTAGCATACCGCTATCCTGAAATCAATAGAATGCGCCTGTAGTTTTTTGCTGGATTTCTTGATCTTTTTTTCTGTTTGCAGAAATTTACATATTTTAACGGCCTTCCCTATGGACACGGGAGATGAAATTAGTTACAATAGTTTTAGACACATCCTATCGCAGGTCTATGCATTTCCCGTTTTCCTTTCAGCAAGTTTTCAAGGGGGAGGTTTTTGCTTTGGATTTGAATACCATCGGCACGCCGATCAGCGGTTCGTTTCATCGCATCGACGCCCAGGCCAAGGTAACCGGCAGGGCAGAATTTGGCGATGACCTGATCCTGACGGATATGTTGTACTGCAAGGGCGTTTATACCAAATATGCCCATGCCAAGCTCCTTAGCGTACACACCGAGGCAGCGGAAAAGGCTCCTGGGGTGGTTTGCGTGGTAACCGCCGCAGACATCCCTGGTGCGAAGCAATTTGGCGAGTTGTATATCGACCAGTACCCCCTGGTGTATGACAAAGCCCGGTTCCTGGGCGATGTGATTGCCGTGGTGGCGGCTGAAACCCAGGCCCAGGCGGACGCTGCAGCCAAACTGGTCACGGCGGAGTATGAGGAGTTGCCCGTGTTAGGCTCTCCCAAAGAGGCCATCAACAACGAGCAGGTCATCAATCCCGACTATCCCACCAACGTTTGCGGGGGCGTCCATGTGATCAAGGGGGATGCCAAGGCAGCCATGGAAACCGCAGACGTAGTGGTAACCGGCCATTATAGCACGGGCTTTGTGGAGCATGCCTATATCGAGCCGGAATCCGTCACCGTGATTCCCAGCCGGATGCGGCCGGAGGTGACGGTGCTGGGTTCCATCCAGGCCCCCTATAACTTGCGCATCACCCTGCACCGGATGCTGAACCTGCCCATGGCCCGGATTACGGTAAAACCCAGCATTGTGGGCGGATCCTTTGGAGGCAAGATCGAAAGCGCCGAAGCCCTGGCGGTACGGGCGGGGCTGGTAGCCCTCAAGACCGGCCGGCCGGCCAAGTACACCCTGACCCGGGAGGAATCCATCCAGGAGAGCTATAAGCGCCACCCCATCGATTTCGACGTGACCCTAGGGGCCAAATCCGACGGCACCCTGGTGGCCTTGCATGTGGAAGCCCTGGGGGATGCAGGCTGCTACATCAACATGTCCCCTCCGGTCATGTATAAAACCGCTACCCTGGGGCCTGGGCCTTATAAGGTAGAGCATGTGGATTATAATGCGGTGGCTGTGCTCACCAACAATCCCCATACCGGCTCCATGCGGGGCTTTGGCACGCCCCAGGCCATCTTCGCCCTGGAGAACGCCATGGACGTGCTGGCCGCCAAGCTGAGCATGACCCCCACGGAACTGCGCCGTAAGAACCTATTGGGCAATGGGGACATCAGCCCCTGCGGCCATAAGCTGGATTTCCACGAGGTCAGCATCCGCTCCGTCATGGAAAAGGCGGCGGAAGCCCTGGATTTTGACCGGAAGTATCAGCAATATTCAAAGGAAAACCAAGACCCCAACCGGCGAATCCGCCGGGGCGTGGGCATTTCCGTCTCCATGCGGGGCGCCAGCGTAGGAGCGGACGGCAATGGATTCGACTACTCCCGTGCACTCATTGAGGTAGAGGAGGATGGCAGCGTCCATGTGAATATCGGCCTGGTGGATCTGGGTCAGGGCCTGCGCACCTGCCAAGGCATGATGGCCGCGGACATGATGGGCGTTACCTTCGACCGGATTACCATGGGGGAAACGGATACTTCCCGTTCCCCTTCCACTGGCGCTTGCATCGCCTCCCGGGGTACCTTTGTGGGTGGTGCAGCTATCAAGAGCGCCTGCAGCCGAATCCATGCCATCATTGCCCAGGCGCTGCAAATCCACTACGGCAAATCCGTAGCGGACATCCGGTTCAGCAACAACCGGGTCACCTTTGGGGATGTAGATATCCCCTTTGAAGAGGCCATCCATATCTGCTATGGCCTGGGCATGCCCCCCATGGCCGCCGGCGACAACCGGGTGCCCGTCCTGAATTGGGACGGCCATTTCGGCGAGCCTTTCTATACCTACACCTATTCCTGCAACGCGGCAGAGGTGGAGGTGGATCTGGATACCGGCAGCGTATATCTGGTAAAGATGGTGGGCTCCCATGATATGGGCCGCGCCATCAACCCCACCATGGCGGAAGGGCAGATCTATGGCGGCATGGCGATGGCCCTGGGCATGGCGGTGATGGAAGATTTGGGGCATAACCCCAAGACCTCCGCCATCAAGAACCTGAACTTGGAAAACTACCTACTGCCCACCGCCATGGACTTCGGGGAGACTATTCCCATCATCGACGCCCATCCCGATCCCCGCTCCGCTTCCGGCGGCCGTTCCCTGGGGGAACCCGCCACGGAAAACGGCGCGGCAGCCATTGCTTGCGCCATCAACCACGCCCTAGGCAAGCCGGGCTGCATCCACCAGCTCCCCGCTGACTTGGACCGGGTATTCTTTGCTGCCAATCCCCCTGCGGGAAAAGAAGGGAGGTAACCCCATGCAGGTGCGTACTTATATCCGGCCGGCTAGCTTAGCGGACGCCCTCCATACCCTGGCCACCGTGGAAGAACCCATCGCCATCATCGCCGGGGGAACCGACGTGCTGGTCTATGCCCGGGAGGATGACCGCTATGCCAACAGCGCCCTTATCGACATCTACGGCCTCGCGGGAGAGCTGGGCCAGATCCGAGAAGAAAGGGACGACCTGATCATCGGCGCCCTGGCCACCCACGCGGCCATTGCCAAATCTCCCCTAGTGCTGCGTTATGCTCCCATCCTGGCGGATGCCTGCCGTTCCATCGCCGCCCCCCAGGTGCGCAACCACGCCACCATTGCAGGCAACATCGCCAATGCTTCCCCGGCGGCGGATTCCCTGGGCGCCCTGGCAGTACTTCGGGCCAAGGTTGGGGTCCAGAGCCCGGAGGGCCAGCGGGAGCTGGCAATGGACCAGATCATCGCCCGGCCTTACCGGAACAACCTAGGGCCCCGGGACCTGATCACCTACATCCGCATCCCCAAGCTGGAGGGCTACCAGCACATGTTTTATAAGCTGGGCCGCCGTAGGGCCCAATCCATCTCCCGCATGACCCTGGCCGCTTTGCTAAAGCGGGACAGCCAAGGGGTGGTAGAGGATTTCCGCATCACCGTAGGCGCTACCTTCCCCCGGCCCATGGTTTTCCCGGATGTGGACGCCATGCTCATCGGCATAAGGCCCGCCCAGGCCGATCTGGAGGCCGTGGCCAAAGCCCTGAGCAATAAAATCCCCGAGATCGCCGGCATCCGGGCTTCCACTGCCTATAAGCAGCCGGTATGCGAAAAGCTATGCCTGCGCATCCTCAACAATCTTCTAGGAGGTGACCAGCAATGAGCCAAGTGCAGCTTCAATTCCGCCTCAACGGCAAGGACTATTCCATCCAGGCGGATCCCACACAGCGCATGGTGGATCTTCTTCGGGAGAACCTTCACCTCACCGGCACCAAGGTAGGTTGCGGGGTAGGCGAATGCGGCGCCTGCACCGTGGTGCTCAACGGCGAGGCCGTCACCAGCTGCCTGGTGCTGGCCGGCCAGATGCAAGGGGCTGATATCCTGACCGTGGAGGGCCTTTCCGAGACCCAGATCGGCAGCATTTTGCAGCAATGCTTTGTGGATGGGGACGCGGTGCAGTGCGGCTTCTGCACCCCCGGCTTCCTGATGAGCGCCTATGCCCTATTGCTTCACAATCCCCATCCCACCCGGGAGGAGATCAAAGTGGCGGTCTCCGGCAACCTTTGCCGCTGCACCGGCTATGTCCCCATCCTCAACGCTATCGAAGCCGCCGGCCTGCGCCTGGCTGCGGAAGGGAAATAATTCCATCAACAACATACAGCATTCGGATAGGTAGTGTAGTTTTTATGTATATCAGCTCTGCAACCGCCTTTGGCATTCTCTGTACCCTGGCCCTGATCACCGCTGTAGGCATCTATGCCGGCAAAAAGGTAAAAAGCGCCCGGGATTTTACCGCCGGCAGCAACCTGGGCGCGCCCATGATCGCCGGCTCCCTCATCGGCACCCTGGTGGGGGGCTCCTCCACCATCGGTACGGCCCAGCTGGCCTTTGACTATGGCTTTTCCGCCTGGTGGTTCACCCTGGGAGGCGGCATCGGCCTATGTGTGCTGGCCCTGGTATTTGCTAAGCCCCTCTATAACAGCGGCCTGACCACCCTCCCCCAGATTCTCACCCGGGAATATGGCAAGCGCATCGCCACCCTGTCTGCGGTGCTTATGTCCGTGGGCACCTTTATGAGCATCGTTTCCCAAATGCTCTCCGGCACCGCCCTCATCACCTCCATGGTGGATGTAGCCCCCAGCATCGCCATGCTGGCCGTGCTGGTGCTTATGATCGCCTATGTGGTGTTTGGCGGCGCCTGGGGCGCGGGCATGGTGGGCATTGTCAAAACCATCCTTCTCTACGTGACCACCATTGTGTGCGGCATCGTTTCCCTCCAGCTGGCAGGCGGGCTTCCCGCCTTCCAAGCTGCCCTGCCTCAGGCCCAATATTTCAACCTATTCGCCCGGGGCTATTGGAAGGACGGCGGCGCAGGGGCTTCCCTGATCTTCGGCGTTTTGACCACCCAGGCTTATATCCTGCCGGTAGTATCTGGCAAGACGCTGCGCACCTCCAAGGCCGGAGCCATCCTGGGCGGGTTCCTCACGGTGCTTATCGGCGTGGCAGGGATTTTTGTGGGCATGTTCATGCGCATGGAAATGCCGCATATCTCCTCCGCTTCCGCTCTGCCTATTTTTGCCCTCACCTATCTGCCGGGTTTCCTGGGGGGCGTGATTTTAGCTACCTTATTGGTGGCCCTGGTGGGTACGGGCGCCGGCTTATCCCTGGGGGTAAGCACCATGCTGTATCACGATATCTATAAGCCCTTTATCCAGCCCAATGCCTCCGACAAAACCCAACTGCGAGTTTCCAGGGGCATTATCCTGGCCCTGCTGCTCGCCGCTACCCTCTTCAGCATGGGCAAGCTGGGCTCCCTGATCCTCAGCTGGGGGTTTCTGTCCATGGGGCTGCGGGGGGCGGTGGCCTTTGCTCCCCTGTGCTTCGCCCTCTTCAGCCCCGGCCGGGTCCGGCCCGCCTTCGCCGGCGCGGCTATCATCGCCGGGCCTCTGCTGGTATTGGTGGGCTCCTACATCCTTCCCCCGGACATTGACCCCCTATTCCTGGGTATGGCCGTTGCCCTGCTCATTACCTTCGTGGGCTGGCTGGTGGGCCCTAAAAAGCCCAACCTGGATCCATCCTGATGGATTCCGCTCTGTTTCCTTTTATGGCCCTGCCTCTCCCCTTTGGCGGGGCTTTTCTTTTTGCCGCCTTAGAATGAATGGCTTCCGTGCAATGAAAAAAGTGGCTTTTCAACCACTTTTTTCATATGCCGGCCTACCCGCATATACTAGGGATAGGTTGCTATTTGATATAGTATACATAATTGTCCTTGCGGGGGCCTGCCTCCGGCAGATCCTGGGCGGGATATCCCAGCACGCAATGGCCGATGCCCTCGTAATCCCCCTCGATGCCCAGTTCCCGGAGGATGGCTTTGCCCTCTTCGCTCTCAAACTCCTCCTTGGCCCGGTGGACCCAGCAGCTGCCCAGGCCCTGGTCATAGGCGGCCAGCATCAGGTTGCCCATCACCAGGGTTCCATCGTACAGGTAGGTGGATTTGGTCTTGTCCGCCAGCACTACCAGCACCACAGGGGCGCCGTAAAAGGGATCGTCCCCTTCCTTGCCCATGATCTTAGCGTTCATGGCGGAGAGCTTATCCCGCATTTCCTTATTGGTAATCGCAAGGATGATTGGCGTCTGCCTGTCGTTGGCCGTAGGCGCATAGGTGCCGGCCTTCAGGATGGTTTCCAGGGCCTCCTGGGGTACCATATCCGGCTTATAAGCCCGGATGCTGCGCCGCTTTAAAATACATTCCATCAAACTGCTCATGAAAATGTTGCCTCCTTTTTTGATATGATATGCCCAATTTCTGCTTTGCACGATCTACCCTTAAGACCCAAGAGCACCCTTTACGGACAAGGGTATGGTTTCTTAATTATACCATAGTTTCCCTGTTGCGTCCTCCGGTTTTCCCCTTTGCGGCAAGATAAAGTTTGTATGTTTTTGCAAATTTTCTCGGGAAAATTGGGAAGCGCCGGGCATTCAAGGGGGAGCAACGCCCGCTTTTTCCCCTTAGGAACAAAGGTGCGCCCGCTGCCAGGCCAGGGGGCGCCGCCTCCGGCCCGGCCTGCCAGAATGGCTCGGGGGAAGGACGGCGGCAGCCAGTTCCCAGCCCCACTGCCAGCCATGTTAGCGGCTTGGTCTAAAGCAGAGGGCGCTGCCTATGAGGAGCGCTCTTTGGAGTCATTGCGCTCCTTTTCGCATAATGCCTCCAATACATGCAGCACAAACTGCAGCGCGTTCTCATCCAATCCATCCAATATGCGTTCTACCATTTCGCGGGTATCCTGGGATTGGGAGGCGTTCTTGGGGAATACGACGGCATCCAAAGAAAGGTTCAATATTTTCGCCAAATTGAAAAGAATTTCTATGGAAGGCTTCCGGTGGCCGCTCTCCATGTGCTTCACATGCGTAGGGGATACGCCCAGCATTTCGGCCAATTCTTCCTGCGTAATTCGCTTGGCTTTTCGTTCACTACGGATAGCTTCCTGCAACGCAGCTAACTCTTGTTCGCAATTCATTTTCTGCTCCTATATTTATTAGCTTAGCGTACCCATTTTCTCTTGAAAATTAGCTTTTAGAGCCTTATAATATTTCTTAAAGCTAACCTTTTGCGAATAAACAAATATCGCTTTGCATGAACTAAGCAATAATTGGAGCAGGCGCTGCCTATTTTATGCAGAAAAATGGTTTGTGGAGCTTTTAGAGAAGCAAGGCGGCATACAGCCCCCATCATCGGACGAAGCGAAAGAAATGTCCAACAGGATGAAGCCCGCCAGCAGGTTTATGGCAAAGTGAAGCAAGGGGGAAAGCGGGCCCAATATGATAAGCCGCAGGGCAAATCCTATTTCTCTTTTCGGGTAAGCAGAATTTTCTGAATGGCAGATTTCTTTGCGTCCGTAAATAACAACAATATGATCTTTGGGGGGATGGTAGATGAAGGCTATGCTACGGTTTATTCCTATGGCCCTGTTGCTTCTAATGTTGCTGCTGCCCGGCCTTGCCCTGGGGGATGGGCAGGTCATCCTTGCCGCCCAGGATGGACTGGAGGGGCTGCAGGCCCAGCTCCTTAGCCAGATGCGCCGCTCCGAAAAGCCGGGGCTGGAGCCGCCCTATAGCCATTTTTATAAACTCTCTCCGGATTATTTTAGCTGCGCTGCCATTTGGGATAGCAGGCTGGCCATTTATGCCGCGGATACGGGGGCGGCAGATCTCCAGGCCTATGCCGGGGCGGCGGGTGTAGCGCTCCAAAAAGTGGCCCATTCCCGAAACGAGCTGAACGCTCTGGCGCTGCAGATCATAGAGCTGGGGGAGGCGGGGCAGCTCCGGGGCTGCGGCGGGCCCCCTGCCGTAATTCCCCGGCACAACTATGTGGATCTCGCCCTGAAGGCTTCGCCAGGCGCAGGCCTAAGCCCGGCGCCCCTCCGGGGGGCCCTGGGGGCCCCCGCTTCCATGCGCCGCATCCGGGAGGCCCAGGAATATCCCCAAAGGGAGGATGGGGCCTATGTCCTGCCCAAGAGCGGAAGCAGAGGAGGCAGGGGGGCCATGGTAGGCTTTGGCATCATGGCCGTAGCGTGCATATTGATATGCATAGGGCTATATCGGCTTTACCGGCGGTAGGCCTATAGGCAGGGTAGCCTTATAGTGTATGGGGTCGTTTCCTCTGCCTTCTGCCAAAAATGCCTTCCTGCCTCCTTCGCTGCAAATGCTGCCAGGGTATTGCAAATCCATTTTATATGGGATTAAGGGCTTGCGTCTTTCCCCGCGATGGCCTTCCTTTGCCATATGGTTGGCTGTCCGCCCCCTTGCTAAAGCAAAGGCTATTTCCCTTCCTGCAGCTTCAACACCAGGCTTCTTTGCAACCCTCGCCTTGCGCGGGGGTTCGTATACAGAAAAAAAGCGGCCTATACAGCCGCTTTTTTGCATCTTCGCAGGAATTGGAAGCCTTAGATCAGCTCCAGGACCGCCATCTCGGCGCCATCGCCGCGGCGGGGGCCCATCTTCAGGATGCGGGTATAGCCGCCCGAGCGTCCATCATACTTGGGGGCAATCTCCCGGAAAAGCTTCTCAACAACGGGGCTGCCGGCGCCCCGGGTGCGGGCAGCATATTCCCGCTTGGTCTCCTTATCGTTCCGGGGGGCGGGGATATCATAAAGATAAGCCATCATCTGCCGGCGGGCATGGAGTTTGCTAGGCAGATCGTTGACCTTCTCCACCTTGACGATCTGCTGCTTATCGTTGCGGGTTTCCTTTTCCACGGTGACCGTGTTTTTATATTCACGGATAGCGAGGGTGATCAGCTTCTCAGCGATGGGCCGCACTTCCTTGGCGCGGGCTTCGGTGGTAACGATCTTGCCATTATAGAGCAGCGCAGTGGTGAGATTGCGCAGCATGGCATCGCGCTGATCGCTCGCCTTCCCCAGCTTACGGTTTGGCATGTTGGTTCCTCCTTAATTCTTTGCTAGCTAGTCTTCGCTATGACGCAGGCTCAGGCCCAGGCCCAGCAGCTTCTGCTGCACTTCCTCCAGGGATTTGCGGCCCAGGTTCCGCACCTTCATCATCTCTTCCTCATTGCGCTGCACCAGCTCATCCACCGTATTGATACCGGCGCGCTTGAGGCAGTTATAGGAGCGGACGGAAAGATCCAGCTCTTCGATGGTCATTTCCAGAATCTTTTCCTTCTTGTCCTCTTCCTTCTCTACCATGATCTCCACGCCCTGCACATGCTCCGTCAGATTGATGAACAGCGCCAGGTGCTCTGTGAGGATCTTGGCAGCCAGGGAGACGGCCTCATCGGGCTTGATGGTGCCGTCCGTCCATACCTCCAGGTTCAGCTTGTCGTAATCGGTAATCTGGCCGATACGGGTATCTTCAACGGTAAAGTTGACCTTGCGGATAGGCGTAAATATGGAATCCACCGCGATCTGGCCAATGGGCATATCCGGCCGCTTATTCCGCTCGGCCGGCACATAGCCCCGGCCGCTTTCCAGGATGATCTCCATATACAGCCGGGCGCCATCGTCCAGAGTAGCCAGATGCAGATCCGGATTGACGACCTCCACGTCGCTGTCTACGATCATGTCCCCGGCCGTTAGCTCGCAGGCACCTGTGGCATCCACAATGACTTTTTTCGGGCCGCTTCCATGCATCCGGATGCAAAGATCCTTCAAGTTCAGGATAATCTCCGTCACGTCCTCGCGAACCCCGGGGACGGTGGAAAATTCATGCAGCACGCCGTCGATCTTGACGGAGGATACCGCTACGCCGGGCAGAGAGGATAGCAAAACCCTGCGCAACGAATTCCCCAGGGTGATGCCAAAGCCACGCTCCAGGGGTTCGACTACGAACTTGCCATAGCCGTCGTTGAGTTCCACACGTTCTATCTTGGGTCTCTCGATTTCTATCATGCACAAATCCCCTCTCTTGAAAGTCTCGGTCGATTCGGGCGTTTACCGCGCACGGGCATTACCTGGAGTAGAACTCGACGATGAGGTGTTCCTCAACGGTCAGGTCGATATCATCCCGCTGGGGCATTGCCACAACCTTACCAGTGAGGTTCTCGGCGTCCAGCTCCAGCCACTTGGGAATGGGCTTGGAAGCGCCCTGCTCCCGGAGGTCCTTCAGGTTCTGCATATCGCGGCTACGCTCTTTGATGGTGATTACCTGGCCAGGCTTCACCAGATAGCTGGCGATATCTACCTTCTTGCCATCCACCTGGATGTGTCCGTGGTTC
>CALVLF010000087.1 GCA_944336625.1 uncultured Clostridia bacterium
ACTGCTGGAAAACCTTACGCTATCTACCACCAATGAGGATATAACGCTTTCTTCGTTGGCTGTAACTGGAAGCATAAATATTTCCTCCAATGGAGGGAATATTGCCTTTGAAAAATTGGATGTAGGCAGTGCTCTGACATTGAACGTGAAAAACGGGGATATTTCTGGCGAAATCGCAGGAAGCTATGACGATTTTGCCATCCAATCCGAAATCAAAAAAGGCGAAAGCACGCTGCCGGATAATAAGGACAGCGGCGAAAAAAGCCTATATGTATCCAGCAATAATGGCAACGTGGATATTGCGTTTATAAATTAAAATTCCTTCCCCTTATTCCCTAAGGATATCCCTTTTTTAAAATGCGGCGGTATGGGAAAGATACCGCCGTGCCTTGCTGGCAGGGCCGGAAAAGAATAAAAAACATAATGCGCAGCATTGGCACCACAGGTGGATCGCTCTTGGAATTCTCCAATTCCGAGAGCGATTCCTTATTTTTCAGGTGGCGTTTTTTTCGGCAAAATCGTAGAATGAAAGCGAAATATACTACCGGTTAGGAGCATGGGTATGGAGAAGAAAACCATTGGCGGCTTTATTGCCGCCCTGCGAAAGGCCAATGGCATGACGCAGAAGGAGCTGGCGGAGCTGCTGCATGTATCCGATAAAACGGTGAGCCGCTGGGAGCGGGATGAGGGCGCACCGGACCTGGGGGCGATCCCCGCCCTGGCGGAGATCTTCGGCGTCACCTGCGATGAACTGCTCCGGGGAGCGCGAAGGCCTGCCAGGGCCCAGGAGGAGGCGCCGGAGGGAGCCGCCGCAACGGCAAAAGGGGAGAAGCAGCGGCAACGGCTGCTGGCAGTAGGGCTTGCAAAGTACAGGGCACGCTCCTTCATTGCCATGGGAATTTCCGGCGCAGGCTTTATTGCCGCCATGGCGGTCAACTTTGGCTTCCTGCGGGCATATTTGGGCTTTCTCCTGGGCGCCATATTCTACCTTGCCAGCGTGATCTTCCAGGCGGTGCTGATCAATGGCGCATTTCTTTCCGTCTCGGAGGATGGCCTGCCCGGCATCCAGACCGGGCGCTTCAAGTGGGATGTGGTCCGTCTGGCGGAGTTTTCCTTCGGCCTGACCGCTTGCCTGCTGGGCCTGTCCTTCCCCCTTGTGGTTCTGCCTGCAGACGCTTATGTTGGCCTTGGGGCTGGGGCGTTGTTTGGATGGGGCGGGGTTTTTGCGGCCCTGGCCCTGTTGCTGGCGGGAATTCTATGCTATTTCCTAAATCCTTCCCTTCTGCGCCGGAATATTTGTGCCTGGAGGAAAAAGCGGCCAGGGCCTATTGGCAGAATCACGCCCTTAAAAAGAAATGCGCCATTGGGTTGGGAACGGCCCTCGTTTGTACCCTGCTGTTCCACCTGTTTGGCGGAGAGATGCTGTGGAGCTCTTCCAACCTGGCGGCAGCCTATGGGACCTCCTTCCAGGATTATGAAAGCTTCATTGCCTATATGGAACAGGATATTCCCTATGACACAGCCATTGAATCCGGCTCTGGCCTGCACATCCTAACCGCAGAGGATAACGCGTCCATGCCGGAAACCGCTGCGCAGCAGGATGCCCAGTGGTATGATTCATCGGGCGAGCCCACTGAGGAGGATGAGGCCCGCCGGGAGACCCTGGAGGACCGAGATGGCAAGGTGGTATGCACCTATATCCGCCGCAACGAAAGCGTTTCTTCCATCCGGTATTCCCCCGGGGAGGGAACCGTGCTGCCCATCCTGGTCATTACCCGGGAAGATTACAATTTGGCCGCCAGAATGTCCAACATAATCACCATGGCCTACTGCCTGCTGTATCCGGCGGAGTTCCTGGCGGCGCTGGCAGTCTATTGCAAAAAGCGGGCGCGGTAGCCTCCATACGGCCCAAAGCCCCCGAAACGCTTTATCGACGCCCACATGCTGCGGGGCTGAGGCGGGCCTGCCAAAGCGGCTGTAGATTTCCTGCGGCAAGGCCAATCCTTCTTCCGGGGCACGCCCCAATATGATACAATACAGGGGAAGCCGCCCCTTCCCCAGATCCGGTTTTATACCGGCGATGGGGCGCGGCTTGCGGGGTAGAACAAACTGCAGGAGGTATCCTATGGCGTTCGATTATAAAAAAGAATATAAGGAATTTTACCTGCCCAAAAACACGCCCGGCATCCTGACCATCCCTGCCATGCATTTCGTTGCCGTGCGGGGGCAGGGAGATCCCAATGAAGAAGCTGGGGAATACAAACGGGCCCTAGAGATTTTATATGGCATTGCCTTTACCATAAAAATGAGCAAGCTGGGCGACCATCGGATCCAAGGCTATTTTGATTATGTAGTGCCGCCCCTGGAGGGCTTCTGGTGGCAGGACGGAATGGAAGGGATCGATTATCGGCATAAGGAAAGATTCCAATGGATTTCCGCCATCCGCCTGCCGGACTTTGTCTCCCAGGAGGATTTTCAATGGGCAGTGGAGGAAGCTACCCGTAAAAAGAAGCTGGACTTTTCCGGCGCGGAGTTTCTGAATTATGAAGAGGGGCTGTGCGTGCAGTGCCTGCATGTAGGCCCTTATGATGCGGAGCCGGAAACGGTGGCGCGGATGCATGCATATATGGAAGCCCAAGGCTATGGGCTGGATATCTCCACCCTGCGGCGCCACCATGAGATCTATCTGAGCGATGTCCGCAGAACCCCACCCCAGAAGCTGAAAACGGTGATTCGCCATCCGATCCGCAAAAAATAAATGCAGGATTACAAAAGGCCGGCTGCCCGCCCATGGAGCATACCGGCCCTTTGTATGCTTTCCTCGGGGAGCGAGGCGGCGGCTCCGCAATTTAAGCAGGAAGGGCTTCCCGGGTATTATGGGTTTCGTTTACAGCCATGAAATAGCCGGCTATTTCCTCTGGACTGGGCTGCATATCCTTGGAAACCCACCAGCGCACCGTTTCCGCAAAGCCCCCTACCAGATAATACAAAAGGTAATCCCGGGGAACATCTCCCTGGAATTCATCCAGATACCGGGTAAACATATCATATAGATATTCCTTGAAAAAGTTCATAAACAGCTCGCCGCTTTCCGTGCAAAGCAGGCGCGTTAGATTGCGCTGGTTTTCCCGCAGATGGTATAAAATATGCTCCAGCCTCTGTAACAGGCGCTGCTCTCCTGTCGAATAGTCATGATCCGCCTCCTGGGTCAGATGCTCTTCAAAGACATGCCGGAAAATATCCGTGCACATTTCCCGCAGCAGGGCATCCTTCGTCTCAAAGTGGGCATAAAAGGTACTTCTGCCGATATTGGCCGCATCGATGATTTCCTGCACGGTGATGTTTTCAAAGCGCCTCGTTTCCAATAGTTTGCTGAAGGCATGAAAGATCGCCTGCCGGGTTTTCTGCTGCCGCCGGTCCATTTTACCGCCTCCCATACAGTTTCAAAAAAATGTTCGGTATCTTACATTTTAAAAAATTTGATTCTTGCCTCTTGAAAGAAAAAAGATAAAATAAATAGCGAACAAAGTGTCTTATATCTATGATATTGTATGGTTGTTTTATTAAAAAGTCAAGGGAGAGAAGTCGGTTTTTATGATGCAGAAAATTAACGATCTCTTATCCGGTGTTCCGGCAACGCTTTTGGGCGGGGTCTTTCTGGTCCTGCATTTCGTCCTGGATAGAACCGGCAGGCAGCTGCCGGTAGACCCGGCTTGGGTAACGGTGATTATCAGCGGAATTCCGCTGCTATACCTGGCCGTATGGCGGCTGATCCATAACCGGGGCATCGGCAAGATCTCCTCTGCCCTGCTCATTGTAATCGCCATGTTTGCTGCCATTGGGATTGGCGATCTATTTGCCGCAGGAGAGGTGGCCTTTATCATGGCCTTGGGGGCAATTTTAGAGGATATGACTACGGAGCGGGCAAAAAAGGGGTTGAAAAAGCTGATTGCCCTGGCCCCCACCCAGGGGAGGCTGCTCCTGGATGGAAAGTAAAAGATGATCCCTGCGGAGAAGATCCGGGCGGGGGATATTCTGCGCATTCTGCCCGGCGAGACCATCCCTGTGGATGGTACCATTGTAAGCGGGGAAACCTCTGTGGATCAGTCCATTATGACAGGGGAGTCCCTGCCGGTGGATAAGTCCGTGGGGGAGGCCGTGTTCTGTGGAACCCTGAATCGCTTTGGCGCAATTGATATACGAGCTACGAAAGTGGGCCAGGATAGTTCCCTGCAAAAACTGATCCGTATGGTGCAGGAAGCGGAGGAAAAGCGAGCCCCCATGGCCCGGATTGCCGACAAGGCAGCCAGCTGGCTGGTACCTGCGGCGCTGTTGATCGCTGCCGTCACGGGCCTGGTAACCAGGGATATCGTCCGCTCCGTTACGGTGCTGGTGGTATTTTGTCCCTGCGCGCTGGTTCTTGCCACACCTACAGCCATTATGGCGGCCATCGGGCAGGCAACGAAATACGGCGTTATTATCAAGTCCGGAGAGGCTTTGGAAAAGATGGGCCGCGTGGATACCATTGCCTTTGATAAAACGGGCACCCTGACCTATGGGCATCTGCAGGTCAGCGATATCCTCTCCTTTGACCCGGAGCTGGATGCGGAAGCGCTGCTGTCTGCCGCTGCCTCTGCGGAGGCAAAAAGCGAGCATCCTCTGGGAAAGGCCATCGTGGATTGTGCCGTGGCGCGGAAGGTTCCCGTGCTGGAGCCTAAGGATTTCAAAATGCAGGCCGGCCGGGGCGTTTGCGCAGAGGTAAAGGGACGGAAAATGGTCTGCGGCAGCGAAGCGTTTTTAGAGGAATATGGCATATCCGTGGGCGAAGCCGCCCGAGCCGCCCTGGAAGATTTCCGAAACAAGGGAAAGGCTTCCATCCTGGTGGCCATGGATGGCCAGTGTGCCGGCGTGCTGGCCATGTCCGATGGGCTGCGCCCGGAAGCTGCGGATATCGTTGAACGCCTGCACGGCATGGGGACCAGCGTCGTCCTGCTTACCGGCGACCACCAGCAGACGGCCAACTATTTCGCCGCCCAGGTAGGGATTACGCAGGTGCGGGCTCAGCTTTTGCCGGAGGAAAAGGTGGAATGCATTGCTGCCCTGCAGCAGGAAGGGAAGCAGGTATGCATGATCGGGGATGGCGTCAACGATGCACCGGCCCTGAAAACCGCCAATGTAGGCGTAGCAATGGGAAATCTGGGGAGCGACATCGCGGTGGAGGCGGCGGATATCGTCCTCATGCGGGATGATATTTCCCAGGTGCCCTATTTAAAGCGCCTGTCAAACGCTACCGTTAAAACCATCAAGGGCAGCATCGCCCTTTCCATGGCCATCAACCTGGTGGCGGTTGTCCTTTCCGTTCGCGGCCTGCTGAATCCTACCGCAGGCGCCCTGGTACACAACGCCGGTTCCTGCTTTGTGGTCCTTATTGCCGCCCTGCTTTACGACCGGAAATTCCAATAAGCTTTGGCTTGTAAGGGAAAGCCTGGGGCAGAGCTCTTGGAAACAGGCACCGCTGCTGCCCCAGGAACATGCACTATATGAAAAGAAAACGGCCCCCCCGAAGGCCGTTTTTTTGTTTACAGGCAAAAAAATCGACAAGATTGGTACCTTTTATAATATTGTTGGCAAAAATATGCAAATTGGCACTGGCAAAAAAACGCAAAAGGGTATATAATAAAAACAGCTAGAACAAAAGTTCTATTTTATGGCTTATCAAACCAACGCTTTCAAAAGATGCTTTTCATGGAACCAATGCCGGATGCCGGGATTCTGCGCAAAGATACCGGTAGAAAATCCATCCGGGGAATCAAAACCAACAATGCTTTAGAAAAAGGTGAATATTTTGGCTACATCTTTCTCTCACACAACAACACTGTTAGCGGGGAAATCCTCTGCCGATGGCGGCGAGGCGTGGCTGCCCCTTTGGATGCATGGCCGGGATACGGCAGAGCTGCTCTGCCGTCTGGCCCAGTGCTGGCTGCCAGAGTCTGCCCGCCGGGCCATAGGATTAGAGGGGGAGGCGCTGACGCAGACCGCCGCCTTTTTGGGCATGGTTCATGATATAGGCAAGGCGACAGCCCTGTTTCAAAGCAATATTTTAAGCCACATCCCCCTGGCGCAGCAGCGGCTGGCGGCGGCATTGCCCCTTCCGGAGCGTTTTTTGCACGGGGAGGATTCCCCCCATGCCCGAGCCGGGGAGGCC
>CALVLF010000088.1 GCA_944336625.1 uncultured Clostridia bacterium
ATCCAGCGGCCGTTTTTCGCCGTGGTTTCCCCATAAGGCACGGCCCAATAGCTCTCCAGGCCGCGAAAATGGTCAATGCGAAGGATATCGTATAGCTTGGCAGCCCCGTCGATGCGGCGGATCCACCAGCCATAACCATCCTTTTTCATCGCATCCCAATCATAGAGGGGATTCCCCCATAACTGGCCATCTTCGCTGAAGTAGTCCGGGGGTACGCCTGCCACCTCAAGGGGAATATTTTCCGCGCCCAGCTGGAAGCTGGCAGGCTCTGCCCAGACGTCGGCAGAATCCATGGCAACATAGATGGGCATATCGCCGATCATGCCGATTTCCCTTTCCTTAGCATAGGTCCGCAGGGCTTCCCACTGCTGGAAGAAAAGGTATTGGATGTAAATAAACAGCTCCATATCGTCGGAGAGAAGCTGGCGGTAATGGGCCAGGGCCTCCGGCCGGCGCAAGCGGATTGCCGCATCCTCCCATTCCGTCCAGGCTACCATGCCGAAATGGCGCTTAAGGGCCATAAACAGGGCATAATCCGGCAGCCAGTTCTTATTTCTTTCCACAAAGGCATGTACCTTTTTCCGGTGCCGCGCCCAGCCCCGGTCTTTGGCTTTTTGCAGCAGCTGAAAGCGGTTGTTATAAATCTTGGCATAGTCCACCCTGGCAGGATCGCTGCCCCAATCCAACTCCAGCTCTTCCGGCAAGAGCAGCCCATCCTGGCAAAGCATATCCAGATCCACAAAGTATGGATTGCCCGCATAGGCGGAAAAGCTCTGGTAGGGAGAATCCCCATAGCTGGTGGGCCCCAGGGGCAGCACCTGCCACCAGGACTGCCCGGCCTCTGCAAGGAAATCTACGAATTCGTAAGCGGCTTTTCCCAGAGTACCGATGCCATGGGGGGAAGGGAGGGAGGAAATCGGCAGCAGGATGCCACTGCTTCTTTTTATATCCATACTGTTTTAGCCCTTTACCGCGCCTGCGGCTACGCCCTTGATAATATGTTTCTGGCACAGCAGGTATACGACGATAATGGGGATGATGTTCATCATGATGGAGGCCATCATGGGGCCCATCTCCACTCTGCCGTAACTGCCCCGGAAATACTGAATGAGAATGGGGATCGTCATATACCCCTTCGTGCGGTCCAGCACCAGGTAGGGGAGAAGGTAGTCGTTCCATAGCCACATGGTCTCCAATATTCCTACGGAAATCAGCGTGGGCTTGAGGATGGGCAGTACCACCTGGAAGAAGGTTTTGATGGGGCTGCAGCCGTCGATCATAGCCGCTTCCTCAATCTCAATGGGAATGGATTTCATAAAGCCGCAGAACATGAATACCGCCAGCCCTGCCCCAAAGCCAAGATAGATGATGCAAATGGTATAAGGGCTGCTCAGGTGCAACCTGTCCGCCGTGGCAGAAAGGGTGAACATCAACATCTGAAAGGGCACTACCATGGAGAATACGAAAAGGTAATACAGGGCCTTGCTATACCAGGTATTCACCCGGGTGATAAACCAGGCGCACATGGAGCAGCAGATGAGAATCAGAACTACGGAGGTGATGGTGACCACCAGGCTGTACCAGAAAGCCGATAGGAACCCCTGAGAGGTGAGGGCGTTGATATAGTTCATGAGCCCGGCAAAGGTCTCGCTGGTGGGCAGCTCAAAGGCGGTGCCTGTGGTGATGGAGGTTTCCTGCTTCAGAGAATTGAAGAGGATCATGAATACGGGATAAACCCAGGCCAGGGAAAGGATGGCCAGGATGACGGATTTGATGGTGTCTTTGATGCTATGGCGGTGTTCCATTACTGCTGCACCTCCTTGGAGCGGGTAGACCGCAGCTGGAGCAGGGAAATTACTATGACCAGAATGCAGAAGATGACGGCCTTAGCCTGGCCGTATCCTTTCCACTGGGGGCCGGAGCGGCCATAGAAAGTCTGGTAGATATTCAGCGCCAGCATTTCCGTAGCATGGGCCGGGTCGCCGCCGGTCAGGGCCAGGTTCTGGTCGAAAAGCTTGAAGCCGTTGGTCAGGCTCAGGAAAAGGCAGATGGTGATGGAAGGCATCAGGTTGGGCAGCTTGACCTTCCAGAGGGTTTGCCATTCCGTGGCGCCGTCAATACGGGCGGCCTCTAAATAGTCGTTGGGAATGGCTTGGAGGCCAGCGATATAGATGATCATCATATAGCCGATCTGCTGCCAGCACATGAGGATGACCAGGCCGATAAACCCATAGGGCGCGTGCAGGCTCAAAAGGGGCTTGCCCAGCAGGGTAAGGGCGCAATTCAGAAGGATATTCCAGATATAGCCCAGCACGATGCCGCCGATGAGATTGGGCATGAAGAACACGGAGCGGAAAAGGTTGGTGCCCCGGATGCCCCTCGTCAGGGCTAGAGCGATAGCCAGGCCCGCTATGTTGATACAAAGGGTAGATACAATAGCAAACAGGCTGGTAAACCAGAATGAATAGCCGAATTGTTCCTCCGTCAAGGCGTAGATATAGTTTGCAATGCCGTTGAAATTTGCCCGGTCGATGGTAATGAACTGGCAGAAGGATAGATACAGCCCCTGCAAAAACGGCCAGGCAAAGCCGATGATAAAGGCAGTGAAGGTGGGGATCACAAATACCGGCCAGTATTTTTTAATGGATTTTTCCACGGTATTCCTCCCAGGATGGATTGGCGGGTTAGAAAATGAGCTCGAAGCGTATGCTTATACTATTTCCATAAAATTAAAAATAGCATGTCAGAGAAACGAAAAATATGGGGTGGGCGGAGGCCCACCCCACGGTGCTTTTATGTTACTGTGCCTATGGCTTAACCGTTGGCAGCGGCATATTCGGTAGCCCAGCCATCTACAAAGGCGGATACTACGCCATCCCAGTCGCCGGTTCCGGCAGCATAGGCGGTCAGGGCGTTACCCAGCTCGTTCTTCCAGTTCTCAGAGGGCATGGTGGTGAAGTTCCAGGAAACAGGGGTTTTGCCTGCGGCGGTGTATTCCGCATCTTGCTTTACAAAGAGGTTGGGGGATTCCTGGGCATTCTTGAAGGGGATGACAAAAGCCATATCCTCGGCCATGGCCTTGGTGCCGGTTTCAGAGGTGACGCACCAGTAGAGGAAGTCCAAGGTAGCCTGGATATCTTCTTCAGCGGCGGAATTATTTACGCACCAGTAGTTCTCGGTGCCGGTGCACAGGCCCTGGTTAGCCTCATCGCCCACGCCGATGTAGATGGGGATCATGGCCAGGTCGTCGTCGGTGAATTTACCTTCACCTACCAGGTTGGTGTATTCCCAGGAGCCGTTCTGATAGAACACGGCCTCGCCAGCCAGGAACTCATTGCGGGAGTCGTCGCCGGTCTTGCTGGAGAGCATGGCGGGCTCGCAGGTGGAGTTGTTGATATACAGGTCGAAGATGGCCTTGTAATTATCCAGGTAGGTGCCCTGGATGGCGTCGGTGCTGGTGATGCCCCTGTCCTGATACTCGAAGTAGATGGGCAGGTTAGCCAGGTGGGTCTTGAAGCGCCAGTCAGAGGAAGCGTCCATACCGGCGGAGGTGAAGGCGGCAAAGCCCAGCTCATCGCTGCGGGCGGTGATATCCTCGGCCACGGCCTTCAAGTCTTCAAAGGACTGGATATCCTCAATGGTGTAGCCAGCCTCGGCCAGAAGGGTCTTGTTGGTAATGATGCCGTAGGACTCGATCAGGTAGGAGATGGCCAGGGTAGCATCTCCATCCTTCAGGGTGAAGCTGTCGGAGGTCAGCTCGCCCAGCACGGCGCTGCCGGTGAGGTCATAGCAGTAGTCCTTCCAGTTGGCCAAGCCGACAGGGCCGTTTACCTGAAAAAGGGTGGGGGGCGTGCTCTTGGCGATCTCGCTCATGAGGGTCTGCTCATAGGTATTGGAGGCAGCGGTGACCACGGTTACGGGCACGCCGGTTTCCTCGGTATAGGCGGCGGCCAGGTTCTGCCAGGCCTCATCCTGCTCAGGCTTGAAGTTCAGATAATAGACGGCGCCGGTAGCCTCTGTGGCGGCATCCTCGCCAGCATCGGCAGCAGGAGCCTCGGTAGCGTCGGGGGTGCTGGTATCCGTGCTGGGAGTATCGGTGCTGGTGGTGCTGCTGGTGTCAGTGGTGGTACCGCTGCTGCAGGCGGCCAAAGACAGCATCATTGCCAGGGCCAGCAAGAGTGCAAATACTTTCTTCATCTCTTTGTTCTCCTTCTTCCAAAATATTATGGTTTTATTTTCACATCGTTTGCCGATGTAAAAACCGGTCCTGCGCCCACGCTGCCCCCGGGGCGCAGGGCAGTGCGCAGCTGGATATGCCGGTTGCCGCCCCGGCCTTCGATAATATCGACCAGGCTATGGACGGATTCCTTCCCCATGGCGCCAACGGGCTGGATCAGCGTGGTGAGGGTGGGGATGGTATAGGCGGACATATCGATGCCATCTATTGCGATCACGGAACAATCCTCCGGCACCCGCAGCCCATGGTCGTGCAGTGCCTTCATGGCTGCTACCGCCATGGAATCCGCAATGACGAACAGGGCGGTGAATTCTGCCTGGCTGCGGAGCAGGCGGCAGGTGCCCTCATAGGCTGCTGCCATATCAAAGGTCCCTGCTTCTGCCACCAGCGCTGTATCCGGTGCAATGCCCGCATCCAGCAAAGCCTGGCAGTAGCCGCGGTAGCGCAGCTCGCTGATGGAATGATCCTGCTTGGAGTCCAATAAAATTGCAATGTTCTTGTGGCCCTGGCGGATAAGAAATGTAACTGCCCGGTAGGCTTCCGCCTGGTCGTCGATGGAAACGGAGGAGTAGGCGTCTTTGTTCAAACTGCCGAAGCTGTTGGTAAAAGAGCAGCAGACAAAGGGGATTCCCAGGGCTGCCGTCTGCTCGGGGGTATAGTCGAAACAGCCGCCCAGAAGGATCACGCCCAGCAGCCGCTTGGAACGGGCCAGCTCGGCTCCGGCCTGGAGCTCGTCCTCGCCAGAACGGATCTGATGGAGCACCATGGTATAGCCAGCAGCGTTGATTTCCTGCTCTACTGCCCGAATTACGCCGGAAAAGAATGGGTTGCCTGCCCCCCGGACCACAAGGCCGATGGCCGCCGTCTGCGGGCGGACTAGATCCCTGGCGCTGTTATTGGGAACATAGTGGAGCTTGCGCACCGTTTCCATTACCCGGGAACGGGCAGCTTCACTCACATCCGGATGGTTATTGAGCACCCGTGATACCGTGCTTACGGAAACGCCGCTGCGCTCCGCTACATCCTTGATGGTCATTCCCTTGCTCCTATGGTTGCATGAAAGGATATTAGAAACAATAACGGCTTGAAAATGTTACTGGAAACGTTTTCAGGATTGCTTTATGTTTGTTATACATAATTCCCTGCCCATTGTCAAGGGCTTTTTTCCATTTTTTTAAAAATGATTTTTTTTCGCCGGTATTCAACCAGGAATTGGAATGTTTCTGCCGTGGCAGCTGCCAGCGGTCAAGGGGTATATACAGCCTGCCGGGGGCTATGCTATAATGCATACGACCAAAATCGACAAAACCGGTCCCCTTCAGGCGAGCAAATGCCAATATTATTATGAGGAAAATACTATGATGCGAAAAATACTGGGAATAGGGCTGTTGTGTCTTCTGGGGCTCCTCTTGCTGGGAGCGGGCGGGTTGCTTGCCTATCTATCCATTACGGAGTACCGGCCGGAGGATATAGAGCCTCTGCCCTATAATGCCGGGGCGCAGAGAAAGGGGCCGGCAGCAGGGGAGAGCCTGCGGGTGCTCAGCTTCAATATAGGCTATGGGGCCCTAGGCGCCGAGAGCGATTTTTTCATGGATGGCGGGGAAGAAGTGCGGCCGGAATCCCAGGATATTATCCAAACGAATCTGGCAGGCATCCGGGATATCCTGGATGAAGCGGGGGCGGACGTTTTCCTCCTGCAGGAGGTGGATGTGGATTCCAAACGGAGCTATGGCATAGATGAGGTGGCTTATCTTGGCAATGGCCGGGCGGTAGATAGCGCCCACGCCCTGAATTATAAATGCGCCTATGTGCCCTATCCGCTGCCCACCATTGGCCGGGTTAACAGCGGCCTGTATACCCTGAGTACATTTCCCTTTCAGCCAGAGGAGGGGGTTCTGCGCTATGCGCTGCCCTGCCCATTTTCCTGGCCGGTCCGCATGGCCAACCTGAAGCGGTGCCTGCTGGTGACCCGCATCCCATTGCAGGAAGGGGAAGGGGAGCTGGTTCTTGTGAATCTGCACCTGGAGGCCTATGATGATGGCGCGGGAAAAGCAGCGCAGACGGCCATGCTGATGGAGCTGCTGGAGGCGGAATATAATAAAGGAAATTATGTAATCGCCGGCGGGGATTTTAACTGCAGCTTTCCTGTAGTGGATCCATCAGCCTGGCCGATTCTGGAAGCGGATAATTACGTTCCCGGGGTGATCGATGCAGATGCCCTGCCTTCTGGTTTCCAGTGGGCTGTGGATCCTGCAACGGCCACCTGCCGTCTGCTGGATAAGCCTCTGGCAGCGGGGGAGGCCCATCAGTACTATGTGATCGATGGTTTTATTCTTTCCCCCAATGTGGAGCTGGTATCCGTAGAGACCATGAACGAGGGCTTTCAGTGCAGCGATCATAATCCTGTATTGCTGGAAGCCCGCCTTCTGCCCTAAGGCGGATATAGATGCGGCGGGCTGCGCATACTCCATACTATGAATGAGAGCGTGCGCACTGTAAATAAAAAAGGTAAGAAAGGCAAAGACTATCCCCTTCTGCCCAGCATTTTGACGGGATTTGTTACTGGCCTGTGTAATGGGCTCCTGGGAGCCGGGGGCGGGATGATCGCCGTTATGGCCCTGGAACGGTTCTGCCGCCTGGAGACGAAAGAGGCCCATGCTACCGCCCTGGTTATCATGCTCCCGCTGACGGCTATATCCAGCCTGGTCTATGCCCTGGGCAACCCGTTACCCTGGGATGTTCTGCTCTATGTAGGGCCGGCGCTGGCCCTGGGAAGCCTTCTGGGCGCAAAGAGCATGAAAAAGGTTCCGGATAAGGCCCTGCGCCGGATTTTTGCTGGCCTGATGCTGTTTGCCGGCGGGTGGATGCTGCAATGAGAGAATTGTGGTATATTCTGGCGGGGATAGGGGCAGGCCTTCTTGCGGGCATGGGCATGGGAGGCGGTACCCTGCTGATCCCTGCCTTAACGCTTCTTTTAGGGGTGGAGCAGCACGGCGCCCAGGGGGTGAACATGCTGGCTTTCCTTCCTGCGGCGCTGATTGCCCTGTGGATCCATGGCAGGGCTGGGCGCATCGAGGGGAAAGCCTGCCTTGTTTTAATCCTTTCTGGCGTAGGGGGCGCCCTGCTGGGCGCATGGGGCGCCATTCAGATTGAAACGGAATTTTTGAAAAAAATATTCGGAATCTGCCTGCTTGCCATGGGAATTGTGCAGTGGCGCAGAAATTAAGAACCTTAACGAATCTACAATAAAAAAATCTATTGCGAAAAAAATATCTAAAAAAACGAAAAATAACTGGGTGTAATCCTTTTTTGTATATGCTATAATAGCTAAGACATATCGAAGAGCAACCCAACTTTATTCACAGAGGCATTCAGGTTGGCGCGTGTTCTAAACAATTCTGTAGGCATCATTTCGAAAGGCAGGTGTTGGCTTTGCCAAAAAACTCCATTCGGGGCGGCGTGCATCCGTTGGAGCGTCAACAAGGGGGAAAGGCTTCTACAAGCAATACCCCGATTCAGCCCTATGCGCCCAGCGTCGTAGAACTATCGATGTCCCTGTTCCTTGGGAAACCAAGTACGCCCGTTGTTAAAGCTGGCGACCATGTTAAGCTGGGCCAGGTCATCGGCGAATCCGGCGGATTCGTCAGCTTGCCAGTCCACGCCAGCGTATCCGGCGAGGTGGTCAGCGTCCGTCCCAAGATGATGATGATGGACCAGCCGGAAATGACCGTCACCATCCGCAATGATATGCAGGATGAATGGGTAGAGCTTACGCCCCTTGGTAAAAACGTGGAGAGCGTGGATCCGGCGGCTATCATTCCCGCTATTCAGGCGGCAGGCATCTGCGGCCTGGGCGGCGCTGCATTCCCCACCCATGTAAAGCTTACCATCCCGGCGGGGAAAACCTGCGAAACGATCATCATCAACGGCGCGGAATGCGAAACCCATGTAACGGCGGATCATCGCCTGATGCTGGAATCCCCGGAGCGGATCGTGCAGGGCCTGCGCCTGGCTATGCGGGCAACAAACGTAAATAAAGGCATTATTGCCATAGAAGATAATAAAAAAGACGCCATTGCTACCATGCAAAAGGCGGTTGCCGGGCTCGAGGGCCTCAGCGTCGTTTCCTTGCGGGCGAAATACCCGCAGGGCAGTGAAAAGCAGCTGATCCAGGCCGTGACCGGCCGGGAAGTGCCTTCCAAAGGCCTGCCCATTGACGTGGGGGTAGTGGTGCTCAATGCAGGAACCGCTGCCGCCATTTCCGATGCTATCCTCCTGGGGCGCCCGCTTATTGAGCGGGTAACTACCGTGGCGGGCTGCGTAAAAACGCCCGGCAATTTCCTTGTGCGGATTGGCACCCCTGTATCCGAATTGATAGAAGCCTGCGGGGGTTATACGGAAGAACCTTACCGCATGATCATGGGCGGCTGCATGACGGGCCTGTGTGTGCCTGATGCAGCCATGCCTACCGGCAAGCGGACCAACTGCGTGGTTGCCCTGACGGAAAAAGAGGCTAAGGCGCAGGAAGAAGGCCCCTGCATCCGCTGCGGCCGCTGCCTGGATGTATGCCCCATGGGCCTGCAACCCTATCGGATGCGCAATATCTGCGACCAGGGGGATCTGAAAAAGGCGGAGGCATGCGATGTAATGGAATGCGTTGTCTGCGGCTGCTGCACCTATATCTGCCCTGCCCGGCGGCAGCTTACCTCCGTTTTTAAGAATACTAAAGACGCCATCGCGCGGGAAGCAAGGAGGGCCAAGTAAAGATGAGCCTGCATGTATCAAACGCCCCCTATGTTTTCAGTGGAAACACCACCCGGGTGCTGATGCGGGATGTGGTGATTGCCATGATCCCCACGGCCCTGGCCGGTATATTTTTCTTCGGCCTGCGCGCCCTTTTGCATATTCTTATCGGCATCGTGGCGGCTGTGGCAGCGGAATACGGCTATCAGAAGCTGCTGAAAAAACCCATTCGCATCGGCGATTGCTCCGCTGTCGTTACCGGTATGCTGATCGCGCTGAATGTGCCTGCGGCTGCCCCCCTGTGGATTACTTTGATCGGCAGCCTGGTGGCCATCATCTTGGTAAAGGAACTTTTCGGCGGCATCGGAGGCAACTTCATGAACCCGGCCCTGACCGCCCGGGCAATTCTGATGGTGAGCTGGCCCGTTGCCATGACCAGCTTTACCCTGCCGGTATACGGCCTGGGCATTGGTGTAGATGCGGTATCCTCCGCAACCGTGCTGGGCGGGTTGGAAGCTACCCCGCTGCAGATGTTCCTGGGCCTCATCCCCGGCACCATTGGCGAGGTGAGCAAGGCAGCCATCCTGATCGGCCTTGCATACCTGCTCCTGCGGGGTGTGATCAGCTGGCATATCCCCGTCATCTATGTGGCCAGCTACGCCGTTCTTGCCTTGCTGCTGGGCAATGATGTGTTGGCGGGTATTCTCTCCGGCGGTATGCTCTTTGGCGCCGTGTTCATGGCTACGGACTATACCACGAGCCCGATGACGAAAAAAGGGCAGATGGTTTACGCGGCAGGCTGCGGCCTGATGACATGCATCATCCGGAACTTCGGCTCCTATCCGGAGGGGGTTACCTTTGCGATCCTCTTAATGAATATCGCAACCCCCCTCCTCGATAAATACATGGGTGCCGGGAGAGTATACGGAAAGGGGAAGAAGGCATAATGGAAAAGAAAAAATCCCTCTTCAGCGTCTTTTTTAATGGCATTGTTACGGAAAACCCTACGTTTCGCCTGGTGTTGGGCACCTGCCCCACCATTGCCGTAACTACCAGCGCTATCAACGGCATAGGCATGGGCCTGGCGGCTACCTTCGTTCTGGTGGGTTCAAACTTTGTTATATCCCTCCTGCGCATATTTATCCCGGATAAAGTGCGTATTCCGGCCTTCATTGTAGTGATCTGTACCTTCGTGACTATGGTGCAGATGCTGCTGCAGGCCTATGTGCCCAGCCTGTATGAAAGCCTGGGCCTGTTCATCCCCCTTATCGTAGTTAACTGCATCATCCTGGCCCGGGCGGAAGCCTTTGCCAGCAAAAACGGCCCGCTTCTTTCCGCTATGGATGGTCTGGGCATGGGCTTGGGCTTCACTATCGCCATTACGATCATCGGCTGCATTCGGGAGCTTTTTGGAACGGGCACCCTCTTTGGCATACCCATCATGGGGGCATCCTATCAGCCTATGCTTATTCTGGTGCTGGCGCCCGGCGGCTTCATCGTATTCGGTACAGTTCTGGGCTTGGCTAATATTATTATGCGGAAGTTAGAAGCGAAGAAAGCGGCAAAGGAGGGCGCGAAGGCATGAACGAAGTTTTGCGTATCCTGCTTTTCATGGTGAGCTGCGTTTTCACCCACAACTTTATCTTCTCCCGGTTCCTGGGCTGCTGCCCCTTCCTGGGGGTTTCCAATAAGGTGGAGACCGCCGTTGGCATGGGAATTGCGGTGACTTTCGTCATGGCCCTAGCATCGCTGTTCACCTGGGTCGTTTATCATCTGATCCTGGTGCCGCTGCAGCTGGCCTATCTGAATACGATCGCCTTTATCCTCATCATTGCGGCGCTGGTGCAGTTCGTAGAGATGTTCATTAAAAAGAGCAGCCCCTCCCTGTATAAGGCCCTGGGCATCTACCTGCCTCTGATCACCACCAACTGCGCGGTATTGGGCGTTGCAGTGCTTAATATTTCCGAAGAGTATAATTTGCTCTATTCCGTGCTCAACGGCACCTTCGGCGCCCTAGGCTTCCTGCTGGCCATCGTGCTTATGGCAGGGGTGCGGGAACGGCTGGAAACATCGGATATCCCGGTGCCTTTCCGCGGCTTTCCCATCTGTATCATCATCGCAGGGCTCATGAGCGTGGCATTTATGGGCTTCAGCGGGATTGGAGGCTAAGCGATGAATTGGACGGTAATCCTATCTGCCCTGGGCATTATGGGCGCCCTGGGAGCCATATTTGGCGTTGTTTTAAGCATTGCGGATAAAAAGTTCGCGGTGGAAGTGGATGCACGCATGTCTGCAATCCGCGAGGTGCTGGGCGGAGCCAACTGCGGCGCCTGCGGTTTTGCAGGATGCGATGCCTTTGCCGAGGCGGTTGTCCGGGGGGAAGCGCGGCCGGATGGCTGCCCAGCTTCCGGCGCAGCCGGCGCTGCAGCCATTGCCTCCATCATGGGGCTGGATAGTGGAGCGGCGGAGGAGGCTAAGACGGCCCGCGTTTTCTGCAGGGGCACTTGTGATGCGGCAAAAGCCCGCTATAGCTATGAGGGAATAGAAAGCTGCGCCATGGCGGCCTCCTTGGCCGGCGGCCCCAAACAGTGCGCCAGCGCCTGCCTGGGACTGGGGGACTGCATCAAGGCCTGCGCTTTCGGCGCTATCGAACTGGCGGACGGCATTGCCAGGATCTCCCAGGATAAATGCGTAGGCTGTGGCCAATGCACCAAGGCATGCCCCCGGAATATCATCCATCTTACGCCTGCCAATGATACGGTTTTTGTAGCCTGCCAGAATCACGAAATGGCCAAGGACGCTAGAGCTGCTTGCACCAATGTCTGCATTGCCTGCGGACGGTGCGTAAAGGCCTGCGTGGCCGGAGCCATCAAGGTGGAAAATTTCTGCGCGGTAATCGATCAGACGCTTTGCAGCCGCTGCGGTGCCTGCGCCAAAGTGTGCCCCGTTGGCTGCATTCGGGATATGACTGGGCAGAACAGCTAGGGCAGGATCTCTGATTTAGGAGGTCCATCCAGGACCTCCTAAATATTCCGTAGAAATATGGAAAATGGGATTGACACAAGCGTGTAAAATGGTGTATACTTACTCTCGCAGTCGCGTGAGACACGCAGTCCGAGCGAAGCAAGGGAGCATAGCTCAGCTGGGAGAGCACTTGCCTTACAAGCAAGGGGTCACAGGTTCGAGCCCTGTTGTTCCCACCAGAATGGCCCGGTAGTTCAGCTGGTTAGAATGCTAGCCTGTCACGCTAGAGGTCAGGGGTTCGAGCCCCCTTCGGGTCGCCAAGGCTCCGCGTTGCGGAGCATATGCCTCGGTAGCTCAGTTGGTAGAGCAAGGGACTGAAAATCCCTGTGTCGGTGGTTCAAGTCCACTCTGAGGCACCATTGCGGGAGTAGCTCATTTGGTAGAGCGCCGCCTTGCCAA
>CALVLF010000089.1 GCA_944336625.1 uncultured Clostridia bacterium
GTACCGGAACAACCCCGCGCATGCGGGGAAAAGCCCCGGCATGAGTGGTGGGGGAAGCGATATTCTGGATCATCCCCGCGCATGCGGGGAAAAGGGCGTTTGGAGTTACTACGATGAAGATGATGAGGGATCATCCCCGCGCATGCGGGGAAAAGCTGGCACATATCCCGCTGTATGCACCGGAATCAGGATCATCCCCGCGCATGCGGGGAAAAGGCTAAATAAACGCCTGATTTGCGGCTTTTCTTATCTTATCGGCCGTGGTTTTCCTTCAGTTTATTGCGCAGCGCATAGATCAGTTCGCAATCCGCCAGGGCCCTGTGGGACTCCTTCTGTTCCAGGCCAAAGTGCGTCGCCAGCGTTTGCAGCTTATAATTTGTTATGCCGTAGACCTTGCGGCGGGCCAGAGGCAGCAGATCCATGCAGGGATTGGTGATCCAGGGCCGGGCATATTTCTCGCAGGCGGCTCGGAGAAACTCCATATCAAAGGCTATATTATAGCCCACCAGCTTCTCCTGCCCGATAAAACGCAGAAACGCATCCAGCGCCGTCTCCAGTTCTGCGCCCTGCTCCGCCATCTGTTCTTCCGTAATACCCGTCAGCTTTACGATGGGCTCCGGAATTTTCCCTGCATACCTTACTAGCCTGGAAAAGGAGGCCGTGGGCACCCCATCCTGGATCTTCAGAGCACCAAACTCCAAAATGCTGTCCCTTGCCGGGTCCAAGCCGGTGGTCTCCAGATCCAGCACAATATAGCATTCCTGCTGCTTCGTCCGTCCGCTGCCGCCCCTCCCCAGAAATTGCTGTTTTGCTGCCTTGCTGAACCCCGGTTTCAGGCTGTCAGCTGGCTGTATCGCCTGGGGCAAGGGCCGCCGCATCAGTTTTATTCCGTCGAAATCTACCGGCGTCCATGTGCTATTATGTACGCGAAAGTCCATTTTCTGCTCGCCGTTTGTGGTATATACCAGGGTAGCACTGCCATTTTTCAGGTTCGCACATACCCGCTCCCACAGCGCATCCCGCACCCGGCTGCTTATATGCCCAACATAGACCCCCGCATTAATCTCGCAAAGCCATTTGGAAAGATCGCCCCGCAGCCGCGGCGGACAGTTTGTCATGGTGATAAGGACGATTCTTCTTCCCCGCCTTCCTTTTCATATTCATAATTTATTCCGTTCGCTACCTTGCCGGCCTGATAATCCCAAAGATATAGGGTTTCTTCCTCCTCCGGCGGCCCCTCTTCCTCCGAAAGCAGCCACCGGATATCCCGGACCATGCGGGGAAGAATGTGTTTTTCCACCATAGCATCCCGGACACGGCGGCGCACAACGCGGGGTAGATCTTCCGGGTCTTCTGCCGCGGTTTGGAACGCGATGGGAATCGTAACCTCTGCCTTATATAGATCCGCCATATCGTAAACAAAAGAACGTTCATGGCCCACATGCACAAACCCAAGCCCAGGCGAGCAGCCCAGGGCTACGATCGCTGCGTAGGCCAGGCCATATAGGCAGGCATGCCCTGCGGAAAGGGCCTGGTTTACCCTAAAAAAAAAAAAAAAATCATGGGGATCATATGCCCGTCCCTTCCAGGGAATGCCGTTTTCTTTGGCGGCCTGCCGGTAGGCTTGGCGGACACGGCTTCCTTCCCGGCCTCGAAGCTGCTGCATGGTTAGCTTGGATACGTCCTCCTCTGGGAATCGGAGCTGGTACATTTTTCTTACAACCGCCAGATGTTTACGGGTATTGCTGACCAGCGCTGCCTGCCGGAGCAGCAGAGTCGTCTTGGTGGTGAGGGGCCGGCCATGGGCATAATAGCGGACTCCATGTTCCCCTACCCAAATGGCGCTGACCCCAGCATCCCCCATCAGCTCCATAGCCCGGTGGGTCACGCGGCTCCCCGGGCCCAGGAGCAGCACGGAAATGGCTGCGGCCGGGATATGGACGATGCCCCTTTCATCGGTAACCGTAATGGCTCCATCCTGCCTGCTCAGGGTGCAATGCTCCAAATATAGAAAGGTCATCCGGTCCTTTACCTGGGGCAGCGCCTGTAGATCCGGGCGGATAAGGCCCGGCAGTTCCCCCATTCTGCTTCACCTCCGGCCCATGACTGTCATCAGCCCCAGGCCATAGGCTTTACCCCGGCCGATCCCATTTACCAACAGAGCCTGAAACAGCGCCGGATCCGTAACGCGCAAGGTTCCCTCATAGGTTACTGCCAGCAGGGTAACCAGCCTTCCGCCTTCACGCACCTTGGGAAAATGCAGCCATCGCACCTTCGTAACGGTGAATTCCTCTGGCTCTAGGGAAAAGCCATGCTTCTGCGCCCGTTCCAGCAGCCACTGCTTTTGATATTCCACCGTGCAGTGGGCCAATACCTTGCCCCGGGCCTGGGGGTCGCTTTTCCGGGGGCAGCTTTTTGTGGGATTGGCCGTAAGCCGGAACTGCCAGAGGCCGTCCAGCTGGATGCGCTGGAGCAAGGGGGTATAATCCCGGGTCTGTATGGCGCCCCGGCCCCCGGGCGGGCCAAACTGGCTGGCAATGCCGGAAAGATCCGGCACGTCTTCGCTCAAAAGGAGCAGATACAGCCTGCCATGCAGCCTGTCCAGCCGCCAAAGCCGGCGGCGGCGCCCAGGCGGGAAGGCGCTTTCCACAGCGCCGTGGAATATCCGGGGAGACGCCAGCCCCCGCATGGTCGCGCGCCGGGTCTCATCCAGCTCTACCCTGGATAAATACATAAATGCTCACCTCAATTCCAAAAAGGGATCATGTTCTGTATCGTCTTCTTGGCTGCCCGGGTCCGCCGGCAGGGGAGCCATCAGCTCCCGCACCGGCCGAAAGCCGAACTGCCGGTGGATGGGGCTGAAGGAAAGGGGCAGATCCCGCTGGGGCAGCGCGCCGCCCGCCTCCGGTTCCGCATCCAACAGGATGCGGCAAGGCTGCCCCTGGGGCCGTCTCCATTCCGGCGCCTGGCTGGGCTCCTGCTTTAGGGCCTCCAGCAGGCCTGCCGGACGAATTCCCAGGCAAAGGGGCGGCGTTGGCGGGCAGGCGCGGCGGCCCAGAAACAGGGGAAAGGCAGGATGGGTCAGGGCGCTTTGCAACCGCCCCAGCAGGGCTTCATCCCGGCTTTCTAGCCCTATGAGAAAGACTGCGTCCGCCAGATAGTACCGGTGGGAAACATAGGGAGGCTTGGGCGCCTTCCCCGCATTGCGGGCCGCCCGCACCTCCTCCGGCATAGGGTTCCCTGCGGTATGGTAATCCACCAGCAGGCTCCCCTCCTGGTCCACCCGCACCCCGAAGCGCAGGGCATTGAGCTGGGCCAGCGCCCCTGCCTCCGCCCGGCTTAGGCCCAGGGCCGCTGCCAGCAGGCCAATTATGCCGCTTTTGGTGGGTTCCCGGTTGGTTTTCCGCGTTTCGAATTTGGAGTCCGCGCCCCAGGCCTGCAAAGGCGCGGCCAGCCGCAGCAGCAAGGTGGCCATTATTCCACCTCGTTTGCATCTAAATACTGCCCGAGGGCCGCCTCCAGCGCATCCAGCATTTGCGGCAGGGGCTGGGCCGGGGCCAGGGCTTCCAGGCCGCTCCCGGCGGTGAAGGCTGCGGCAGGATCGCCCGTATAATCGGCATAGACCTGCCGGGCATAATCCATCAGCCTTTCCCGGGAAGGCCCCACATAGCCTTCCGATGACGGGAGCACTGCCCGCTCAAAGGCACCGCAAAGGTTGACGGGCTGATCCTTCCGGATGGTTACATAAACCGCGTCCGGAAGGGTTCGGTTGGCAAAGGTATTCTGCTTACCCGTGGGCATGGAGCGGATGAAAGCTTCCCCAAAGGCCCGCAGGACGTGGGGCACTGCTTCCCGCCCCAGGCTGGCTGCCAGCTCCCGGATATTCACCGTAGCATAGCGGTACAGGGTGGCGGAATTATATTCCACCGTACCCAGATGGCCGGCGCCTGCGTTATCCTCCGGCCCCAAATCATCCACAGCGGTAAAGTAATCGTATTCATTCTGCACCCCGTGGGTGGATATGCTGTGGGCTACTTGGACAGCCGCGTCATAATTGAGAGAAGGATCATTGGCTACCATGCGGCCAAACAGGGCTATATCCACCGAGGGCGCGGCCTTCAGGGCTTCCTTATAGGCCTTTTTATCCTCGCTGCCGCTTACGGCCAGGGCTGCCAGCGCCTTTGCCTGGGCCTTACTCATGAAGAAGAGGGCGTCTGTACCCTTATCGTCTTTTACAATCTTCAGGCCGGCGTTTTCCAGGGCGGCCCTACTGAGCTTCGCCCCGTCTTTTCCCGGATCCAGGGCAGCAATCTCCTTCGCTACCATGCCCACGATCTTCTTTGTGCGGGCGCCCACCTCTTCCGCAGGCAGCAGCTCCTCCTTAAACATGAGCCGCACCGCCCGCTTCCAGGCCTGGGAGGAAACGCGGGCCCGGGTCACGCCGCCATAGACGGCCGTTTTCGGGCTGCCGGTATCATCCCGGTTCACGCAGCTGGGGGGCACGGTTTGCAGGATGTGGAAGTCGATATACAGTCGCTGATTCTCCATGGTCAATTCTCCTTTTCATTTTCTGCTGTTGCGGATGTCTTTTCCTTTTCTGAAGCCGTGCGGTAATAATCCTGTCCCCATCGCAGGCACACCCCGGGCGCCAGGGCAGGGATCTGGAGCGCATATAAATCGCCGGAAAGGGCCACATAGTCCAGGGGAAGCCCATTGGCCCGAAGCATCTGGATGATGCCCCTTAGGTGCTGGGCCCGTTCCGGCATGGTATCCGCCGTGGCCAGGGCATTGAAGCGGCGCAGGATGCTGCTCTCTTCCGGGCTCTCCTCCTCCTTCACCAGGCCCCGAACCGCCTGCCCGAAGCCTATGCCCTGCCGGTGCATGTTATCCTGGGGCAGGCTATGCCCCTGCTGATGGAGGGCATATAGGGTAAGGGCCAGGTAAATGGCCCACTCCGCCCGGGTAGGGGCGCCATCCCGGCTCTCCATATCCGGGGGAAGCTCCTGCAGGAATATGCCCCAAAGCTCCGGCAGTTCCCCCGGAGCCCGGCCCACGCCCCGCCGGAGATTGGCAAGGGCGGCCTTTTGCGGATGCTCCGGCAGGCTTTGCAGCCTGCGCAAGCGCCGGGCTGCTTCGTCTTTTACGCGTAAAAGCATTTGCTCTGCCATTATGCTCCTCCCTTTTCCTTGTAAATCGTTTTAATGCTCGCAAGAAAGATATTATAGGCCTTAGGGGCCGAATAAAAGACCTTTTCCTCTTTCTTCTTGCCCTTTTGGCCCTCCTTGCTCACCCAGCGCCCTGTAAAGGCTGCGTTTCCCGCCTGAAAGACCATCTGGTGCCCCAGGCTCCGGGCAATCTGCTGGGCCTTTGCCCGCCAGGAGCGAATGCTCTCTTCGGTCTCTTCAACATCCCAGTCCGGGTCAATATCCTGGAGCCACTGGCGGAAGGGCAAGTCGATCTCATAATAGAACCGCTCCCTGGCAGCCTGGGGGGCGGAATTCCCCCCGCCGCCCGCTGCAATGGCCAGGTCGCCAGCCAGAAAACCCAGGGCCCCTGCCACTTTTTCACAGAACCGGATCTCCTTCGTAATCAGCCGGCGCCAGCGCATCCCCAGCTCATCCAGCAGGGCAGCATGGAAGGAAAGGCCATCGCTGAAGGTATCCGTTACGAAGAAATCCTTATCTCCATAGGCTACGCCCACGATTCGAAAATGAATGACGGACCTCCTATCCAGGCAGCCATCCTGCGGATTTTGCAGCTGGACGATCCAGCTTACGATGCCAGGGGGCCGGGTATCCGCCGTCTGGGAAAACACCGCAGGGAATTCCCGCCAGAACTGCTTGGCAGGATCATGCCGCTTAGGCAGATAAACGATAGGCCCATCCTTCTTTTCCTGGCTCGTCCGCCATACGGTCATCTGCTCAGCCAAGGCATTTTCCCGGGGGAAGAAGTCCCCGCCCAGCAGGCTGTAGCCCGTTACTTTATCCCCCTCCTCCCGATATAGCAGCAGCCGCCGGGACTGGAGGGTAAGCAGGGCCGCCGGATTATCCGGCAAGGGGATTTGGATGCGCTCACCGCCCCGCCGCTCTGGCAGCTCCCAGCAGGGGCAGCCTTTGCCCCACAGTTTGTTCCCGTCCTGCAGCAGGGTTAGATTGAGCATCAGGGTTTCAAAGAGGTTCTTTCCCTGGGCCTGGATTAGCCCCAGCTTGCCCAGCCATCCTGCGCCTGTGGATGGTAACCCCTTGCCTTTCGGCTTGGCGGAGGTATCATCAAAGCCATTGACATACAGCAGCCAGCGTGCCGCCTGCCCATAGCTCATTTCCCTCTTGCCGGCGCCGGCATAAGCAGGGAACAGCCGCAGCTTGTTCCCGCTCTCTGCAAGCTCCCCATTGAGCTTTGCAGCGGAGTATTCCGTGCCGATGGCCGCTTCCGGCACCTGCCAGAAGGGCCGCTCGGGATGGAACAGCCAAAAGCGGTCGTGCCATTTTTCCAGATAATCCCCAATGGGCTTCTTTGGAAAATGCCCCAGCTGCCACAGGCTTTTCCAGCGCAGAACCGCCTCTTTGGGGCTGGTGATCTCGCCTGGCTGCCCGCTGGCATCCACCCGGCCAAACACCCCGTGCAACACCGCCAGCAGCAGCCGCAGCAGGGCGAAATCCTGGGTGGGGAGCTCCCCGGCCAGGTCCCGGTAATCCTGGGCATGATACAGGGCCTCTGCCAGGGAGACCTCCTCCACCCTGCAATCGGGCCGCAGCAGGCGAATCCAGGGCTCTTCCAACAGGTTAAACTCCACTTCCTTCATCCGGTTCCTCCTTCCTATAGGTCAATCCCTCTGCCCGGCTATATTGCAGCACCGCATCCCCCAGGCGGGCGCAGAGGTTTTCATCCAGCAGCAGCACCAGTTCCCCCCGAAGCAGGGGGGCTTTCTGCCATTCGGGCAGGGCTGCCCGGTTGGCCGTCTCCAGCTCGTCGATCACCGTGGACACGTTCCAGCGGCGGCTGAAATAGCCGGGTAACCGCAGCTTCTGCCGGGCGATCTGGAGGCTTTCCTCCCAGGAGGGAGGCCTGTCCGCCGCCACCTGCGCCCCGCCATTCTGCCAGGGCAGGAAATGGATGCTGCCCCCTGCCCGCCGGACCATTACCAGCACGTCGATGGAAGGGTCCCCATCGCGAACGGCAGCCCGGGCTCCGGCTTCGGACCGGGCCCCTTCCGCATCCATCCAGTCATCCAGCCCTTCGCCGGGCTGGGGGTTTTTATCCGGCGGCAAAATGGCAAAGGCCTCCGCCCGGTGGCGCAAAGCCGCCTGCCCCTTCGCATAGGCTTCCCGTGCTTTTTCGCTCCCCGGTTCCTGCGCCAGACAGTCCGCTTCCTCCCAGCCATAGGCGGCCTGCACCAGCGCCGGGATATCCCGGGGCAAGCAGATCTCCTTGGGCAGCAGCTTTCGGGTCCGCCACAGGAGCCACTCCCCATAAACAGCCAAGCTCCCTGCGTCAAAGCTCCCGTCGCGCCGGTCCAATATGGTACAGCAGGCGGCTTGCAGCTTCGGCCCCCGGCCCTTCCGCCGGTGACGGTGCAGGCGGCCGATTCGCTGGAGCAGCAGGTCCATGGGGCACAGCTCCGTTATCAGGTAATCAAAATCGATATCCAGGGACTGCTCCAGCACTTGCGTTCCCACAACGATCAGCCGCTGCCGCTGCGCTGGCGTGCTTTCCTTTCCCAGCCGGGAAAGAAGCTCCTGCTCCTTTTCCGCCCGATCCGGCAGGATGAACTGGGCATGGACGAGGAGAATTTCGAACTCCGTCAGGGCTTCCCCCAGGCTTTGGGCCAAGGCCTGGGCCTTTTTTACCGTATTCACAATAATGCCGGCGCAGCCCCCCGCTTCCAGCATTTCCCGGAGCAGGGCCGGAAGGGCTTTTTCCTCCATGAATCCGCAGGCTATCTGCCTTTCTCCGGGCGGCAGGGGAACGGCTTGCTGAAGGACCGCGCCGCGCTCCGTCCAGGTGAGGAGGGGATAGTCCTGGCTGCGCTCCCAGGGGCCAGCCTTGGCCCTACCTCCCAGATAGGCCCGCACCAGCTCCCCCCGGCGCCGGGCTGGCAGCGTGGCGGAAAGGAGCAGCACCGGTACCTGATAGCATCCCAGCCAGGCCAGGGCCCTATCCAAATACTGGTTCATATACGCATCATAGGCATGGCATTCATCGATGATCACCACCTTGCCCGCCAGGCCCAGGTGCCGCAGCATAAGGTGCCGCTGCTTCAGGGCCGCCAGCAGGAGCTGATCCACCGTGCCGATAACAAAATCCGCCAGCAGCGCCTGCTTGTTCCCCTGAAACCAGCTATGCACCAGCAGGCCCTCTTCATCTTCCTCGGTTTGGGCCTGGCCGGAGAAAAGCTGGCGATATTCCTCATTCAGCGCCGCAGCCCCGTGGGCCAGGCGGATGGAATGGGCCATTTCCTGGGACTGAGCAGCAGCCCAGTTTTTCAGCCGGGGAAAGATACCGTTGGCCGTAGCCTGGGTCGGCAGGCCGAAAAACAGCCCCCCGCATTGGAAGCGGGCTGCGAAGATCTCCGCGGCAGCCAGGGCGGCCTCGGTCTTTCCGGCGCCCATCTGCGCCTCCAGGATGAGCAGCCCCGGGCCCTGCATTTGGGCAGCAGCAGTCAATACCCCTTTCTGCACCGCATTGGGCGGGAAGCCGAAGCGCGCCTGAAAATCCGCCGCATCCAGGGCCATCTGCTGGCTTTCCCAGGGGAATGTCAAGGAGAGGGCCTGCCAGGCTGCCTCTACCCTGGCGGGATACAGGCTTTCTTCTCCCAGCTCCTCCGCGCTAATCAGCGGAAAATAGCGGGGATTGCTGGCGATCCAGTCCGCCATGGTCAAAAGCCCCGTCAAAAGGATCTGGGCGGGTATTGTCAGCAGGGGCAGCTTATCCAGGCTGGAAAGGCCGCCCCGTTCCAGGGCCGCTTGCAAGAGCTCCCGCCAGATGGCCCGCCATTGGGCTTTTTGCTCCCTGCCCTTTCCCCAATAGTTGCCCGGATAAAGTTCCAGCTGGTCGCAGATAAAATTGTCCGGTTCATTCTGCTGCGGCTTGCCATGGTGGGCGCCAACGATGGAGGCCAGCCCCGCCGGGCAACC
>CALVLF010000090.1 GCA_944336625.1 uncultured Clostridia bacterium
TGATCTTCTTCTATAACAACGCTTACTCCAAGGTAGGCCATGTGGGAATCGTAATCTCCAGCAGCCGGATGATTGACGCCTCCAGCGCCAATGGCAAGGTTGTGAAGCGTTCTTTTGACACCAGCTACTGGCGCTCGCACTTCGTTTGTGGCCGGCGGCCCTGGTAAGCTTGCTTCCCGGCTAGGCCTGTGTTATACTGAGAAGAGGCCATATAATCCTGGGAAAATGGCCCGGGAGTTTCTACGGGGCCGCCTTCGGCCCCACTATGAGCATCCTTCGCGGTGCTCTTTTCTTTTTCACCGCCCATTATTCTATGCATTTAGGAGGTATGTCCCATGTCTACCCTGCTCATTCAAAATTGCCGCGCAATTGTGACCTGTGATGATAAAGACCAGCTTCTGGAGCATGCCCATATTTTTTGCAGGGATGGCTTTATCGAGTATATGGGCTCTCAGCTGCCCCCCGAAGCGCAGGAAGCGGATACGATCATCGATGCTGCCCATATGCTTTGCTATCCGGGCCTTGTGAATACCCATCATCATCTCTATCAGATATTTTCCAGAAACCTGCCCCAGGTACAGGGCATGGAGCTATTCGACTGGCTAAAAGCCCTCTACGAGATCTGGAAGGGCCTGGACTGGAAAGCAGTGCGCCTATCCTCCCTGGTGGGCCTGGGAGAGCTGATGAAAAACGGCTGCACCACCTGTTTTGATCATCATTATGTTTTCCCAGGGGAGGCAGGGGATCTCATCGGGGCACAGTTTGAAGCGGCCCGGTCCCTGGGCATTCGCTTCATCGCCAGCCGGGGTAGCATGGATCTTTCCAAAAAGGACGGAGGCCTGCCGCCGGACAGCGTAGTGCAATCCATCGACGAAATTCTGAAGGACAGCCAGCGCCTCATCGAAGCCTATAAGGATGACCGGCCCGGAGCCATGGGCGGCATCGTCCTGGCTCCCTGCTCCCCCTTCTCCGTCAGCGGGGAGCTGCTGCGGCAAAGCGCCCTTCTGGCCCGGTCCTATGGCGTACGGCTCCATACCCACCTTTGCGAAACCAGAGACGAGGAAGCCTTTACCCTGGAAAAGTTTGGCATGCGGCCCTATGCCTATATGGAGACCTTGGGCTGGACTGGCCCTGACGTATGGTATGCCCACGGCATCCATTTTAATACGGAGGAGCTGCGGGAGCTGGCCCGAACTGGGACGGGCGTGGCCCATTGTCCCATT
The DNA here is from genome assembly GCA_944336625.1 of uncultured Clostridia bacterium. Classification (GTDB taxonomy): domain Bacteria; phylum Bacillota; class Clostridia; order Christensenellales; family CAG-138; genus Pelethousia. The sequence goes on from CALVLF010000090.1 coordinate 1,224, forward strand.
TCCAACATGAAGCTTTCCAGCGGGGTAGCCCGGATTCCTGAAATGCTGAAGCTGGGGGTTCCCGTAGGCCTGGCCGTGGATGGCAGCGCCAGCAACGATGGCAGCAACCTGCTGGAAGAAATGCGGGTCTGCTATCTTCTGCACCGGCTCACCAGCGGGGAAAAAGCCCCAACCGCCTATGACATCCTGAAAATGGCCACCCGGGGCAGCGCAAGGCTCCTGGGGCGGAGGGATATCGGCCAGCTTTCTCCTGGGAAATGCGCGGACCTGTTCCTGGTGGACAGCCGCCGGCTGGAGCTTGCGGGCGCCTGCCTGGACCCCAAGAACCTCCTGGGCACCGTGGGCCTAAAAGGCGCAGTGGATATTACAATCGTTCACGGGAAAATCACCGTCCAGAATGGCCGCCTTGCCAATCTGGATGAGGACGCCTTAAGCGCCCAAGCCAACGCCAAGGTTCTATCCTATTTAGCCATGTGAGGAGCTATCCTATGTCCCTAGCAATAACCCGCAAGGTGCTTATTGTGCTGTTAGTCCTGTTTTGTATCCTATATCTGCTTTTCATTTTGCTGCATCAAACTTGGCTCGCCTGTCTTGCAGTTGGGACCTTGCTTTTATTTGTTATCTGTAGCGCGGCTTTTTGGCGATGCCCTAACTGCGGGAAAAATCTGGGGCCCCTTTCTCGCCGGAAATATTGCGCCCACTGTGGTAAAGAATTAGACGCATAGCTGACAAAAAGAGCTTAGGTATCCCGGGGGATGCCTAAGCTCTTCCAAATATGTCTCTCTTGGATGGTGTGTAGGAACGCTATGCTTTTTCGGAATTACCCCAAGCGTTCCAGGAGGAAGGGCAACGCCCTCTCAAAGCAGACGCCATAGCGGGCTTCCTGGCCGGCATCAGCCGTCAAGGCAACGGAGCGCTGCGTATAATCCACAGCGATGGCCATAGCCTCCTCCAAGGATTTATCCCGCAGGAGAGCTCCCAATAGGGCGCTGGCAAATACGTCGCCCGAGCCATGGAAATAGCCCGCTATCCGATCCTGGAAGGCATAGCTGATCTTCCCATCCTTATTCAGGCAGGCCGCACCCAGCTGTTTATCGTCGAAATGGACGCCGGTTAGGACGATCTCCTGGGCGCCGATTTCCTGCAAGCGGCCCAGCAGGCCCTCGATATATGCCTGGGTATAGGGCCCATCTTTATATTCCTCCCCCAGCATGAGGACGGATTCCGTAATATTGGGCACGATGATATCCGCCTTGGCGCAGAGCTTTTTCATCTCCGCCGGGAATTCCGGGGCAAAGCCGCCATAAAGCACGCCGTTATCCGCCATGGCCGGATCCACCAGGGCCAGAGTATCCGCTTTTTTGAAGCGGTTAAACAGCTCCATCACAAGCTGCACCTGCTGGAAAGAGCCCAGATAGCCCGTGTAGATGGCGTCAAAATGCAGGCCCAGGGTCTGCCAATGATCCGCAATGGGCAGGATATCCTCCGTCAAATCCCGATAGGTATAGCCGGTAAACCCGCCGGTATGGGTGGATAAAACCGCCGTGGGCAGAATGGACGTATCTACCCCCGCTGCCGAGATGATGGGCAGCGCTACCGTCAGGGAGCAGCGCCCTACGCAAGAAATATCATGAACCGCAAGCGCTCGTTTTTGCCGTTCCATGTTACATCCTCCTTGTGCTTTTGTTCTCCGCAATCTATAATAATACAAAACTGATACTTTAGATAATCTCAGTTTTTAATTATTTTATAATATCAGTTTGGAGGTGCCCATGATCACCCTGCGGCCGCCGGAACAGGCAGGAAAGCCCCTATATTGGCAGATTTACGATCAGTTCAAGGAGGATATTTACAGCGGAGCGCTGGCAGCCCATGAAAAGCTTCCCTCTAAGCGAAAGCTGGCTGCAGATTTGGGGGTAAGCGTCACCACGGTGGATGGGGCCTATGCCCAGCTGGCCTGCGAAGGTTTTATAGAGGCAAGGCCCAAGCGGGGCTATTTTGTATGCCCCATGGGGCAGCTGAAGGGCCTGCGGCCCCGGCCCCCGGAGCCCCACCCGCCGGAGCCGGAGGATCCGGGCCTGCTGGTGGATTTCTCCGCGAATACGGTAGATAAGGATGCCTTCCCCTATAATACCTGGCGAAAGCTCCTCAAAGCCGCCTTCAATGAATATGATCCGGACGTTCTCAAGCGGCCTGCCGCCCAGGGGGATCTGGAGCTGCGGCAGGTGATTGCCACCTACCTCTATTCCTCCAGAGGCGTACGCTGCCAGGCGGAACAGGTCATCATCGGCGCCGGGGCGGATCATTTGCTGCTGGTACTGGGATACATTCTAGGCAATTCCTTCACCATCGCCCTGGAAAACCCGGTCTATAACAAAGCTTATCAAATCTTCCGGCATATGGGGTATCCTACCCTGCCCATCGACGTAGATGGGGCGGGCATGCCTGCAACGCCTCTGCAGGGGCTGGAAAACACCGTGGTTTATATCACCCCTTCCCATCAGTTTCCCTTGGGCATCAGCATGCCCATCTCCCGGCGTATTCAGCTGCTCCACTGGGCGGAAGCGGGAAAGAACCGCTATATCATCGAGGATGATTACGACAGCGAGTTCCGCTACCACACCCGCCCCCTCCCCTCTTTGCAAAGCATCGACAGCCATGATAAGGTGATCTACTTGGGTACCTTCACCAAATCCATCGCCCCGGCCCTGCGCATGGGCTTCCTGGTGCTGCCCCCCCAGCTTCTGGCGCGGTATAAAGAGGGCTTTGGCTCCTTTGCCTCCCCCATCTCCCGGCTGGAACAGCGGGTGCTCTGCGCGTTTATACGGGATGGCTACTATGAGCGCCATCTGAATAAAATGCGGGTGATTTACGGCAATAAACGGGCTTATCTGGAGAAGGCCCTGGCCGGGGCTTTCCCCGCGTCCCTGGCCATCCACGGGGAAAACGCAGGGCATCATCTTCTGGTTTCCTCCAGGGCGGGGCGGGGCGAAGGGGACCTTTGCGCCGCCGCCCGGCGGGAGGGGGTGCGGGTTTACCCCATCTCCTCCTATTTCATCGGCCCTATGCCCCCCCGCTACAGCGGCAGCGTTCTGCTGGGCTATGGCGGCCTATCCGAAAAGGAGCTGGCCCTGGGGGTTGCCTGCCTGAAAAGGGCCTGGGGGAAATAGAAAAAGCGGCGAAGCCGCCGCTTTTTCTATGGATTTGCCCGGGCTTACCGGCTGCGCCGCCTGAGGGCGGTTACCGCCCCCGCAGCCCCCAGGGCCAGCAGGCATGCTGCCAGGGTCTGGCTCACTGCCCCGCCGGTCTTGGGGGGCGAAAGGAAGATGAGGGAAGTAAAGGCGGCATCGATGCGCACCCGGCTGCTGGGCATGGTGAAGGTATACTGGGTATCGCTGACCTTGGTGAGAAGGAGGGCATTCCCATTGGCATCGGTAGCGCTGAGGGAAGCCAGCCCATAGCCCGCCTCCGGCAGGGCTGTAATGGTGACGGTAGCGCCGCTGCTGGCCCATGCGGGGCTGACGCTCACCGTGCCCCCTGCCAGGCCGCTGGGGGTGGATACGGGGTAGGTGCTGGGGGTGCTGCTGCCGCCGGTGGAGGTAGGTATGGTGACCGTGATGACGCTGCCAGCAGCCATGCCAGCGGCTTCAGCCGCAGTCTGGGCCTCCGCCTGATTCAAGTAATATACGTCCACTATTGTACCGTCCGCTTGGGTATAGGTCACCTTATATACGGTCTGGCCCATGGTGTTGGCGGCGGTGGTATCGCTGTACTGGCCTACCACATAATTGTTGCTGCTATAGGCCAGCTGGTCATAGCCGCTCTGGATGTAGTCCTTTACATCGCTGGAGAAGGAACCGGCGGTGACAGAGATCTTCTGCCCTGAGGAAGTAGGCTCCGCTGGATCGAGACCATTACTATACGTGAATTTACCCAAGGTACCATTCACAGTACCACCGCTGATCTCTACAGTGGGGACAGCAGTGCCAGAATAGGTGACGGCATAGACATTGCCGGTTATTTTTGCATCACCGGAGATCGTGGTCTCGCTACTACCACCATCGCCATACGCCCAAGTGATGACCGGTCCTTGCAGGGTGCCGCCGGAGACATCCGCAGTCGCCCAGTTTTGGATCGCCTGGTCATTGGATATGATCGTTCCTCCAGTGACCTTGAGATCGCCATAATCGTCATTCTTTACGGCAATAAAATCATTCTGTTGTAGCAAACCGCTCTGAATCTCCAAGTTCGCTGGAGAAGATGCTGTTCCTAAGTTACGAATCAAGGAGGAAAAATGACCTTCGTTCTTCACGATAGCTCCATTGATGGTCATGGTACCCTGGTTATCTATAACATACCAGCTATTGCTGCCAGAATTTGTAGCACTTGTACTAGCCTCTTTGCTCCGGGTGAAGGTACAACCGTTGAGATAGGCGGTTCCCTCGTTCACCAGCGATCCCTTACTGTGAGACACATTGTCCACGGTGCCGCTGCCGGTGATGGTCAGGGTGCCACCACTTTTTACCGTAATAGTATGGCTGCCTTCTATATTTGTCAGAGTAACGCCATCGGGGATGTTCAGAGTGATGTTCTTCCCGGAGGGAATGGTGATGCTTTCCGTGACATCTCTAAGAAGCGTAACCTTGGCTCCATTTGCGTTATCGATGGCCTCTTGTACGGTAGAATATGCATTTCCATTTTCTACCTGCGCTGCCTCATCCACTGCCAGCGCCACCCCCGGCACCAGGGCCAGCACAAGGGCCAAAGCCAGGCACAGGGCCAGGCAGTTTTTCATCTTCATCGTGATTTCCTCCTTTGGATATGTTGCTTTTTTGCATGCCAAAAAAGGCG